>JAUICO010000019.1 GCA_030427825.1 bacterium | reverse complement strand
CTGTATTGGGTGCGGTGGGCGACCGACGTGTATGGCGTGACGGTGGGACCCCGATGGCTGGTGCAGCTGGACGAGGACGGTCCGAAGCCGGAGGGTTCGACGGGCGTCATCGCGGCGAACGCGCTGGCGGAGTTCGCCGGTACCGCCGCAGGCCGTCGCGCCCAGTTTCAGATGAACCGCTCTGACGAGGTCTTGATCGCGCTGACGAACCATCGCTTCGACGGCGGAGTTCGCCTCGGTAGCGCGTTGCTGACCTGGTTCGCAGGACGCGAGCGGCGATCGTCGGATCTGGAACTGCTCGGCTGGGTTATCGTTCCGGAGCGTCTCATCGGCGGCAATTCCGCAGTGTACCATGCGTCCTTTCAGTGGAGCGAAGCGGGCCGCGTCCGAGTCGCGCAGTGGGAAGTCAACGTCAGCAATTCAGAGTTCAAGGCGATCAACCTGATGGCGAGCGAAGTCACGGCTGCCGGCGCCTCCGTTGCCGCCGACCGAGTCGTCGACATTCGCCCCCAGTCCATGCGCGATCTCACGACGCTCCCGTCCCGCGAGTCCAACCCGATGCGTCGTGCGCTTCGATACGTACTTGCTGACGAGCGGCTCTCAGAAGCAGTGGGCGTGTTGTTGGCAGAGCGCTCAGAGGGCGGCGAGATCGAGTACACCGGCTGGAACATCAATCCCGACGGCTGCACGACGTGCAACGTCGAGTACCGCTACACCGAAGGCGGTGAAGCGCGTTCGGTCACGTGGACGGTGACGCCGAACGGTGAGCTGGAGCCCACGTGCGAGATCTCGGCGGTGGCACGCCGAGTACTCAACCCGGGCCTCGCAACTCCTGAGGCTGATGCACAGTAGGCACCTGGCGCCGCCCGGTCCGCGCAATCATGCATACGAGTCCCGATGAGCGATGAAGGAACACCTGCGCGCGACACCGGAGGCCTGCGTACTCCGGTCTATCCCTCGGCAACCCACCAGGTTCGACGAATGGGCGCACGCCGCGGCGACGGCGCCGCGCTCTACGTCTGGGCCGATGTCATTGAGGAGCTGGTCTACGCGGCCCTGCACGCGCCCCACACGCGGCAGGCGGCCCTCCTGCTCGGCGGTGCCTGGCAGGGGCCCAACGGCGATTTCGTCGAGGTGCGCGGCTTCTCAAGCCTCATGAAGGGCGACGTCGACGCGGACTTCGCGACGGAGCTCGCGGACGACTGGCGCCTGCTAAACAACCGGGCTTCTCGCATCGGCGAAGGCATGGGAGTCGTGGGCTGGGCGACCATGAGAGAAGGGATCAGCGGCCGCCTTGCGTCCAGCGTGCAAATGCTGCATCGCAGCTTTTTCAACCTGCCCTTCGAGGTCATGCTTGCCCTGGATTCCGTCGACAAGACTGTCGGAGCCTGGGCCGTCGACCGCTCAGGGTATCTGATCAACGTAGGATTCAATCTCGTGTCGCGGCGCGGCCGCGACAATGGCGGAGAAAGGAATGGAAATCATTGATGTACGTGGGCGCGAAATCCTCGATTCACGCGGCAACCCGACCGTAGAGGTCGACGTCTATCTCAACAGCGGCGGTTTCGGGCGCGCGGCGGTCCCGTCCGGCGCGTCGACCGGCGAACGTGAGGCCATTGAGCTGCGCGACGGAGACAGCGGGCGTTACCTGGGCAAGGGCGTCACGAAAGCGGTGCACAGCGTCAACAACCACATCGCCGCTGAGATTGTCGGCATGGATGCGGGAGATCAGCTCTCACTCGACTCCGCGATGCTCGCCCTTGACGGTACACCGAACAAGGCGAAGCTCGGTGCCAACGCGATTCTCGGCGTCAGTATGGCTGCCGCGCGAGCTGCCGCAGACAACCTCGGCATGCCTCTGTACCGCTACATGGGCGGACCGATGGCGCGCACATTGCCCGTGCCGATGATGAACATCATCAATGGCGGCTCTCACGCGGACAACAGCGTCGATCTGCAGGAGTTCATGGTGATGCCGGTTGGCTTCGACACGTTCCGGGAGGCCCTGCGGGCCGGTGCCGAGATCTTTCACGCGCTGAAGAAGGTTCTCTACGACCGAAATCTGTCCACGGCGGTTGGCGATGAGGGCGGCTTCGCGCCGAATCTTCCGTCAAACGAGGCGGCGCTTGAGGTCATCTCGGCTGCCGTCGAGAAGGCAGGCTATTCTCTCGGCGATCAGGTTGTCTTCGCGCTTGATGTTGCCTCGTCGGAGTTCTTCGACGCAGCAAAGGGCGTCTACAATCTCGAAGGAGAAGGGCGCGTGCTGTCAAGCGAAGCCCTCGTCGGATACTACGCCGACCTCTGCGGCAAGTACCCGATCGTAAGCATCGAAGACGGTCTCGACCAGAACGACTGGGCCGGCTGGAAGACGATGACCGAGCAACTGGGTGGCTCCGTGCAACTGGTTGGTGATGACCTCTTCGTCACCAACGTCAGCGAACTGCAGAAGGGAATCGAAGGCGGGATCGCAAACAGTATACTCGTCAAAGTGAACCAGATAGGTTCGCTGAGTGAGACGCTTCAGACCGTCTCACTTGCACAGCGAAACCAGTACACGACGGTAATCTCGCACCGCTCCGGCGAGACCGCTGACACGACGATCAGTGACCTTGCGGTCGCAACCAACGCAGGACAAATCAAGACCGGAAGCCTGTGCCGGAGCGACCGGGTGGCAAAATACAACCAGCTCCTTCGTATCGAAGAGGAGCTTGGTGCCAACGCATTCTTTCCCGGCCGCGCGGCGCTGCGGCGCTAATAAGCGTCGGGAGCCCGGGTCGATTCGAGTCGGAATCCGGCGGCGGCACTCACTGCGCCGGTGAGGTTCAGCTCAGTAGTGGATGTTGCGTTCGTACGTCGCGTCCAGGCGGTTGCCGATGTAGAGCGCCCGTTCACCGAAGTAGAGCTCCTGATACGCAGCCAGGTGGCGTAGGATTTTCTTCGGGTAGTCGCTCGCGCCTTCGAATGGCACGGTCTCGATGAAGGCATCCAGGGGCATTCCGTCGCCGCGCCAGTCCAGCCACCGTGCCACCTGATGCGGGCCGGCGTTGTATGCGACCATCGCGAGCGCCTCCTGGCCGTGGAACTTCTCGACAAGCTGCGCGAGGTACCAGCTACCGTATTCGATGGCAGGCTCCGGATCGATCAGGTCGTGGATTCCAAAGTCCTCAACGCCGGTGTCGAGGGCGACGAGCTCCCCCGTCTTTGGTATCACCTGCATCAGCCCGTACGCGTCCGCCACAGACACGCTGTCGGGGTTCATGTCGCTTTCAACGATGATGAGCGACCACATCAGGAACGGGTTGAGATTGTACCTGGCGGCGTAGCGCCGGGTCGTCCAACCGTAGGCCCTGGGGTACGCTGCGAGCCAGTCGCTGCGTTCAGCGCTGATATCGCCGGTTCCGCTGAGGCCGGCGCTTCGGACCATCATTCGTCGGACGATGTAATGGTCGTTCAGTTCCTGCAGTGCACCGACGAGGTCAGGTCGAATCTCGTCGGCGCGGCGATATATCGTCTCCTGACGCTCCCCATGTGCGCGGCGGGCGCGCCGATCTGTGGGGATGGGAAAACGGTCTTCGCTGAGTTCGATACCGTAGTAGCCGCGTGCCTCACGACGATTGTCGATCCAGTGCTCCCAACGGTGGGAGTCGAGGGTGATCGGTCGGCGCCCCGAGGGCCGCGCGCCGGCAGCGGTAGCTTCGACGATGAGACCGTATTCAGCGGCAATCTCGCGAAAGACCACGCGGGCGCTTTCTACCGCGCCGACGTCGAACAGGGCGACCGCCAGGTCCGCATCCGGAAAGACATGACGCCAGCGTTCAGCGAACTCGTGCAGCCCCACCTCAGATTGTGCCTCGGGGTGGTAGGGACGAAAGCTGTGCTCGGGCATCGCGTCCAGGTACTCAAAATCAAGGATACGTGGATCATGGACACCGGACCAATGGATGCGCCCCGGTCGGTCGTTGATGGCCGGTGCGGCATCGGCCGAACGGTGGTTCGCGGGCGCGCCAGCTTCGTTCATCTCAGCGAGGCGGCTGGTAGAGAGAAGCCCGTACCAGTCGCGTTGTCGCTCGTCGGCGACTCGCTGAAAGAGGGCGGCCGCGTCGGCGTCCCGTCCGGCTTCCTGCATCGCCCGGGCCTGCCAATAACGGCACTTGCCGCGTGTGTGGGCGTTCCCTGACGCGGCCAGCGCTTCGAAGGCTGCCTCGGCGGCCGCCCAGTCACCGAGTAGAAAGTGGATGAACGCTCGGTTGAAGCGGCTGGTCCAACCGCGCTCTGTCCCGATGTTGCCCATCCGCGCCGCTGCTTCATCGTAGAGTCCGAAGTCCCACGCGAATTCGCCGATCACCCGGTCCGCTTCGCTCGACGGATACGCGTCGTAATACGCCACGAGTAGGGCAAGGGCGTCGCTCTCCTGATCAAGGCGGCTGAGCGTGCGGGCACGCCAGAGTGCCAGGGCGCGAGCATCCAGGCCGGTGTCGTCGGCGCCGGCGATAGTGTCGAGCCAGTTGCGCGCTTCTTCATAGTTGTCTGCTTCGTAGGCATTGACCGCGAGCTGGAAGCGGATGCGGTTCCGAAGGCTCGCGTCGCCATCTGCGGTGTCGTTGTACAGGGACATCAGGGCGGCACGCGCCACCGCCCAGTGCCGCCTGCTGCGCAGGTCGCCGGCGCGCTCAAGGCGCTCTTCAGCAGTGCGGTTGCGTCGGCTCTCGTGAAGCTCCGCTGAGCTCTCGAAGAGCGTTTCGGCACGCTGTGCGGCTGCGGTCCAGGGTCGCTCCCAGCAGAGTTCATCCAGAGAGGTTGCCGCCTCACTGACATGGCCCGCTCGGTATAGGTGCGCCGCCAATTCTACGATCGCCGCGTCGCGACGTGGATACTCGGGGTAGGTCTCAAGCAGCCGGCTCAGCGTTCTGTGAGAGCCCGCTTCGTCGGTGTTCACAGCGGCGCGTGCGCTCAGCCAACGCGCCTCGTGCCAGGCCAGACGCCCGTCCAGGCCGTCCTCGGCAGCGGATGCCTGTGCGTGAGCGGTTTCAAAGTCGCCTGCGGCAAAGGCCAGCCGAGCCAGCCAGAGGGCACGCCACGGTGCGCGGAGCTGCGAGTCTGCGTCCGCGTCATCAGAGCCGAGCTCTGCGCTCGTGGCTATCGCCGCGTTGAAGTGCTCGATGGCAGCTTGTGAGTCGGTGCGCATCGCAGAGTACCCGGCGATGTCGTGGGCACGGACTCGTACGGGTGCCGTCTGATCGATTTCCAACACGCGCTCTGCCATCGCCCGTGCCTGATCGAACTCTTCTCTTCCGGCGGCTTCGGCGGCACCATCGAGCACCCGCGGGTCACGCGGAGCGTTTGCGTGAAGTGCGGCTCGCTGGACGGCGTTGACGGTTCCGGCCTCTGCGGCGACGTGCACGACATAGTGTTCCCGCTGGCTGACCATCGCGGCGTCGAAGAAAGCGAAAAGGCCATGGTAGGCGAGGGCGGTGCCGGCGTGGAGCAGAACGAGGGCGCAGAGGACCAGCGAAACGACATACGCCCGCGCACATCGTGCCCGGGCGTCCTGCGTGCGCCATGTTGTGGTGCTCTTCATGCTCAGGACACTAAATAGCAACGGCCACGTTGCGGCGCTACTTCTGTGCCTGTCCCGGCTGACCGCGGTCGCGGAATCTGCCTACTCGTCCTTGTTCTTTCGTTCTTCGAGCAGCTTGTCGAAGTCGAAGGTGCTCATGGCGACAGTCTTGCCGCGGACGATCTCATCCGGGTTGTCCGTCGTCGACTGTGTCGCGGTCTCGACAACAGCATCCTCTGCGTTGTTCGCTGCTTCGACCGTCTCTGCACCTACAACCGAGGCTGCGGCTTCTGCGTGATCCTGCGGCGTTGCGAGCACAGTTCTGGCGTGCGCTGCTGCGTCATTTGCGGCTCCCGCCGCGTCCGTTGCGCTTCCCCAGCTCTGCTGCTGTGCGGGCGCCTGTTCCTGCGCGGGCTGCTGTCCCCAGCTCTGCTGCTGTGCGGGCGCCTGCTGCTGTCCCCAGCTCTGCTGCTGTGCGGGCGCCTGCTGCTGTCCCCAGCCCTGCTGCTGTGCGGCCTGCTGCCCCCAGCTCTGCTGCTGCGCGGGTGCCTGTTCCTGCGCGGGCTGTTGTCCCCAGCTCTGCTGCTGCGCGGGCTGCTGCTGTGCAGGGCCGCCCCAGCTCTGCTGCTGACCGGGAAGCGCCTGCGGGCCGGCGTCCATGCCGCCTCCGCCATTGACCTGTTCCCAGGCAGCGCGCTGTGCTGTGCCGCTGATCATCGATGTGAAGGGCGCGAAGAAGCGTCCGATAAACCCGGCGACAAGCATCATCGCGAAGGTAGCCCAGCCGTGTCCCTCGACGATGGACTTGGACTGCGCGGTAGCGGTCTTCCAGTCGCAGCCGGTCTCAATCATGATCGGATATGCGTAGTACCAGCGCGTCGCCAGGATGATCCCCGGAACGTAGCATAGGCAGGCGGCAAGACCGATCAGCAGGGCCGGGATGAAGAAATCTCCGAAGCGTTTGAAGGGGTAGAGCACGTCTCCGACTTCTACTTCTTCGCCGCGGTTGTGCTTCATGGCGACGTTTACAAAGCCACCCCAGCCGCCGACGCCGAGCGCGAAGGTACCGACGAAGCCGATCAGGATGAACTTTCCGATATTCGAGGTGTACTGGTTGATGCCGGTTGAAATTGCATCGCCCATATTCAGGCGTGAACCGTCTGCGTGTGCGCTCATTCGCGTGCTCCGAGATTCTGAAGGCCTTGATAGCCGGTGTTCTGCCTGTCGGCAGCTGGTGTCATCTTTTGATGCTTCCGCCGCGTAGATTTACGCGGCGCAGCGGAGCGTTGTCAACGCGCTCACCGCCGAGGGCGTCTCGCGGCGCCGGACCGTCCGCGTCCGGGGCGCACGGCGTTCGCGCTTCCCGGCCTGAACTGCGGCCGATTCAAAGGGCCGGTCAGTGAGAAGGTCAGGTGACCTCCTGCGGTCGCGAGCCGGAGCTCGGGAACCTGTCCGATCATGCCGCCGATTTCTGATTCAGCGATCCATTCCGGGTTGATTCCGAGGCTCATCGTCAGGCTCAGCTGTGATTCTGTGATGCGCGGGCGAAAGGCGATGCTGCCGCTGCCGTCGATCTGTACGTCACCGCCCCCCACGCGCAACGTGTCGGTAGTGAGGATGCCGCCCTCGATGGGACCGCGGATGTGGAGCTGTCCGAGGTTGAGCTCATCGAAGGGGACGTTTCCGGTGTAAAAGCGCTGCGCAGCGGCAGGCAGTCGGCTGTTGGGAATTTCGCCGGGGCCGAATGCCGCGTTCAGCAGGTTCATGTCCAGGTTGCCCGTAGACAGGGCGCCTTCATCGTTGAAGCCGAGGTTGATCGTTCCGCGGACGGTGCCGCGGTAGGGCATGCCCAGACGGCCGGCGAGCAGGGTCACCTGACGAAGGTCAATGTCATGGATTTCAACGTCGATGCTGCGCGCATCGCCTTTCTCCGGGCGCAGGCGAGCGACGATTCGTCCGCCGGCGACGTGGGTGTCCAGCTTCACCCTCGGGCGTCGGCGGATCAACGAGAGCAGGCCCGCCGAGGCACGGGTGTCCTCAATGGTCATCGGCAGCGGTCGGCTGCCGCCGGGTCGCGCGTGAGGCTGAATCGTGACGTCGCGGAGTCGAACTCCTGCGATGCCGCGAAGTCCGGCGCTGCCTACGGTGACGTTGTTCTTGAAGCCCAGCGCCCGTTCCAACTGTGCTTCAGCCGCGTACGCGAGGATACGCTTCGGAAACGTGATACGGATGCCAATAACCAACACGAGCACGAAGAGCCCGCTGTATCCCGCCGTTCGCAGCATTCGTGACATCGTCAGCCTGCCTCGCGTCGGTAGGTGACCAGGGTTACTTCGACCTCAAAATTGCTGCCGCGCCGCTGCGGAGAGACCTTCACCCGCTGCACGTACACCAGCTCCTCTGAGCTCTCGATTTCATGGAGAACCTGTCCGAGCTGCTCCGGCGTCATGTCGGGGAAGGTCGTAACGGTCGCGGTCGCGGTGATGTCGTCATGGCCGACGACGGTCTGGTCCATGTTGTTGAAGTCGCGCGGTCGCGTCACTCGGAGCCGATTTGCGATCGACTCGATAAAGGCCGCGATGCGAAGGTTGTTGCTCTCGAGCGCTTCATCGAGCGCGTCGTTCTGGGCCCTGGCGGCCACGACCTGGTCGCGGCGGGTCATGATCAGGTCGATAGTGTCGCGCTTCTCGCTGATCGCGGTCTCCAGCGCTCCGGTCTTCTTGTTGTAGTTCGACAGGAGCAGGAAAAGCACCAGGCCCGAAATCAACGCGGCGAGGACACCTAACAGTAGCCGTTCACGCGGATTGAGTTCGCTCACTGCGCTGCCGGCGCGGGCGACAATTTCACGTGCGCGACTCATTCGTCGTCCTCCAACTCGCCGCATCGCGCGACGGCCTGAAAAGTGAAGGTGAAGTCTTCTTCACCACGCCGTTCGCTCAGCTCAGTGCGATTGACCTCGTGCATGCAGTCCAGTTCCTGGAGAGCGGCACCCAGGTCTTCAGCAGCCTGCGCCGATGCGCAGCTGCCGCTGATCCGTACGCGCCCGGTCGCCATGTCGATGTCGAAGGCGTTCGGCACGACCGGCGAGCC
Source organism: bacterium (assembly GCA_030427825.1). Taxonomy (GTDB): domain Bacteria; phylum Myxococcota_A; class Bradymonadia; order REDH01; family REDH01; genus JAUICO01. The sequence continues at coordinate 45,076 of JAUICO010000019.1, read as the reverse complement.
GCCGTCCTGCGTCGCCTGCACTGCGCCGGTGATGTCGGCAAGGGCGTCGTATGCGGAGTAGTCACTCATGAAGGGCGTGTCGGCGTTGCGCAACGCAAGGGGCCTGGCGAGCGCCGGGTCGTCGATGGCCACGCCGAATGTTCGCGCGGTCAGGGTGCTCATGGCCTCGGTTACCGCCTTGTCCTCGGCCTTCAGCATCCGAACTCTGGCGAACATTGAAAACGACGCGGCGAGCGCGAGGATCAGCATGCCAAGCGCGAGCGCACCGACTCGTCCGGTGATGTACTCGTAACCGCCTTTGAACTCGAAGGCGCCCTGACGAAGGTTGAAAGAGGTTCCATCAGATCGGGAGAAGCCACCCAACGCCAGCCCGATGGCCGATACAAAGCGGTGCCCGATGTCCGAGAACTGCGGCAGAGTCTGGAGCCCTTCGGCCGTCGTGGGGACCACCGCGGTGGGCACTCCGACGCTCTGCTCGATGTAGCTCGCGAGTCCGGGCAGGGCAGCGGTTGCACCGCTGATGTAGATGGCTCCCACAGGTTGTTCATGTGAGCCCGCGTGGGCCTGCAGGGTACGTCGGAGGTCGCGAATCAGCGGCTTGATGGCGTTGCGGCACGCGTTTGAAATATCGATCGTGTCGTTGCCGGTTACTTCGCCGGTCTCTACTGCACCGGCGTCGATGCGCCCCTCGCGGTGCTTGCCTTCGCGAGCGACGGAGAGATCCAGGCCGAAGGTGGCTGCCAGCGACTCCGTGAGTGCCTCGCCGCCTGTGTACAGGCTTCGCGCGGTGTGCAGCTCGTCGCCCCTGCAGACAATCATGCGCGAGCGCTGCGCACCGATGTCGACGAGCGCTATCGGGCCGTCAGATGCGGGCAGGAGCTTGCGGGCTGCCGCGTGCAGATGCAGCGGCGGCGCCTCAACCGCTCGTGGGTCGATGTCGAACTGTTGCAGCGTTCCCAGAAACTCGGCGACATCTGAGATGCGCGCGCCCCCCGCGAGAAAGTGGTGCTCACCGTCGGTCTCGCGACCCAGCTCCATATAGTCGACGACCAGCTCGTCGACGTCCACCGGAAGCCGGCCATCAAGCTGTGGCGCCAGCACGGCCGCGACCTCTTTGGGCGACCTGAAGGGCAGGCCGATGTCCGTAAGAAATACGCGATCGCCGGCGATGGCCGTCGTGACGGACTCCGCGTCTTCAAACACGCCGCGAGCCGCGATACGCCGCAGGGCGTCCAGGGTCTCGGGTGAGAGCAGCGCGTCGTCCTCTTCTACGGGTGCGGCGTCTTCGTCGACATCCTCCGGGGCGGGAGCTTCAGGCTCACGAATGCGCTCTTCCAGGACCTCAACGAGGTGCCAGTCGCGCGCCGAGCCGGTGAGGACCACGGCCCTCACGCTCATCATACCTATATCAAGACCTACAATACGACCGGCCAACTCTAATACTCCCTCCAGGAAAGCACGCGCAGCGCGTCTCCTTCCTGTTTTACCACCGCCTCAATGTTTCTCTCGGCGAGGTAGGCGCCCTCATCACCTTCTTCTGCATCCGGGCTGCGAACTGCGTAGCGCCCGGTGGCGCTGACCGTAAACACCTGTGGTGCATCTGTGGTCACGCTGCGTCGCATAGCAGCGATATCGAAATCGTCGATAGTAATAGCTGCGAGAGGCGGCAACGTTCCCAGCTGCAGCATCTCCGGGCCGATGATCTGCTGGTACATCTGCCGAACGCGGGGGTCCGCATAGTGGGCGAAGAACAACTCCCATTGGGGGTTCGTCATGACCTGCGTCAGGACCGACCGCAGCTCGCGCTCATTGCGAAACGGCTGCATGCGACCCGTGGGTACTGCCTCTGCTCCGGTCGACGTGCTGCCGCCCATCCCCTGCTGCAGATAGAACATGAGTACCTGCATCGGATCTTCGAAGAAGCGGACGTAGCCGTCGAGGGCGACAGAGACGCGAAGGACTTCGAGTCCGATACCGGGCACATCGCACGGCGAGAACGAGGTCTGGTCGGCGCCTCGGAAGTTCGCGCAGAGCAGGCCGGCGAAGTCGACGGCGTCCGCGAGGTTCAGGTTGATGTCGTTTGAAGCCAGCGGATACACGGTGATGTTATCGTGATACTGGTCGAGGAATCCCCGGGTAACTCCCGGCACCAGCGACATCTCTTCAAGCGTCACCAGCGGCTGATCTTTCGGTCCCCAGTCGAAGTCGTCGTACCGTGACGACTCGTTGCCGCGTCCGCCAACACCGATCTCGCAGTTCGCGTCGATCGTCGTCAGATCGCTGTCCGGGTCGACGTGGTCGATGATCGCCGCGATGACCTCGAAGCGCTCTTCAAGGGACCGGGACTCGCTGATGGACATCGAGCTGCGAAACTCACCCGGCGCGAGCATGTTGCAGAAACGAACCACCATCTCTCGGTCGAGGTTCAGCGACGAGAAGCGGTTCACGTTGATCTTGCCTTCTTCCGGCTCCGGGCGCGTGTACTCAATTTCGCCCTGGAAGCCACCGATGCCGCCGGCGTCGGTCTGGGTCAGGTCGAGACCGCCGATCGGCGTCGCGAGGGTGCCGCTCGAGAAGGCCGGCAGCAGCTGCTCAAACCACTGCCAGAGCTGAAAACGGGAGCGGCTGACGAAGGTGCCCACCAGGGGGTCCTGCGCGAGGTCGTGCTGGTAGTCGATCGCAAGCATCTGCAGGTTGATGCCACTGCGAGCGTTAAAATACGCGATCACTTCAGAGCGCTGCTGCGCCGCCAGGCCGATGTTGACGCGGGTCGTGTACATGAACTCGACGACGCTCGCCGCCATCACCGCGAACAGAGTCATCGCCCAGATCAGGGCGGCGCCTCGCCTCCAGGGGATCGGCTGCTCGAGCCGATGGACGAGGCCGAGCGCGAAAAGAGAATAGCGTGATTGACGCATGCTCATCGGTTGCGCTCCGCGTTGTCGCCGGAGCCGAGCTGCCGCTGCACCTCGTCGACAAGGGACTCTGCCTGATTCTGCAACTGGTCTTCCTGCGCATCGGCGATCGAGTCGAGGGCCTCGGCCATGTCGGCAGGCAGGATGAAGAGCGGGTCACGAAGTTGGATGCGAGCCTGGCCGACAATCGTGAAGTTGTCGCGGTTTCCAAAGGGGTTCTTCACCTCAACGCGCACGCGCACCCGGTCCGGCAGTACGCCTTCGTGGTCGCCGTATGCGTCCCACGAGCGCGTCCACGCATCGCCGGCAATCTCGCGGTCGCCGTCCCAGTACTCGAACTCGAGGTCCTCGACGTCGCGAAGAACAGTGTACAGGCGCCCGCCGCGGTCCGGGCGGTCATCGATGGGCGCGTCTTCGCGGCGCACCAGGTTGCGGTGCATGCGACCGTCGCGCCCCCGTTGGCTCTGGACACGATACGTAATCTCGGCCTGACCGCTCGACGGCATGTCGTCATAGTACTGAAGGTGCGACATCGTCGTGAAGGTCAGCTCGTCGTTGTCACCTTCGAAGACCGTCCGGTAGGTAATCTCCCGATTCGCAGCAAGCTCTTCAAAATCCTCGTCAACGACGAAGGCCATCGAGAGTTCGGTCGTGATCCTGTCTACCGCGCGGCGCATGGATTGCAGGGTCTCGAAGCGCGTCGTCGCGGCGTTGCGCAACTTGAAGCTCGACGACATCGTGCCCCAGGTCAGCGCCGAGATCGTCGCCAGCAGGGCGAGGGCGATCATGACCTCGAGAATGGTGAGTCCCTGCTCGTTGCTTGTGTGCACGCGCTTCATGGGGCGTCACCGGAGTTCATGACGGCATCGATGATGGCGTCTTCGGCAGCATCCTGCATCTCGTCGGTGCCTTCTTTGGGCTCCAGATCGACGATGTACTGCGCCACGGTCAGCTCGCGATCGCCGACAAGGTCGTTCCACCGAACTGTCAGCGTCACCCGGCGAAGCCGCTCGCCAACCTCGTTCACGATCTGTGGAACGAAGCCGAGAATCATCGGCAGCATCTGACTCACGCCTTGCGCACCGGTCAGCGCACCGCCGTCGCCTTCGGCGCCGCCATAGAGCTGGCCCATCGCCTGCTGCTGAAACACCGCCGATGCGTCATCGCCCAGCTCGACGGGCTCCACCGTCGCTTCCCACTCGATGTCCGGGAATCCCTCGTCGCGGAAGTCTCCCCTCATCTCATCGGCATCCAGAGCGAACCCTTCCGCGAGCTGTTCGCCCTCGATATCAAACATCTTGGACTTTGCGAGCATGGCCGCGCGCGCCAGGGCGTTGGCCTGCTGTCCGTTTTGTGTGGAGCGACTCTGGGCGCCGATCAAGACCGTGAATGAGAGGGCAACAATCGCAATCGCGATCATCACTTCAAGCAGCGTAAAGCCCGCCTGGGCGCCGGTTGCGTTGCGGCGTGTGGTCGGCGCGTGGAGGTGCATCAATCCTCCTCGACGTCGAAGTAATCACGCGGCAGGTCCTGGTCGCCGCCTTCGATCACGACCCGCCCCGTCATCTCGTCGACGAAGAGGGTCATGAACTTGTCCCGGCTGTCTTTGATCCAGATCACGCTGCGCTCTGCGAAGCCGTTGGGGAACATCGCGATGCGAGCCTGTCCCTCAACAATCTCCTCGTCGGAGCGCATCGTGATGACGCGGTCGAACTCGATGTTTCGCCCCAGCTTGCCGCGCTGAATCACGCGGTCATCACAGCCCTGCAGCTCAGGTGTCGCTGCAGCCCCTGTCGCGAAGGGGTCGTCCGGATCGCGACCAAAGGCAATCTCGGACGCGGTGGGGTCGCGCTCTTCACGGTCTGCAGATACGTGCCCCCGGTGGCATTCCGCCCAGTACTCGTGCGTGTCGAAGTCCAGGACGATGTCGTAGCGCCAGCCGTTGATGGCCGCACGCTCGTACACGTAGCGAATGTTCGCGGCCAACTCTAAGGAGGCTGAACGGCGGTCCTGCGCTGTCAGTCCCGCGGCGCTGAGCCCGGCGATAGCCATCATCGCCGCAGCGATAGCAAGCGCTATCATCACTTCGATGAGTGACATCCCAACTTCAGAGTGCTTTCGACAAGTCGTCGCCGTTGTCCGGTGCGAGCACCGCTTTCTGAAGTCGCGCAAGGCCTTCATCATCCGACCCCAAAAAGAGGGTCAAGGGAGCCATGCTCCCTTGCGGGGGCCGCGGCAGAGCCCCGGCCGACGGAGTCAAAACTCCCGGACCGTCTCATTACTGACAGTCTTTGGGCGCGCAGACGTCGTCTTCGGTGTTGTTGCTGCCGTCCTTGCCCGATGAACACACCTTGGCGCAGCCGTCGCCGGTCTCAAGGCGGTAGGCGTTGCCCCAGGGGTCGTCCATGCTGGCGCCGGACATGTACTCGGCGACCTGCTCAAGGGAATCCGGGTATTCGCCTTCGGTGGCGAGGTAAATGTCGCACTGCTGTGCCCACTTCGCGGCCTCGATCTCGGCGTTCTTCACCTTAGACCGTGCGATGTTGGGGATAACAGCAAAGGCGACGATGCCCATCACCGATGCCATGATCGCGAGAACGATCATGATTTCGACGAGTGTCATACCTCGCTGGTTGACGGCGGCGACGGTGGTTGTGTTGGTGTCGGTGCGCATTGCGCTACTCCTGTGCTTCGAACTCAGCCCATCGCGGCGGAGTTCATTCGAAGAATGGGGATAAGAATTGCGAAAACGATGAAGGCGACAGCGCCGCCCATCACGACGATCATTACGGGCTCAAGCAGCGAGGTCAGCGAGGTGATCTTTGCGTCGACCTGCTGGTCATAGGAGTCGGCCACATTGTGCAGCATCTCCTCGAGTGCGCCTGTCTGTTCGCCGACAGCGATCATGTGGGTGACCATGGGTGGGAATTCGCCGGAACGCTTCAAGGGAACCGCGATGCTCTCGCCTTCACGGATGTTGAGTCTTGCCTGTTCAACCACGTTGATCAGCACTGTGTTCCCGAGAATGTTCTTAATTATGTCGAGCGCCTTCAGCAGTGGCACACCGGCGCCCAGAAGCGTCGCCAGAGTTCGGGAAAACCGGGTCATCGCGATGAGCCGTGTCAGCTTCCCGAATACCGGAGAGCGGAGGACGAATGCGTCCCATTTGGCTCGCCCGGCGTCGGTCTTCTTCCACTGTAGGAAGCTGTAAAAGCCGAAGCCGCAGGCGACGAGAAAGACGAGGAACCACCACGACGCGATGAAGTTACTTGCCGCGATCAGAATCCTGGTGATCAGCGGCAGCCCCTCTTCCTGGTCTGCGTAGATCTGGGTGATTTTCGGAACGACGAAGCCCATGAGAAAGGCCACGATCGCCGCCGAAAGAATCGACATGAGAATCGGGTAGGCGAGGGCACCTGAGATTTTCGAGCGCAGACCCACCTGTGTGTCGAGAAAGTCCGCGAGCCGGTACAACACGGTGTCGAGCGCGCCGGTACTCTCGCCGGCACGAATCATGTTCACGTAGAGGTCGCTGAAGGCCTTGGGGTGGTCAGCAAGCGCCGCGTTCAATGAGGAGCCTTCATTCACCTTCTGACGCACGTCCGACAGCACCGCCTTGAGTGCTTCATGCTCCGTCTGCTCAACGAGCGCGGTCAGGCAGGTAGCAAGAGGAATGCCGGCTTTCTGCTGCGTCGCCAGCTGTCGCGTAAGGATGGCAACGTCCCGCAGTGAGATGCGGTTTTCCCAGGGCAGCTCAATGTCGCCCTTTTTCTTCTCGAGGGCCTTCTTGCCCTCGGCAAACTCCGTGACGTAGATGTGCTGCGCCTTCAGCGCGTCTCGCAGGGAGCGGGGATTCTCGGCATCGAAGAGTCCTTTGACCTTCTTTCCGGTGCGGTTGACGCCTGTGTATTCGTATACCGGCATGGCCTCAGACGACTTCGGATTGGGTCACGCGCAACACTTCTTCGATCGTAGTGACGCCGCTGAGCACCTTCTCGGCGCCGTCGATGCGCAGGGTTCGCATGCCATCGCTGAGCGCGGCGCGCTTGATGGTGCCGGCGTCGTTGCGCGTCATGACCAGACGTCGAATCTCGTCTGTCACGAGCAGCATCTCGTAAATGCCGGTACGACCGCGATACCCGAGATCTGAGCATTCGCTGCAGCCACGGGCTTCATAGATCACCCCGCCGGACGCTTCGAGCTGTTCGGGCGTGATGTCGAGCTTCGCGACTACGTTGTGCTCCGGTCGAATCGGATGTTTGCAGTGCTTACAGAGGCGGCGTACCAGTCGCTGAGCCATGATCCCGATCAGGGATGACGCGACCAGAAAGGGCTCTACGCCCATGTCGATGAGGCGGGTGAAGGCACCGGCCGCGTCGTTTGTATGGACCGTCGACAGCACAAGGTGGCCCGTGAGCGACGCCTGGATCGCAATCTCGGCGGTGAGGCCGTCACGAATCTCACCGACCATGATGACGTCGGGGTCGTGTCGAAGGAAGGAGCGCAGTCCGTTTGCGAAGGTCAGGTCAATCTTCGGGTTGACGGCGACCTGGGAGATGCCCTGCAGCTGGTACTCCACCGGGTCTTCGACCGTCAGAATATTCCGGTCCGGTGTATTGATACGGGACAGGGCGGAATACAGCGTCGTCGTCTTGCCCGAACCCGTTGGCCCGGTAACGAGGAGGATCCCGTAGGGCTGATGAATCAGCTCCTCGACGTGGGCCAGGGTGGTCTTGTGCATCCCGATGGTCGCGAGATCGAGGAGTACCTGCGACTTGTCGAGCAGGCGCATCGTAATGCGCTCGCCGTGGGAGAGGGGGGCCGTAGCGACACGAATGTCGATGTCCTTGCCTGCCAGCTTGATGCGAATTCGTCCGTCCTGCGGCAGGCGCTTCTCGGCGATGTTCAGGCTCGCCATGATCTTGATGCGAGCGGCGATCGACGAGTGAAAGCGCTTCGGTACTTCGGCGACTTCACGGAGCACGCCGTCGATTCGGAAGCGCACACACACACGGTGTTCCTGCGGTTCGATGTGAATATCCGAGGCCCGATCACGGGAGGCACGTACAAAGGTCGTGTTTACGAACTGAATGACCGGCGCTTCGTCGTCGTCGCCCGCGCCGAGCAGGTCGACCACGTCTTCGAAGCCGGGGTCCGCGATTTCATCTTCACTGTCACCCTCGAGCATCGTGCCATACGAGCCCTTCAGGCGGTCATGGCGGTCGTACGCCGTGTTCAGCGCGTCGATGAGTGTCTGTTCGGGCACCGCGACGGGCTCGACCCGGGAGCGCAGCGCGGTGGCGACCTGATCGATCGTTACGACGTCGGTGGGGTCTACGACGGCGACAACGACGTGGTCGGCGTTGCGCTTGAGGGGCAGCGTCTTGCGCGACCGGGCGTAATTGATCGCGAGCTGGTCGAGCAGGTCGAGGTCGATAGAGTCGACATCGATCTCGTCTACAAATGGTACATCGGCCTGGCCGGCGAGCGCTCGCGTCAGCTCAAGAGGCGTGATGTGGCCGCCGGAGAGCAGGATATGTCCGATGCGCGCGCCGCTCCGAAGCTGCTCTTCCAGCGCTGCATCGACATGCGCGCTGTCTGTCGCGCCGATGTCGACCAGGATTTCACCAAGTCTTGGCCGATTGAACATGCGTGCCTGCGTGCTTCAGGGATTGGCGGGAGCCTCGGTCCCCGGCTCGGGGTCCAGGTCCTCAATACGGATTCGGATGGGCTCCATCTCGGGAGCGACAAGGGGCACTTCCGTCGTGTCCGTTCCGAACGCGCGACGGCGCTGTGTCTCCGAGTCGAGGGCACCGGTGATGGTCTCAAACATGGACTGGATGGGACCGTCCTTTCTCGCGTAATCTACGCTGCGTACGTACTCCGGTCCGCGACGTCCGAACCAGGCCATGAACTCCTCGCGCTCCTGCATCTTCCGTCGGAAGATCTCCTGAAAGTCCTGTGGATCGCGAATGATGTAGGGTGTGAGCAGAAGGAGGAGGTTGTTCTTTACCGTGGTGGTGTTCGTGTCTCTGAAGAGGTGCCCGAGCAGCGGGATGTCGCCGAGCACGGGTACCTTGCTGACCGTCGAGCGAGTACTGTCGCGCATGAGTCCGCCGAGTACGACGGTCTGCTGGTCCTGCACCGACACCGTCGTGCGAATCTGACGGGTGGTGGTGGTGGGACCGCGCACTTCATCATCCGATGAGATGTCGTCGATCTGCTGCTCAATCTCCAGGCGGACGAAGTCACTCTCGTTGATCTGCGGCGTGATGCGCAGGGTCAAGGCCACGTCCTGGCGCTGGATGTTGACGCCACCCAGACTCCCGAGGCCGGCGAGGCTGCCGAGGCCGCCGAGGCCGGCGCTCCCCTGTCCGAGGAGTCCGGTCAGGCTGCCGAGACTGCCGGCGCCGGTGGTGCTCGTAACGAAGGGTACGTTTTCGCCGACAACGATCTCGGCTTCTTCGTTGTCCATTGTGAGGATATGCGGCGTCGACAGCACGTTGACGTTGTCGTCGGTCTGAATCGCCTGAAGGATGGCGCCGAAGGAGGGCAGGCCGATGCCGAGCACGTCCGAGATGCCGGGAATCTCTGCGCCCTGGATACCGAGGGCGAGTCCCTGGAATCCGTCGCTGGTAGCCAGGCTGGCGAGGCTGCTGATGCCGGTTCCGCCGGCGACGGGAGAGCTGTCGCCACCGATGCCGGGGTCGCCGCCACCGTGGAACGTGAGGCCGAGCTCGTTACGCCGGCTCAGACGAATCTCCATGATCACGGCTTCGACGTAGACCTGCTGACGGCGACGATCGAGCTGTTCGACCACGGTACTCAGGGTCAGGAAGTCCCTGAGGCTGGCGACCACGACCAGGGCGTTCGTCGGTTCATCAGCCGTTATTGAAATGTCGCCGCTGAATGTTGCTGTCACCGGCCCGGCGGCAGCGCTGTCATTGTCGGAGGCCTGGGCAGCGGCGCGTCGCCGCGTCGTGGTCGCGCCCTGGCCCGCGTTATTCTGCTCCTCAACACTCTGCGTGAGGGACTGCAGGGTGCTCGCGAGCTCGGTCGCGTCCGCGTTCTCGAGAAAGAGCACGTGGATCTGGCCTTCGCCTGGAATCGGCACGTCGAGCTGTTCAATGATGGTGAGCATGCGTTCGTAAGAACGGGCCGTAGAGATAATGATCAGCTGGTTGGTACGCGTATCTGAGATGATCTCCGACACCGTCACCGACGAGAGCGCTTCGCCCGAAACCGTGGTCGAAGCGGCCGCCGCCGCAGCTTCTTCTTCGGCCTGTCGTCGTCGCGCTCGTCGGCTCGTCGCCGTCGTTCGCGTCGCCTGCTGCTGCTGCTGCTGCTCGTCCCGTTGGAAGAGCTCCAGGAGCAGCGACTTCAGCTCCTCTGCGTCCGCGTACCGCACCTGGTACATGTTGATCTGTTCCTGACCGCTGGGCACGTCGAGTCTGCGGATGACGTCGAGCAGGCGCCGCATGTTGTTGCCGGTCTCGGTAATGATCATCGAGTTCGTCGGCTCGTACGCGATAATGCGGGCGGACTCGGTCTTCAGCGCATCGATGACCGGCTGCACCGTCGAAATGCTGACGTGGTCCAGCTGATGGATGTGCGTCACCATTCGGTCGTCGTTGGGAATCTGGGACGCGTTTGTGCTGATGTCGGTCGCCTGCTGCTGGGCGGTGCCGGCCTCGACGATTTTCAGGAAGCTGCCGAAAGGAACGATCGTCAGCCCGTTCATCTGCAACGCCGCGATGAAAGCGCGATACGCCTCCGCGATCGACACCGGACGGGGCGAGATGATGGTGATTTTCTTACTCGACGCGATCGTGTCGGCGATGATGAAGTTGCGACCGGTCAGCGCGGAGATCCACATGACGACGTCGTTCAGGTCGGCCTGGTCGAAGTCGATGTGCACGCGAATGTCGCGGGGCGGGTCGAAGGGGTCGAACTGGTCAGCAAAGTTGGCGCCCATCGGATCCGAGTCCGGCACCAGGTCTTCGGGGGTCAGTACTCGTGGACCGCTGGGCTCCGGCTCGGCGGCGACCGCGTTCTGTCGCGACGGCGTGTTGGCACGCTGAGGGGCTGTCTGCTGTGATGGCGCTTCTTCGTCCGGCTCGGTGTTGGGCGCTTCGGCCTCATCCGGATCGCCGCGGCGGATGATGGCGGGGCGTCCGCCGGAGTTTGCGCCGGAGGCGCCGCTGTTCTGTGCGGCGGACGGGACAGCGGGCAGCGCCACGGCGATCATCGCGCCGACCAGCAGCAGGGGAAGAATCGATTTGTGAGGAAATGAGGGCATCGGATCCCAAAAGGGCGTCAGTGCGGGGTTTTGTGGCAATGCGCAGTGCCCTGAATTGCTGCTCGGGTCAATCAGGACTGAGGAAAACTCGCGATCAATCTGCACCGGGTACGACCCTTAGAAACTCCCGCTGGGCGCTGATCGCAGGCGATGGCCGTTGGGCGGCTCGGCGGACCCCCACATCTGCAGCGGGTTTACTGTGCGGGATCTGGTCAACCGGAGCATCCCGCCGCGCATTCCCCAACTTACTGAATGTTGTAGGTGAGGGTCTGGCGACGGCCCTGGCGTTGGACCTCGAGCTCAACGCGGCCCTGCGTCAAGAGGCTCTCATAGAGTTGCATCGCTCGTGCGGGCGAGTCGACGGTCTGCCCGTTCACGGCGCGAATCACGTCGCCGTTGCGTATGCCGATCGCACTGAACATCGAGCCCGAGCGAATGCCGTCGAGGCGGTACCCTGCGGCCTGGCTGTCCTCGAAGAATGGACTGACCTGTGGCTGCTGGTCACGCATCGCAGCGGGGTCCCGCAGGACTTCTGTAAGGGTTTCCCGGTTGATCGAGTACTCACCGGCGCCGGTGCGTCGAACGCCGGTACGGATGCGCTGCTGAATCGTCTGCTGTGCGGGTGCGGCAGCGGCCGGCGCAGCGGATTGCGCCACGGGTTGTGGTCGCGCAGGACGTCGAGCGGCGGCTCGTGCAGCCGGTCGGGCTCGTGTGGCGGCCGCCGTCGCGGCATCGGCGCCCCCGGGACGCAGACACTCGGTGTTGCCGTTGCGATTCAGGAACACTCGGTTTCGCTCGATGCGAGTGACATCTGCCTGAGCGAGAATCTGTGCACCGGTACGGACGAACTCAGTCTTGTCGGTCGATGGATTGTGCAGAATCGCGATCGACCAGTCCGGATGGTCTGAGACCATCGTGCCGACCAGATTCATCGCGATGTCTGATGCCGGGCAGGGCGTTCCGTCGCCGACTTCTTCGGCCGCAGCCTCGTCTTCGACGATTTCGCACTCTCCGGTCAGCGAATTGCATCGCTGTCCCTCTTCGCAGGTTACCTCCGCACAGGGGTCGACCGGAATCTCCGGTTCGGGGACCGGAAACACGCCCGTGGCGATTCTGGGTGGTGCGTCGGTACCGGAGGCAACGGCTGTGGGCGGCTCCGGTGCGCCTTCGGGGACCGCGATCGTGTACTTCGCGACGCCTGCGCCCACGAGGCGGCTGACGCCGAGGGCGACAAGAAGCGCGGCGACAACGACGATCGCGACCTCAAAGAGCCAGAAGTATTTCTTGAAGAATGTCTCCATTCACCTGCATCGGAGCGGTGTCATCATCTGCGTCGTGGACGATGTCACGAAGTGCGGCGTGTGCATACCTAAGCGAAATTGCGGCGCCTTCATTTCACCGTGCGCCGAATTCCTGCGCCGTGTCGCCGCCGCGCGGCTTTTCGTCAAGCGCCGCGGCACGCCTGGTCCGTTGTATGCGTGCCCCGCGCGGGCTATAGTGTAGCAGCGCGACGCAGGAACACGAGAGTCAATCGCAGAGAGGTAGGAAGCTGGCTCATCTGAAATGGATAGACGCCGCCGGTGTGCCCCAACAGGTGGCCGTCGTTCAGCGGGTTACACTTGGTCGTCATCCCGGTCAGGATGTGCAGGTGCTCGACCGCGTCGTCTCCAAGGAGCACGCTGTGATCGAGCGGGCCGGCAACGAGACGGTCGTCCGTGATGTCGGCAGCCGAAACGGAACCTTCGTGAACGGGCATCGCATTGCCGGAGAGTACGTGCTCGCCGACGGCGACGAGGTCAGCGTGGGCAGCACGCGACTCCGGTACCACGCCGATCCGGTGGTCCCGGAGCGCAACGACGGACGCACCCGTACGATGAGCCGCGTCACCATCCTGGACACCGGCCAGGAAAGCGCGATTCGCAGCCGTTTGAAAGAGACCGGCACCCACCGCTTCGACAAGGCAGACGTCATCGACGACATGGCGGTGCTGCGGCGCGACTACGAGAAGCTTCGGGTTGCCAACGAGCTCAGCCAGGTGATCTCGACTGAGTTCGACATTGAGACCCTCCTGAACCGCATCCTTGAACACGCGCTCCAGGTCTTCAACGCCGACCGCGGCGTGATCCTGCTGATGAACGAGGATACCGGTGAGTTGGACAACACCGCCGTGCTTACGAAGCACGGCAACCAGGACGAAGACATCCGAATCTCCAGCACGATCCTCGCCGAGGTTGTCGAAGAGCGCACAGCGTTGCTGTCGAACGACGCGCAGATGGACTCTCGTTTCTCCGGCGCTCACTCGATCATGCTCGAAGGCATCCGCGCGACGATGAGCGTACCGCTGATGGCCGACAACGATCTGCTCGGAGTCATCCACCTGGACACGCAGTTCACAGCGGATGTGTTCACCGAGAAAGACCTGCAACTGCTGACCGGGTTTGCGCAGCAGGCGGCGAACTCCATCAACTACTCCCGCATGGTGCGGGCTCGTGAGCAGCAGGCGCTGGCGAGAGAGCGCCTGGGGCGTCTCCTGCCGGCGGAAGTCGTCGATGCGGTGATGCGCGGTGACGCCGAGCTCGAACGCGGCGGCGAGCTGCGAGACGCCACCGTGCTCTTCGCTGACATTCGCGGCTTCACTGCTCTCAGTGAGCGGGAGCCGGCTCCCCTCGTCGTCGATCTGCTCAATGAGTATTTCGAGCGGATGGTCGAGATCGTCTTCCGCCACGGCGGCATGCTCGACAAGTTCATTGGTGACGAAATCATGGCGGTGTGGGGTGCTCACATCGACACGCCCACACACGCGATGGACGCGGTCAACGCCGCACTGGAGATGCAGGCCGCGCTGCTGGACTTCAACAGGGAGCGGGCGGATCACGGTCTGCGGCCGGTGCTTGTCGGTGTGGGGATCAACTCCGGTGAACTGGTCGCCGGGTACATGGGCTCCAGTCAGGCGATGGATTACACCGTCATCGGAGACCCGGTGAACGTCGCCGCGCGCCTGTGCTCGGCGGCGCCGGCAAACGAGATCCTGGTGAGCCGGGAGCTTCTTGATCGCTGCGGGGGCAGGGTAATCGTTGAGCAACTCCCGCCCCAGGAGCTGAAGGGGAAGTCGACATCGGTCGATATCTTCCGCGTCAACGGAATCAGAGACGCCTGAGTCGGGCGCTTGAACCGATGACCCGCATCCGTGCATCGAAGGGCACCCGCGCACCGTCTCGCCAGACGCAGCCACGCTGGTGCACGGGTGTGCGATATCCTATAGTGCGGCTCAGCATTGAGGATGTGCGGCGGTAGCCCGCCACTTCGATGTGGGATGTTACACGCCGGCGGCAGCCGCTGCGCTGTAGCTCGGTGTATGTGACCCTGCTCCTCGGCGCATCGACAAGATGGGAACGCGACAGAAACCCAGGTACGAGATTGTCCGACGTCTTGACGCGGGCGGCATGGCCGAAGTGTTTCTCGGCAAGTCGTCCGGTCTCGAGGGCTTCGACAAGCCCGTCGCGATCAAGCGCGTTCTCCCGCATCTGGTCGAGAACACCCGCTTCGCCAACATGTTCCTGGATGAGGCGAGACTCTCGCTGCACCTGAGCCACGCGAACATTGTCGCCGTAAACGACGTGGGTAAGTCCGGCACCTCGTACTTCATCGTGATGGAGTACATTGAAGGTACAAACCTGAAGCGGCTGATGTCATCCCGCCGCCTTCCGCTCTCGATCGCCTGCTTCATCATCGAAGAGGTCTGCAAAGGCCTGGCGTATGCGCACCGGCGCAAGGGCCCGGACGGACAGCCGCTCAATATTGTGCATCGCGACGTGAGCCCGCCAAACATCATGCTGAGCAAGCAGGGTGAGGTGAAGATCACGGACTTTGGTCTGGCGCGCGCGGCGGGCCAGATAGAGACTACCGACCCCGGCGTGGTCAAAGGCAAGTTCGCCTACCTGTCGCCGGAGGCCGCCCTTGGCGGAGAGATCGACCACCGCGCCGACATCTATGCCGCCGGTATCTGCTTCTGGGAGATGCTCGCGGGACGTCGCCTCTTCGATGCTCCCAACGATCTGGCCGTGCTCGATCTTGTGCGCGCAGGCAGGATTCCGCCGCTGCGGGAGTACGCCGATGTACCCGAGGCCCTTGAGGCGGTGTTGCTGCGGGCCCTCGAAAAGGACGTGAGCCGACGTTGGCCCAGCGCCCGCGAATTCGGCCAGGCGATCTCGCGATTCCGAATGTCTGCGGGGATTGCAGCTTCGTCCTATGACCTGCACTCGCTCCTCAGCGACGACACGGCCGATGTCCCGATCGTGAGCGCCGCCGAGTACAGCGACCAATTCGCTGAGCGACTCATTGAGAGTGAGATCGGGCGATTCTTCTCTATCGATCACAGCGGCGAGCACGGGGGGGCCGGGCACACGCCCACCGCCGGTGGCGCGAGCTCCTTTGAGGATCCTCGAGATTGGGGACTCTTTGACGAAGGCGACTTCGACGGGCTGGGTCTCGACTCTAAACCTGAGGGGGTGGATTTCGTCGCGACCGGACCCGGGTTGACCGCACAGCTGGAGGCGATCCCGGATCGGGATCCACGTCCGAAGGCGCAGGGCGAAGAGTCCGCGACGCCTGCGGGTTTCGAGGCCGGCGACGGAACGCCGAGTCCGCTGGAACCATCGCCGCAGCAACCTTCCGTACCGGGAGCAGCGGCTGACTTGACTGAGGTGCCGCCTCAGGTACCTGCCGCATCGGACGCGGCGAACGAGGTCGAAGGCGCGTCCCGAAAGGGCGTCTTTGCTGCTGTCGCGGTGGTTTTAGTCGCAGCCGCCGCAGCGCTCATCTACATTCTGACGCAATAAGCGAAAACCGGGCGCACGGTCTGTGGACCGTGGACACCCGGTGAGTCCGTGCTGCGGAGGCGTGCTGCGGAGGCGTGCTCCGGAGCTGCGCGTGCGTGCGTCTGCTCAGGAACAGCCGGTCGTTGACCCGCATGTGTTGCACTTCATGCACGAGCCGTTGCGGACCAGAGTGAAGTTGCCGCACTCTGTGCACGGGTCGCCTTCGAAGCCCGACTGGCGGGCCTGCAACATCGCCATACTCTTGCCGGCGGCTACGGCGACCGACGCCGCAGGTGCTTTCGCCGGGCTCTTCGCTGCGAGGAGCCCGACCGGGACCTGCTTGTGAGGCGCCGCGCTCGGGGCCTTGTCGCTTTTCTCAGCCGGCTTCGAAGCGACGGACTGATGAGCGCCGCTGCCGAAGTGCAGGCCGCGACCGCTGTACGTGTCCGCACGTCGACCGTGGCTGCCACGCTGTGCGGTGAACTCGACCACCTCCTGACTGCCGGACTCTTCGCCGTGCATTGCCGTGGGCGACACCGTGCTCGGCTTGACCTGAACAACCTCGTCTCGACCCAGGTACGAGAGTCCCAGCTCACGGAAGATGTAGTCGATGACGGAGTTCGCCATCTTCACGTTGTCGTGTCCCTGCACCATGCCGTTCGGCTCAAAGCGCGTGAACACAAATGCGTCACAGAACTCTTCGAGGGGCACGCCGTGTTGCAGTCCCAGGGAAATCGCGATGGCGAAGCAGTTGAGCAGACTTCTGAACGCTGCGCCTTCACGGTGCATATCGATGAAGATCTCACCGAGGGAGCCATCTTCGTACTCGCCGGTGCGAAGGTAGATCTTGTGGTTGCCGATCTGCGCCTTCTGCGTGTAGCCGCCGCGGCGGTTCGGGAGCCTGCGTCGCTCGCTGATGAAGCGCGTGACGATACGTTCGGCGACTTCGACCTCGGGGGCACGCGGCTCTGGAGTGGGCGCCGTCGGCTCGTCTTCTTCTACGTTCAGCGACATCGCGATCGAGATCGCGTCTTCGCGGTCCGAGACCGTGTTGAGCGGCTGCGAGAGCTTCGACGAATCCCGGTACAGAGCGATTGCTTTCAGCATCAGCTCCCATGACCGACGGTATACCGTCTTGACGTCTTCGACGGTCGCGTCGTTCGGCATGTTGATGGTCTTCGAGATGGCGCCGCTGATGAAAGGCTGCGCCGCGGCCATGATTCGGGCGTGAGCGAGGAAGGGGATGTATCGCCTGCCCAGCGCGCCGCAGGTGGTCGCGCAGTCAAAGACCGGCAGGTGCTCGTCCTTGAGCCAGGGCGCGCCCTCGACCGTCATCGTACCGCAGCAGTAGTTGTTCGCTGCGCGCACCTGCTCGTTCGAGAAACCGAGGGAGTCGAGCATGTTGAACGACGGGTCATTCAGCTCGCGCTCGGTGAAACCGAGGGTGTCTTTGCAGAAGTCGACGCCGAGGGTGAACTGATTGAAGACGAAGCCGATTTCGAAGGCCGCGCCGAGCTTCTCTTCGACGCGCTCGAGCGCCTCGTCGGTGAATCCCTTCGCCCGCAGGGTCTCGTGATTGATGAAGGGGGCGTCCGCCAGGGACTTTGAGCCGCAGGCGTAGCGGACGATGTCGTCAATCTCGTTGTCTTTGTAGCCGAGGTTCTTGAGTGCGCCGGGCACGCTCTGGTTGATGATCTTGAGATAACCGCCGCCCGCGAGCTTCTTGAACTTCACCAGGGCGAAGTCGGGCTCGATGCCGGTGGTGTCACAATCCATGACCAGCCCGATGGTGCCGGTGGGGGCGATGACGGTCACCTGGGCGTTGCGATAGCCGTGCGCCTCACCGAGCTCGAGGGCGCTGTCCCAGGCGTCGCGGGCAGCGCGCAGCATGTCAGCCGGGCAGTTCTGCGCGTCGATCGGTACGGGCAGAACGCTGAGGCCTTCGTACTCGTCACGGGGAGCGGCCCATGCGGCGCGTCGGTGATTGCGAATGACACGCAACATGTGCTCTGCGTTGCGTGCGTAGCCGCGGAATGGGCCCAGTTCGGAGGCCATGCGGGCACTTGTAGCGTAGCTTTCGCCGCACATGATGGCGGTGATGGCTCCGGTCCATGCCATGGCTTCGGGGCTGTCGTAGGCGATGCCGTTGATCATCAGCAGGGCGCCGATGTTCGCGTATCCCAGGCCGAGGGTGCGGAACTCGTAGGAAAGCTCGGCAATGCGCGCGCTGGGGAACTGCGCCATGAGCACGCTGACTTCGAGGACAACGGTCCACAGGCGTGCGGCGTGACGGAAGGAGTCAATGTCGAAGCCGTCGGCCGTGTGGAACTTCACCAGGTTGAGGCTGGCAAGGTTGCACGCGGTGTCGTCCAGGAACATGTACTCCGAGCACGGGTTCGATGCGTTGATACGACCGTCTTCAGGGCAGGTGTGCCATTCGTTGATCGTGGAGTCGTACTGCAGACCGGGATCCGCACACGACCATGCGCTGAAAGCGATCTTGTCCCACATCGCGCTCGCTTTGAGCGTGCGGTGCGGTTTGCCGTCCGTGCGACGGGTGAGGTGCCAGTCTTCGCCTGCGTCGAGGGCATTGAAGAAGCGAGCGGGCACACGGACGCTGTTGTTCGAGTTCTGCCCGCCGACAGTTCGGTACGCCGCCGACTGCCAGCCGGTATCGTAGGTGTCGAACTCGAGCCCGGTGTATCCCTGCTGGGCGAGCTGCAGCACGCGTACGATGTAGTTTGACGGCGTGCCGACCTTCATTGCGTGCCGCACAGCAGCGGCCAGGTCGAGGTTCTCTCTCGCGTCGAATCGACTCTCGTCGTCTTCATCACCGGCGACCGCCTCGAAGATTCCCTGCAGCGCCGATTCGATGCTCTTCGAACCCGCGACCAGCGCTGCGACCTTCTGCTCCTCGATGACTTTCCAGTCGATGAAGTCGACGACGTCCGGGTGGTCGAGATCGATGCACACCATCTTGGCAGCGCGTCGGGTCGTACCGCCGGACTTGATTGCCCCGGCAGCGCGGTCTCCGATGGCGAGGAAGCTCATCAGACCGCTCGAGGTGCCTCCGCCGGAGAGGGGTTCGCCCTCTGCGCGAATGTTCGAGAAGTTGGAGCCGGTGCCGCTGCCGTACTTGAAGAGGCGCGCCTCACGGGTCCACAGATCCATGATGCCGCCATCTTTCACCAGGTCGTCAGAGACGCTCTGGATGAAGCACGCGTGAGGCTGCGGGTGGGTGTAAGCGTCTTCGCTCTCGCGCAGCTCACCGCTGGTCGGGTCGACGTATCGGTGGCCCTGTGCGGGCCCCGAGATACCGTAGGCCCAGTTCAGGCCGCTGTTGAACCACTGGGGGGAGTTCGGCGCAGCCATCTGAGCTGCGAGCATGAACTGCATTTCGTCGAAGAAGGCGTGCGCGTCGTCTTCGCTGTCGAAGTAGTTGTGGTGAAAACCCCACCAGGTCCAGCAGCCGGCAAGGCGTCGGAAGACCTGACGCGAGTCCGTCTCCATTCCGTAGCGCTGGTCCTCGGGAAGGGCGGCCAGGGCGTCTTCGTCGGCCTCCGAGCGACGGAGCCACTCCGGCGCGTCGTCGTCTTCTACCGTGCGAAGTGCCGCGGGAATTCCGGCTTTGCGAAAGTACTTCTGGGCAAGCACGTCGGTTGCAACCTGCGACCAGCCTTCCGGGACTGTGACGTTGGGGCAGCGAAACACGAGCCCACCGTCCGGGTCGCGGATCTCGCTCTCTCTTTCGACAAACTTGAAGTGCGCCCACGGAGACTCGCCCGCTGTTGTGTACCTACGCTCTACCTTCATTATTCCCCCTGCTGCGCTTCTGTTTTGTAAGGCTCTGATAACTGATGAAACTCATAAATTGAGCGGTGGATGTCGCACGTCGTGAGCCCGCCGTGGTCGAGGTCGGTAACTCACTCTCCTGGATGTCGCCGGCTCTCTGGGAGCGTTTCGCAGACACCACTCTCTTGAGCGTGGAAGACACTTCCATCGCTCTCATCCATCCCGCCTTTCGGTCCTGTTTTTCACCGCCCGGTGGGCTGTGAACGCTGTCATTGCATGAAGCGCAGGGCCTCTACATTTTGGGTCCGCCAGTCGGTCGACCACAAGATGTTGTGTGCCCCTTCTGCCAGATTCGATTCGCCGGTGTCAACAATGTGGGCGTCGCGGCAGCAAAAACCCGCAACACATCTAAGTTGTTGATAACAAAGGGGTTGTATCGCTATCGCAAGGGCCGTGCCAGGACGATATGGGCGGTGACACTTAGTGGGTCGCTTCCATAAGTCTCCCCATAAGTCCCCAGTAGACGCACACTTGCGGCGGATCCCCTGGAGATATCACCGCAAAAGCTGAAGATATCTTTCGATATCTGTGACGATCGGCGCCTGAAACTCATCGTCACCCCGGCCACTTAGGCCACAGATCCCAGGAGGTGCAGCCAGGTCATGGAGCGCCGGGTGGGGATGTCGCAGGGCGCGAAAATGCAAAATTCTCAGCTCGGCAGACACACGTCGGACAGGACCGATGCCAGAATCTCTGCCTCGCGCGCTCGCATCACAGCCTCTTTCTCTGACGTGTCGTGGTCGAATCCGACGAGGTGCAGGCCGCCATGAATCAACAGAAACACAAGCTCGTGAAGCAGCGTCCACTCTCCGGCGTCATATCCTGCGGCGAGCATCCGGTGCCCATGGGTGTGCTCAGCGGCCTGCCGCGCCGCCGTCTCGACGCTGATAACGAGATCGCCGAGGAGGTCCGGCTCGAGGGCAGCGTTCTCTGCTTCCGCGTACGCGAAGGAGAGGACGTCGGTCGCTCGGTCAATGCCCCGCCAGGTGCGGTTCAGCTCATGAATCTCATCGTCGTCCGTTAAGACGACGTTTACTTCGGTGCCCGGGCTACATCCCAAGGCGTCGAAGACCGACCTCGCTATCTTCTGCAGGGAGGTCCGTTGCTTCGGCGTCAGAGCCGCCGTCGCCGGGTTTCGAAGAATCAGCTCCATCGCCGGTGCTCACGTCTGCCCTGGTCTCCGGCGAGGGTGCCGCCGCCGGTGCCTTTGGATTCTTAGAGCCGTTGCGGGCTCCTTTTCGGTCCTCGCCCGGGTATGCCGGACGCTGGTGATTCATCGCGACAAGGCGCCGCATGAAGGCGCGTGCGATCTCGTTGAGGTCTTTCAGTGTCAGGTCGCATTCGTCGAGTTGACCGTCGGTGAAAGCCGAGTTGATCATCTTGTTGACGAGTCCCTTGAGGTGCGCCTCTGAGGGGTCAGGCAGCGAGCGAGACGCCGCTTCGATGCCGTCGGCCAGCATGCAAATGGCGGTCTCGCGGCTCTGTGGGCGAGGGCCGGCGTAGCGATAGTCTTCTTCGCGCACTTCGCCTTCCGTTTCCTGCTTTGCGCGGTGGTAGAAGTAGCGGATCAGGCTGGTGCCGTGATGCTCCTGGATGAAATCGATCAGCTCCGGCGGCAGCTTGTGTTCCCGTGCCATCTCGACGCCGTCTTTGACGTGCGCCTTGATCACGAGCGCGCTCATGTTCGGCTTGAGCTTGTCGTGCGGATTCTCTCCGGACTGATTCTCAGCGAAGTAGTGTGGGCTCTTCATCTTGCCGATGTCGTGGTAGTAACTCCCGACTCGACCGAGCAGGGCGTCCGCGCCAACGGCCTGGCACGCAGCTTCGACCAGTTGCCCGACCATCATGCTGTGGTGGTAGCTGCCGGGAGCCTTCAACATCAGGTCCCGAAGCAGAGGATGGTCGAGATTCGCGAGCTCGAGCAACTTGATCGAGGTTGTATAGCGAAAGAGCAGCTCCAGCGGCGGCAGGACGGCGTTCACGAAGAGTCCGCAGGTCAGCCCCGAGACGAATCCGGCCAGGGTGATCAGCCAGGGGTTGGAGCCCGGCGCAAGCTGCCCCATCGCAGCCATGGCCGCGCTTACGGCGGCTGCCGCGAACCCAACGATGAAGCTGGCGCGGAGAATGTCTGTGCGTGACTGTGCGAGGCGCACGGCGGCGATGGCGAAGACCCCGCTGGTCAGCGCCACCGTCATGTACGTAAAGTCCAGGTCGAAGACGATGCCCGCCAGCAGCCCGTAGATGATGGTGTAGACGAAGGCGTTTTCCGAGGTTGTCAGAATCCGCACGATCATCGCGCCGGCTGCGAAGGGCGCAGCCATATAGAAGACGTCGAGCGGCAACTCGAGGTCGCCTTCGACCAGCGTCTTGAAGACCGTGATCACGATCTGCGTCACGCCGAGATGCGAGATCAGCACGACGCCCATCAGGACCAGGTCCCGGGGGCGCCAGTTTCCACGGACGCCCGGGCTGCGGCCGAGAATCGCGAAGGCGAGAAGGAGCAGCAGCAGAATCACAGAAGTGCCCGCGGCCAGCCACGCGCGCGACGGTGTGTAGGGTCGCGTGGCGCGCATCTGCTGCACGATCTCGACAGTCTCAGCGCTAATGACCTCGCCCTCATTGATGATGGACTGCCCCCGCCTGAAGTCGACGTCCTGCGCGCGGGAGACCACCGAATTCCGCGCATCTGCTCTCCGGCGCGCCGTTTCATCGGAGTTCTTCACCACGTTCACACGAACAAAGCGCCCGGCCAGCTCGACAACGGTCGTGCGCAGCTCCGCGGGCTCCAGCTCTTCGATCGCGCTCCATCGCTGATTGCGTACGAACTCGGGTACATCGCCGAGCGAAAGAAAGCGGTCGTAGTCCGAAATCAGCTCGCCGGGGGCGTTGTCGTCTGTTTCGAGGGTCAGCGTACGAAGAAAGATGCCCCGGTCGCCGACGCGTTGGACCATACGAATGTCGTCGACGATATGACGTTCCATCACCGCGCCGGCGATCTGCCTCGATGCAGACTCCACGCTCGGCGAGAAGCCCGCGCGGGCCAGGAACGCGCATTCGTCGGGTGTAATCGAGGTGCCGACCACCGTCGCAAAAGCGTTGATGCGAGCCGAGGTACACGCCGCCGCCACCCGTTCATCGTCGCTCAACAATGCGAGCCAGCCGGCGTGGTCTACCGGGCGCTCCGTGGAGGGATCCGCGGTGCCGTCAAACTCCCGTTGTTCCCACACGGCCTCCGCTGCGATGCGGATCTCCCGCTGCATACGCCTGAAGCCGCGGGCGAGGGCTGCCTGCGTAGCCTCTTCCAGGTTGAGGTTGTAGTCCCAGACCTCAGGCTCGCGCTCTGCGGCGGCCTGGCGCTCCTGCTCGAGCTGCGGGTCACTGGTGCGTACGAAGGTGAAGTCGTGGGTTGCGACAACACGTTCCACAGCCTCGGTGCCGATGAGCCCCTCCGACATCTCGACGTCAGCGAGCTGCTTGCCACGTGAAACGATGAGCACGGCGAGCGCTGCGAAGACGACGACCGCGAGCACGCCGAGCAGGGTCTGCCGCTTTTCAGCGCGTCCCTTATCGTCACCCGCAGGTCGAAATCTCTGTTTCGTGGAACTCATGATTCGCCCTCGTTCGGTGCCGATTGCGGCTCTGAACGCGTCCGATCCCTGTCGGCGGCGTTTTCGTAGGCGCGGATGATCTTGCGCACCAACGGGTGCCGTACAACATCAACATCAGAAAATCGCCGCACCGCGATCCCTTCAATGTCCCGGAGCAGGTCGACCGCCTCACCGAGACCGCTGCGCGTGCCGCGGTCCAGGTCAACCTGTGTCAGGTCGCCGGTAACAACAGTGTGGGAGTCGAATCCCAGACGGGTCAGGAACATCTTCATCTGCGGGCGCGTGGTGTTCTGTGCCTCGTCGAGGATGACAAAACAGTCATTGAGCGTACGTCCTCGCATGAAGGCAAGCGGCGCGATCTCGATGATGCCGCGCTCAAGGAGCACGGCGACCTTCTCTTCGTCCATCATGTCGTGGAGCGCGTCGTAGAGCGGGCGCAGATACGGGTTTACCTTCTCCTGCAGATCACCGGGGAGGAAGCCCAGCCGCTCGCCGGCTTCGACCGCCGGTCGCGTAAGGATAATGCGACGAACTTCGCGGGCCTGCAGAGCCGCCACGGCCATCGCGACAGCAAGGTAGGTCTTGCCGGTGCCAGCCGGGCCGACACCAAAGACGATCGCGTTCTCTCGAATGGCATCGACGTAGTGCTTCTGTGCCAGGGTCTTCGGCGTGATCGGGCGGCGGACACCGCTCACAATACGGTCGTTGAAGATGTCCCGAAGGCGGACATCCGGGGCGCCTTTCACCATGTTGGCGGCACGGGTGACATCGCCGCCGCCGATCGAGAATCCGGCGGCTACGAGGTCGTACAGCTCGCTGAGCGTTCGACTCGCCGTCTCGGCGTCCACAGGGTCTCCGACCACAGTGACCTGATTCCCGCGAGCGTGAATGTCTACGGTGAGTTCCGACGCCAGAATCTTGAGGTTCTCGTCTCGGTGGCCGAACACGGAGCGGGCCACATCGCTACGTTCGAACTCTATTTGTTGAGTCGTGGGCGGCATCCGCTCTCTCGGCCACATTGGAATCGTCGGGGCCCGGTGGCCGCACGCGGTAGGCAGCCTGCACGTAAACGCGCCAAGAGGAAAGGGCGATTCACACGAAACGCCGAGAAAAGCGCTGCTCGACCCCTGTGATTTCCGGGTCTCGAACGACTACGGAAAGTCCGGGCGCGACGGGGTGAATTGACAGCCGGCGCGGGCGTTCATAGCGCCGCGCCTATGGTCGGGCATCTGCGCGGGACACGGGGCGGTCCGGTCGCGCCTGCGCTTTGAAGTAGGGAGGAAGCCGCGCATGAGGCAGAAACGCGAGAGCCGACCAAAGGCTGAGATTCAGCGATTGCTCGACGTCATGGCGGCGCTGCGCGCGGAGGACGGCTGTCCATGGGACCGCGAGCAGACTCACCGGTCGCTGGTTGAGTACCTTATCGAAGAGACCCACGAGCTGGTCGACGCCATCGAGAATGGTGGCGACGACGAGATGTGCGAAGAGCTCGGCGACGTGCTGCTGCAGGTCGTCTTTCATGCGCAGATCGCGTCCGAAGAGGGTCGCTTCGGCATGGCGCAGGTGGTCGACGGCATCAGCGACAAGCTGGAGCGACGACACCCGCACGTGTTCGCCGATGGTGTCGCTGAAGACAGCGCCGCCGTCGATCGCATCTGGGTTGAGTCTCGTCGTCGCGAAGGTCGCAGCATCATCGGTGGCATTCCCCGCACTCTGCCGCCACTGAATCGCGCAGCGAAGCTCACAGCACGTGCGGCTCGGGTGGGATTCGACTGGCCCGCGGTCTCAGACGTCTTCGACAAGCTCGATGAAGAGCGACAGGAGCTGGAAGAGGTCATCGATTCTGGAGACCGGGCCGCCATCGAAGAAGAGCTGGGCGACATGCTTTTCGTCATGGCGAACCTGGCACGAAAGCTCGCCGTAGACCCCGGCGCAGCTCTACGCGGGGCGAACGCCAAGTTTGAGCGTCGATTCGGCAGCGTCCTCCGTCGTCTCGAGGCGGCCGGGCAGACGCCGGAGGAGGCAGGCCTCGAAGTAATGGACCGGATGTGGGACGAGGCGAAAGCGCTGGAAAAATCGGGAGGCGAAGTACAATGAGTGTCGAAGCAAAGAAGCCGGAGCATCGAACCGTCTTCTCACCCGCAGAGCTGCGTGAGGTGGAGACGACCTGGCGACAGGCGCTTACGTCGCTGCCGGCGGACCGCACGTTGGCCGTTGAGGGGGCGTTGACGGACGACCACGTGTGGTTGCGAGGGCGGGTCACGAACCGTGACCGCAGCGAAGTTGTTGTCGTCGAAGCGGCGACCGCGGTCGCGGCGAACGACGCTGCTGACCTGCTCGCGGGCCGCGTTTCCGTCGTTGAGTATCTCTTCGTGATGCTGGAGGAGCTGCTGGAGGCTGACCTCTGGCCGCGGCCGCCCCTCGATTGGACGGAGTTCGACTACGAGGGGCGCACGATGCGATTTCGCGGCAGCGTCATGAATGAGGCGGTCGAAGATATGGCCGAAGCCTGGCTGCGGGATCACGGCGAGGCCGAGTGAAGTGAATGGTGAGTCGCCAGAGGAGGGTGAGGGCGGCATCGCGGTGCCGACGGCGGCTCTCTTCTATGGGCTCATGGCGACCGTTGCTGCCGCGATCTGGTACGCAATTCACGGCACCCTGCCGTTCCGGGTTGGCGATGCAGCGCAGCCTCTTGCTGTGTGTGTAGGCCTCGGAGCCGGCGTAGGGCTCGCGGTTGTTGCCCTGAGCCGTGTTCTCGACCGGAGCTTCGCCTGGTCACGGCGACTCAGCGGACTGCTCGGTGAAATGCTCGGTGGGATGACGCCCGCGAAGGCCGCGGTGCTCGCGCTATCGAGCGCCATTGGCGAAGAGGTGCTCTTTCGCGGCGTGCTTCTGCCGACGATCGGTGTTGTGGCGTCGTCGCTTGTCTTTGGGATGCTTCACGTCGGCCCGACACGTGAGTATCTTCCGTGGACCGTCATGGCGGTGATCATGGGCTTTGGATTCGCCGGGTTGACGGTCTGGACGGGTAATATCGCAGCCGCAGTGATTGCGCACCTTACGATAAATTACTTCAACATCCTTGCCTTGCCCTCACCCGGTCGGGTTTAAGTTTCGCCATGGGTTCCTCCAACACTGAGGCCCTTGCGGCGTACATTCTGACAGTCGACACGGCGGTACTGTCTCTGATCCTGCCGATCGACTTCTTCTTCACCGTCGCGGTGATGATGCTGGTGAGTCGCGGCCGAAAGCCGCTTGAGATCGCGGCAATGGCGGTCATTTGCTACATTGCGTTCTTCGGGGTGAGCTACATACTGTTTCACTTCGTGATGGACCGCCCCTTCATGCGCTTTGAAACGGTCCGTTTCCCCTGACCAGCGGAATGTGGATGAGAGACTTGATGCCGATGACACGATGCGCGCGTAGCGCAGTTTTGATACTTTGCGCGCTGCTGTGCCCGGCTTTCGCCGGGTGCGACAGCGGAGGCGGCGATGTGGGTGATGACGATACCGGCTCCGGCGCCACTTCGTGGGCCGTGTTCGCGCATCCCTGCGTCGGCTCTCGAACGGACGCTCTGCACTGCGACTCGGCGGAAGACTGCTTCGTGGGCTGCGGCACAACAACCGTGGGCCGTGGGCTTTTTCTGACCGCGGACGGTGGCGAAACCTGGGATGTGCCGAGCACCACGCCGGCAAACGTGCTCGACGACGCACGGGTCAACGACATCACGCGCAGCGCTGACGGGATGCTCTATGTCTCCGGCGAGATTGCCGGCGACACGAACGTTGTCAGCCTGGATTCGAGCGGCAATCTGGCTGAGGTATGGAATCGCCGGAGCACCGTCGACTTCAGCTTCACGGCGGGTTCGTTTCGAAGGAATTCGGATGGGTTTTCCTTCGTAGAGTCCAGCACCGGCGTGGACATTCTCTACCGCTCCGATGACAGCGGCGACCCTGCTACCAGCTGGAGCACGGCCCGCGGATTCTGGAATGACGGAGACGAGGATGACGTCCCGTCCGGCGTCCAGATGCTCCAGTTGGATGAGCACGACGGCGTGTTCTACGGCGCCGGCAGCCGCATCAACCAGTCGCCGATGGCGTTCATCTGGGATGGCAGCACGAGCGACCCCGACTTTGATATCATTGAGCTGGCGGCGGACGGGCTGTCGGCATTCGAAGGCGAGATGTGGGGCATCGACGTCAACGACGACGGCATTGTGGTTGGTGGTGTGAATCAGGACGATGACTTTGGCGTCATCTTTACCCATCCGGGGACCGGCGACACGGCGGCCTCCACATGGACACGCTACGACCTGCGCAGCGTGTTTCCCGACGACACCACCTGGGTCGAGGGCGTGTGCCGAGGCGATGGCGTCATCTATGCGGTCGGCCGGGAGTCCATCAGCGGGTGGGGCTTCGTGCTGCGCTCGACGGACGAAGGCGCGACCTTTGAGGACATCTCCCTCTACGAAGACGGCGAGAGCGACACCGCGTTTCCGGACCTGACCCGCTGCTACGCGACCGAAACCGGGGTCGTCGTCACCGGCGGCGATGGCGTTTTCGCCGTGTACACCGAGTAGGGCGCTTTTCCCGGCGAAGCGATTTCCTGCGGTTGCAGTGGATGCGGATCGGCGGCTATACGTCGCGGCACCTCACTGACCCAACTTCTAAGGGGAGAGCATGCGACCAGCGCGACATTTCGCCCGGATCTACCTCATTTCTATCTGCGCGGTTCTGGCCGCTGCGCTCCCTCTGAGCGCGTGCGGCGGCGACGACGACAATGGCGGCGACAACGACGGCGGGGTCGACTCGGACAGTGGCGGCAACGGCGACGGAAGTGGCGACACCTTCATCCCGAACCCGCCCGGCGAAGACCTGTATTTCTCGTATCGTCGAGAGGCTGCGGTCTCAGCGCCGAACCTGCCGGATTACACACAACTCATCGTCGTCGATGACACCTGTACGCCGACGTCGTGTACCGAGACCGAGGTCATGCCGCCGGCCGGCGACCCGACGTTCTCCTGTGACACCGGCTGCGCGATCACGGACGACATGTCCTACGTCGTGTACCGGGACACCGCAGCCGGCAGCCTGCGCTATGCTCCCCTCGGAAGCGACTTTCAGATTTCGGGGCCGTCCACTCTCATCGTAGATAGCGTGAATGACTGGGAGCTTCAGGCGAACCGCGTCGCCTACGTCTCCACGACCAGCACAGAGGTCTCTGTGTATGACCTCGACGCGGGCAACGAGACGATGACGATGAGCCTGGGTGCAGGCGGCGGATTTTCCCTCTCCGGCGACGGTGAGCAGCTCTTCGTCGGCCGTGTGACCAGCCTGACCTCAATGGACCTCTTTGCGGGCATCTCCGGCGCCGCCGAGGAGTTCGTCGCAACCTTCGTGTCCGGGGCGGAGGGCGGTACGGGCTCCTACTACTCGGGGAACGAGCCCCGTTCTCTTTCGCCGGACGGCGACCTGCTCGCTATTGTTACGTCGGGGCTGCACTCCACAGGCGCCTGCGCTGACAACGGCGACTGCGACGACACAGAGTTCTGTTACCAGGATGCGTCGCCGGCGCGGTGCGCCAGCCAGTCGTCAGTGGTGCACATTATCAACCTCGCACAGTCGACGCGGCTTGGTGCATCGTGTTCCCAGGATGCAGACTGCGGCGATTACCACGTCTGCGACATCGTCTCAGGTGCCGAGGACGCCCGCAGCTGCATTCCCGGCTTCGTGCGTCTTGGACCCACCGGGCAGAACCAGTGTCAGCGAAACAGTCCGGGCGAATACACGGATGTTCGTGCCCTGGACTGGCGCGGCGACCGGCAGCTTGTCCTGGTTGCGGCCGACGAGTGCACCACCAGCGGCGTCTTTGAGAAGACGGAGATCATCGCGATCGATGTGGACAACGAGCTCGGTGCGGATCCGACGGCGCTGGAGCGAATCGTCTCGAACCCGGACAGCGCCCACGGCGGCGCAGCGTGTTTCGACGCCACCCTCGGCGCGGTCGTCCCGCACCAGTGCAGTGTAGAGATCTTCGACATGGCGCTCTCACCGAGCGGCGGCACCATCGGCTACGTCGCGCACAGCCCGGAGAGCGACCGCATTACCGAACTCTGGTCCACAGATGCCTTCGGTCGCGTTGATGAAGCGAACATGACACGAGACATCTTCTACGAGGTGCTCACGGTGGGAGTGCACGCCCGCTAGTCACCTCGCGCCCTTCCTCTCATGAGGTGGTCGTAGCCGTTGGCGTGGTGAAT
This sequence comes from bacterium, assembly GCA_030427825.1. Lineage (GTDB taxonomy): Bacteria > Myxococcota_A > Bradymonadia > REDH01 > REDH01 > JAUICO01. Next base: position 15,326 of record JAUICO010000019.1, on the reverse strand, counting down.
GGGACAGCGACTAGGCTTCGTCGTCGCTGTCTTCGCCGTGGGACGGGTCGTTCACCGAGGGAAAGCGAGCGATGTCGGCTCGGGCCATCTGCCACGCCTTCTGCACGATCCACGACAGGGAACGGTCCTGCCGCGCGGCTTCCTGCTGAATCTCTTTGAGCATGGTCTCGGGAAAGTAGAGACTCTGCTTGCGCTTGTCGGACGTTGCCATCGCGCACACTCCGGCTGATAGGTTTGGGTTCGCGCCGCACAGTCTGCGCCACAGGCGCACCTTACCTGCACACTGCTTCCTGCCAAGAGACTTGGCGCGCTGCTCCTGTGATCTCGTTGTCCTCCGGTCAGCACCCGCAAATGCTGTAGAGCTTCGTCGCGCGCCCAATGGTGACGGCGTTAAGACCCGGACCGGGCGCCGCGGCGCGTCAGCGAGGCCCGCGTCGGAGTTGCTGCGGCGAGTTGACGGGCCGCCGCATGCCTCGCCGCGCCTCGTCGTCGTCGTCGTCGTCGGCGGCGGCGCCGTCTGCGGAAGGCTCGTCAGCCGGCCGGCCGGTGAGGCGAATGATTCCGAACTTCTCCGGCTTATGGAAGCTGCCGCTCCCCACAGCGCTCCACGCCCAGGTTGTGATCGTGCCGTCTGCGGGGCGGTCGTAGCGATAGAAGTTGGCGCGAATCTCGGCTCCGTTGGCGGGTGGGCCGTCGAAGCCGGGCAGGCTGCCCCAGGGGATACGCATCTCAAGCGACCAGTATACGTCGCGGTCATCGCGCTGATTCAGCGTTCCACGCACGCTGACTTCGGTCTGCATGCCTTCGACGGTGTGCAGCCGCGCTTCTCTGAAATGCGGACGCTGCGTGGCGACAAAAAGGGCGTCGAATACGGCGTTGTTCGGATTGACCTGCAGCTCCAGATAGTTCCGCCCGTCCGCGCCGGGATCGAGGTAGACTTCGAGAACTTCCTCTTCCCAGAGGTTTGCGTCGCGGTCGGTGAAGTTGGACCACACGTCGGTGTCGCGGGCGCGGAGTCCCAGGTACAGCGCCTCATCGTCCCACAGGGCCTTCGCCCAGGTGTCGCCGCCGTCGATGTCCTCGCCACTGACCGGGTGTACCCAGCTCGCGGTCTGGCGTGCGCGACCCCAGGCTCGATCCACGACGCGGCCGTCCATCGAAACATCGTCTCGGCGCCAGGTGGCTTCAAGTACCGGCGGCTCCCAGACCAGCGGAAAGCTGCCGATGTTGAGCCGCCCGTCGTCTTCGACCGTCCCGGCTCCGGGGTCGCTGACCCGCATGCGGTCGTCGCCCTTGAAGAGACCCGCGAAGAGACGGACATCGCCGTCGCCGAGCCCGGGCGAGAACTCCACGGTACAGGCGTCGCGAATAAACTGTCCCTTCTCCCAGTATACCGAGGGATAGCCGCCGCCGACCGCTTCGTGGTCAACGTTCTGTCGCGACGCCGAGTCCATATGGACGTAGATTCGCCAACGCTCATCGAAGTCCTCAAGGACCTCCCAGTAGAAGGTCATCGTACCGGTGTCGCCAACCTCGAGGGAGCCCGGTTCCAGGTCCCACCCGATCAGCCGAACGCGGTCATCGAAGACAGCGTTGACGACGTTCGCAGGGGTCGGTTCCTCGGTGAGCAGATTCTCCTGCACTCGGCGCCACTGGTCCTGCGTCAAGGTCGGAACCGGCTCTCCGCGCTTCTGGCATGAGCACACAGCGAGTACGGCTACGAGGGTGGCAGCCACGGTGAAAAGACGTCTGCGGGTGGTCATCGCTGCCTGTAGTTTCGGGTCGCTTCTGAGCATCGTCGGCGGCTCTAGTGTATTGAGAGTGCGACCTCAATCGCCTGCGGCCGCGCGAGGCCGGACTCGCGAAGCTTGCGCGTTGTCTGCGCCGGTGTAGTGTCCGCGCCGAATTGGCACGGAGCAGACGATGTCGGGATTCGAGCAGGTACGGCGTTTTCACTTCATCGGCATCGGCGGAATCGGCGTGTCTGCGGTAGCCCGCATCGCCATCGGCCGTGGCTTTGCCGTGTCCGGCAGCGACGTCAGGCGCTCCGCATTGACGGACACGATGGAGTCCCTCGGTGCCACCGTGAGCATCGGCCACGCCGCTTCGAACATCGACGGCGCCGATATGGTTGTCGTCTCTACGGCCATCCCTGAACACAACGAGGAGCTGGTCGAGGCGAAGCGTCGTGGCACTGCCATGGTGCATCGTTCCGAGCTGCTCGCGTGGCTGGTCTCGACGACCCCTCGCTCTGTTGGCGTAACCGGAACCCACGGTAAGGGCACCACGTCAGCGATGATCTCCCGCATTCTTGATATTGCCGGCCGCGACCCCGGCTTTGTGATCGGCGGAATCCTCGAGAATTACGGCATCAACGCACGCGCAGGCGGCGGCGAGGTTATCGTCGCAGAAGTCGACGAGTCGGATGGTTCACACCGTAACGTCCACGTCACAGACCTCGTCTGCAACTACCTCGAGGCCGATCACCTCAACTACTACGACGATCTGGATCACATCATCCGATCGATGGCCGATGCGGTGCAGGGCTATCCGCGGCTGCATCACGTGTACGTAAACGCAGAGTGCGACGGAAACCGACGCCTTGCGGACATGTTGCCGCAGGACGTGATTACCTACGGACAGGTTGCGGACGCGGACTATCGTGCTGAGCGGATCGGTGACGGTCAGCGACCGCTACGCTTTCGAGTTGTGAAGGGGGGAGAGTCGCTGGGTGAGTTCTCGATGCCGCTGCCCGGCGCCTATAACATCACCAACGCATGCGGTGCGATCGCGGTTGCCGATACGATGGGGGTTCCCGTTGAGGCCATGCAGAAGGCGCTCGCTGACTTTCGTGGCCTGCTCAACCGCTTTACGATCGTTGAGGCCGGCGGCGTGACCATCGTCAAAGATTACAACAGTCACCCGACTGCGATGCGTAAGGTGCTGGCAAACAGCCGTGCCTTCGCCACCGGGCGCATCCACACCGTGTTCAAGCCCTACCGATACACGCTCATCAACTACCTGAAGGACGAATACGCGACCGCCTTTGAGGGCTCTGACGAGGTCGTCATCACGACCATGTATGCAGCGAACGAGGACCCGATTCCCGGCATCGACACGGAGTTCTTCGTCAACATGCTGCGCGATCGCGGACACCACGTCGTGCATGTCCCCGACCAGGACAAGATCGTAGAGCACCTCGACAGCAGCGTCGCGCCCGGGGATATCGTCATCTTCTTCGGCGGAGACGACTTCTTCCGCATGGCAGATGCATGGGGAGACCACCTGGACCGCCGCGCTACCGATTAAGGCGGCGACCGGCGAGGCCCGGTACCGCTCAGGAGTCCGGCGCCGGCGGTCGGCAGTCGTTTGCGTCCAATCTTTCAAGGCGTTGGAGTAGATCGAGCCACAGATCTCCGCGCTGCGCTGCGATGCCGCCGCTGTCGGCGGCCGCCGCGGCTTCGCGTGCCGCGCCATCCCAGTCCCGGTCGCGCAGAGCGGCGCGAATCGGCTCCTCGGCGACTCCCAGCTCGCCGCGGGGCAGCACGCGCATGTTGCCGTTCATCGTCTCCACGACCTGCAGCAGAAACAGAGTCTCAGCGCTGCCGGGCGAACGGCGGGCGTAGCGCTTCGCCGCTCGGCGCGTTTCTCGCGTATCAGCGTCGCCTCGAAGCATCTCACAGACCTGCACACGTATCGCCTGGTGGTCTTCCGGTGAGTTCTTTGGGATCAGCCGAAAGCGCAGGACCAGCAGGCCCATGATCGCCAGAACCGCGAGCGCGGTGCCAACCCAACGCGTGCCTTTCGGCGCCGGCCCTCTGTTTCCCACATAGTCCATTGCCTGCAGTTCGCGCATATCAGGGCGCGGGGCAAGCGGGTGCGCGCTTCGAAGAAAAATGCCCGCCCCGGAGTGCGGCGTTGGGTTTACCCGCGGTGGGGAAGCTGCCAGGCACAGATCGTGGCTTCATCATGGCGAACAATCCTATGGTTGGGAGCAGCCCTGGTGCTGCTCACGCCGCGCGACGTAGCAGCCCACGGCGCAGCGCCGGCGTTTCTCGAGCTGCTGGCTGAGGACGCTTCAGGACCGGCGCTGTTTCGAGGCACACGTGGCGTCTTTGCGCGCGACCGACAATTGAACTGGCGCTTCGTGTGTCCTGATGTGTGGGCGGGTCCGGATGCGCCTCCGGTGGTCGCGACAGGTGCTGAGACCTTTTACGCGGCGGGTGAAGACGGGCTGGTGTACATCGCGGTGGATGGTGACTCCGGCGTCGTGACAGGTGACACGATCGATGCGCCGTTGGGCGCGGCGTGGACACGGGACGCTGCGGTGCTGGATGGCGACGCCTATGTCCTGGCCACCGCCGCCACCCCCGGCGTGCGAAGCAGCCTGTGGCGGCTAGAGGGCGCGGTCGCGTCGAAGCTCGCAGACTATCCCGAAGATTGGAGGTCACTGAGTGTCCACGAAGGCACAGTCCTCGTTGTCGAGGCGGACGACACGGACATCGTAATCGGGCGCCTCTCCCCCGAAGGAGCCGTCGAAGAGCTGGTTCCTGTACCCGTCGGCCGCCGCGACTTCTCGCCGGAGCTGCGCGTGGTAGGGAGCGAGGTGTTCATCGTTCTACGTGCACCGCTCATCTCAGCGCTCGTTCGCTGGGACGGAAGAGAGAGCTTCGACACCCTCGCTACATCGGCATCGGTCATTCACGGGCCGGCCGTCATCGACGGCGAAGTGCTGTTCGTTACGGACGGCGCGTGGCGCATCGCGGACGGAAGCGCGGGGTCACCGGTGAGCGATGGCGAAGGCTACGCCTGCGTTTCCAATGCGGCGTCCGGCGAGGTGTACGTCTGCGCCGGCGTCGACATGTACCGCGTAGATGACTCCGGTGTGCCTTCGGTGCCGGTTCTCCGTATTGCCGACATCGGCGAGCCCAGTCTCCCGGGCCTCGACGAGACCCAACGCGCACGATGCATTACGAACTGGGAGGACCTGCGCAGGGACTCGGGGCTGGGTGGCGATGCCGACGCCGGGGAGGTCGCCGGCGATATCGACGGCGACGCAGGCTCCGGCGGTGCATCCGCAGCCTCGAATTGCACCCACAGCTCCGGTGTTCGCGGTCAGGTTACCCCGTTGGCGCTGCTGTTTGTCTTGTGGGTAAGCCGACGCCGCCGGCGCTGATCGTTCGCGTGGCGGCAAGGCGCCGCGCCGTCAACACGCCAACCACAGTCAACACGCCAACCACATCCGCTGCGTGGGAGTATTCAGTCTTCGTGGACCACACACGTGGACGGCACGTCCGGGCTCAAGTCGGTCAGCGGCGTCGCCTGCCGCAGGTCGCCGAAGGCCTCACCGCCGTAGTAGAGGTCGAGCACAACAGGCCGCGGCGTAGTGACAGCAACGTCGGCCTCGCCGATCGAAACCGTCTGTGTGGAATCCACAACCAGGCGCGCGCGCCTCAAGCTCTGATCGATGCACGACACGGGGGCGGCTCCGCCCGAAGATTCGGCGCAGACAGGCAGCGTCGACGACGCGAAGCCGGCGGCGGGGTCGCCGCCGGTGACGGTGACCTCGATGTCGTCAAAGGGCCCCGACGATGCGTTTCCATCGAAGTCGACGTACATCGCGAGCCGGTAGTAGTCCGCGATGTCGCTGATGTGTGTTCGGTCCGCTGAACTGCCATAGAATGATTCGACGGCTTCCCCGAGCAGGGGAATGATACGGCCCGATCGAACAAACACCGGGATCTCCGTGGGCGGCGCGGCGGTGTCAAAGTTTACATTCGAACCCGGCGCAGAGTCGTCGGCTGAACCGTCGTTGGTGCCGTAATAGTCCACGTCTTCGCCGGGCAGGTAGGTCGCACGTGAGGCGAGCAATGGCCACCAGGCCAGACTCGGCAGCCGCACGGCACCTGTCGTCTGTCCCTCCGTTACGATCGGTGCCACGTATATGTCGTCGCCAACGAAGAAGGTGTAGCTGCCGGCAGCATAAAGTTCCGGCGAACCCTCTTCGACCAGAGCCGGGTGGCGAGTGAGCGGCATGCCGGTCTCGACCGCCTCATCCGCCAGCTGACGGAAGTAGGGCAGAAGCAGTGTGTGGATGCGTGCGTAACGCGCAAAGTGCGCGATCGTCTCGGCGTCACGATCGAAGGACCAGTTCTCACACTTTTCGGACCCATGATGTGTGCGCATCACCGGGTGAAACGCGCCCAGAGAAGTCCACCGAAAGAACAGCTCCTTGGTTGATGCGGGGTTGCTGATCGAGGAGTACCCGGAGATGTCCGAACCAAACATCGCGACGCCCGACAGGCCGAGATGTGTGGCAATCGGGATCACCGAAGGGATGCCATCGTCTTCTCCCCAATCTGTGTTCTGGTCGCCGCCCCACATGATGGGAGCGATGCCGCCGGTGCCGCCATTGACGGACGCCCAGCCCGAGCGAACGAAGAAGGTCCAGTTGCCCTCGTCGTCGCCTGTGTGCGCGCGCTCAAGGCGGTCCCGGTGCAGGCGTTGCCAGTCCAGCGGGAAGCGGTTGTGGTATTCCCACCCGGTCTCGCCGGATGCGGGAGCGGATTCGTAGGGTGTCCACTCAGCGAAGTCTGCCATCCAACCGTCAATGCCAAGTGCGGTCGCGGCGTCGTCGATGTAGTCGCCAATCCACACTTGTGCATCATCGTTGCTGAGGTCGATCCAGCCGGCATCGCGGAAGGCCGGATCCTGCATGACGATGACCTCGCCGTCCGCGTCTTTCATGAGAAATCCGCCTTCCACGCCTTCGCTCCACATTCGGTTCGTGTCCGGCACAAAGGGATTGAAGTAGCCGAGGAAAGCGTACCCGCTATCGTGCAGTGCTTCGATGTCATCAGGAAGGTCGGGGTAGGTTTCGGTGTCCCACTCCCAGGCGTAGCTGAGCCTGAACCCATTCTGCGTGAGCTCACCGCCAATCCAGTCTTCCGTCCAGATTGCCGATGTCGGAATGTTGTTTGTTTCCAGCGCTTCGACGACGGCGCGCAGTCGTTCGGGTCCGCCGACCGAGCTTGCCCAGGGCGAAAACACCCAATCCGGCGGCGATGTCACCCGGCCTGTGTACTCCGTAATCTCGCGAATTCGGTCGGCCAGCGCGTCGCCGCGTACGAGGACGAAGGAGGGCATCTCCAGGTAGGAGCGCAGGGTAAGGTTGTCATCGCGCACACACAGCTCAAGCTCGCTGAAGTTGTCATGCGCAATGATCGCAGAGTACCCGGCCGACGAGTGCCACACGCCCATTGGAGCGTAGGAGGCTCCGATCACATTCTCGATCGGGAAGAGCGGGGCGGTCGACTTGCCGATGCCCTGTTCCTGCGTCCAGAGCGGGTACGCATGCCCGCGCAGGTTCATCGCCGAAGTCTGTGCGCCGAGGCCGAAGAATGCTTCGCCATCACGGCAGTTCATCGACAGCTCGCCGGAGTGCCCGTCCGCCGCGCTCGGCTCGATTGAGAGGTTTCCGCCGTCGACGGTCGAGAAGCGAAGCGACGATGCATCGGTGCCGATGCCCCAGGTGATGAATAGCTCGCCGTCGCTGTCGTTGATCACGGGCGCAGGTTCTGCATCGGGGAAGTGCCAACCCATAGCCGATGTGGCAACGTTGATACGCCAGGCCCCGAAGAACGCCTGAACCTGCGGTTCGCCGTCCCCTATTCTCAGCGGTGCCGGGATGGTGTTTGTTTCTGTATCGCAGGGCATGCGTGCGCTGAGTCTCTCGACACCGTCAACAAACACCGCCCAGTTTCCGGAGCCGGCCTCAACGGCAACCTCCCAGTCGCCGAGCGTGTGGCGCGGCCAGTCACCGGTCTCTGCCCGGTCTGCGCAGTTGAAGGACACGACGTCGTCGCCGTCGCTTGTGTCGCCTCCGCCGTCCGAAGGCGCGTCAGTTCCGCTATCTCCGGCGTCGCCGCCGTTGGCGTCGTCGTCGCACCCGGTCGAAATGAACGCGAAGAAGGCGATAAGAGTGATTCGCAGGAGCCGCATGAGAACCTTCCTATGAGACGGTGTTCTGAGGTTCCCGGTCCACCCAGGCGCGAATGTTTGCTTCGACGGTCGCAAGCAGTCGTTTTCGCGCGGCGAGGGTTGCCCAGCCGATGTGTGGAGTGAGAATGCAGTTGGGCGCGCCGAAGAGCGGGTGGGAATGCGGAGGCGGCTCTGTGCTGAGGACGTCCGAGGCGTAGCCTGCGATGGCGCTACTATCGAGCGCCGCCCGCATCGCAGCCTCGTCAACCAGTGGTCCGCGACCGGCATTTACGATGAACGCACCGGCTTTCATCGAGCGAAGCACATCGGCGTCGATCAGGTGCTTCGTGTCGGCCGTGAGCGGAGCGTGCAGGCTTACCGCGTCAGCGGCTGCCATCGCTTCGCTGAAGGGGACCCGCAGCCACGCCCCTGTTGCACCCGCTGGCCTGCCGGGCAGCTGTGCCGAGATGACCGACATGCCCATTGCCTCGGCGATGCGTCCGACGCGACTGCCAATCGCGCCGGTTCCCACGATCGCCAGCGTGAGTCCGTCGAGCTCTACCAACGGGTGCTTCCAGAAGGTGAATGCCGGTGCATCGGACCATTCCCCACGGTGGACGGCCGCATTGTGTGCGTCGATTCTTGAGGCGAGCGCTATCAGCAGACCGATCGCAAGCTGTGCTGTGGACGCCGTGCTGTAGGCGGGAACGTTGCAGACCGTAATGCCGCGCCTTCGGGCGGCCTCGATCTCGACGACGTCGTACCCGGTCGCGAGGACACAAATCAGCCGCAGGTCCGGCGCCGATTCCATCACCGCGTCGTCGATACGAACCTTGTTGGTCAAAGCGACCGTAGCGCCGCTCAGGCGCCGGGTGACGTCGCGCGCTGCAGTGTTGGGATGGACAGTTAACTCGCCGAGGGACGAGATTCCGCTCCAATCAAGATCACCGGCGTCTGCCGGCGCCGCGTCCAGGCAGACAATGCGCATCGTTGCTTCAGAGGTTCGGGAATTCCAGTTCGACGGTCATTCTACGGCAGCGACCCAGGTCCTGAAAGTCGCGCGGGAAGAATCGTCGCGTTTGTCCGAGCTCACCGTCGGGGCCGACCGTCCTGAGATCAATAGGTGCGTTCAACTTTCTTCGAGTCAGCACCAGGGGTGTCGTTCCGCGCGATTCCGTCTGGTGCCCCACAACCTCAGCGAGTTCCAGGCCCGGCGGGTCTGAGGTGATGAGCAGGCTGGCGGGGCGAGCGCGGTCCACGAACGCGTAGAGAAGGAGTGCGCAGAAGAGGGCGACCGTGGTGATCTTCCAGAGAATACCGGTGCGAACCTTCACCACCTCTCGCGGTGCCTCGGTGGCGGCTGCTTCGCCCTCTGGTGCCTGCACACGTAGTCTTTCGCGCAGCGGGACCCATTCATCATCGTCGTGATCGGCATCTGCCGAGCCGTCTTCTTCGTCGACAGCGATGTTCTCGACGAACGCAGCGACGGTCTCGAAGCGATCCTCGGGGTTGCCGCGCATCGCAATTGCGATCGCTTCGAAGAGCGGGTGTTCGGGGTCGAGAGTCGTCAGCGGCAGCGCCTCACCGGTGACGGCTGCGAGGATCCCGGACGAGGGTTCGGCGGGGTTCACAAAGTAGGGGTGATGACCCATGAGGCAGTGATACGCGAGGCTCCCGAGGGCAAAGACCTCTGCGGCTGCGCTCTCTTCAATCTCGCGTCCGCCGCGGCTGCCGCTCTTGAGGCGGATCCGCTCTGTCGTCGGGTCGTTTGTCCCTTCGCCGTACCCTGCAGCCGCGAAACACTCCGGCGGCAGGTGCCACAGCAGTTCAATACGCCGCGGCCCCGTGCTTGAGCGCACGTCGTGGTGGTACAATACTTCGCCGAGACCCAGCAGAATCGCGTGTCCGTCGTCGGTCAGCCAGATGCGGTCAACCGTCGGTCCACGATGAAATGCGCCGGCCTCACGGCAGGTGGTGAGCGCCCGGGCGATGTCCGTGACGACTGTCGCCGTCTGAGAGGCCGTCAGGGGGCCGCGTGCCTCGAGGCGTGCTCGCAGGCTCTGACCCGCGGGCAGACGCATCACAGAGAAGGGCAGGTTTTCGTCGTCGAGACCGATGTCGACGATGTCCGGCAGCCCCGGACCGCGCACGAAGCCGGCTCGGGCAAGGATGGTGTTGCAGATTCGACGGCGGGTTCGCTCGGTGGGCTCTACATCTGCCAGTTTGTCGCAGGCCCGGATGACTACGGGGACCTCAAAGGGATTCCACTGGCCGTTGTACATCGTCGCGAGCGGCCCGTGCTCGATGGCATCGCCAACAACATAGGTGTGCTCAAGTGACAATCGCGAGCCCGGCAGAGGCTGCTTCTCAGGAGTTCGAGACTTGTAGAGCATGGTCAACGCCGTCGATTACGGTGGAACGCTGTGTTTCACCGTGCACAAGACACCGTGGAGGCTGCGGACGCAAAAAATCGGCGCATTCTTCGGCCGAAACGCTCGCTCCGCTTCGGGTCTCTCGTGAGTCCGTGCCGGCGGAGGTCGGCGCGCGGCACAGGCCGCCGAAATGGCCCGGAGAGTCACCGTCCGGGGGGCCTGTTCGCGGTCGCGCGCCGTCGCCGCCGCCGCGCGCTACCAGACCGCCGGTGCGCCGTGCTTTCTGTAGTCTGAGGCCGCTTCGATCCGGCCGCCGGCACGCCACACAGCCTGCACTGCTGAGGCCCAACCGTAGTCCCGCAGGTCGTGTCCTCTGGACACAAGGCCTGCCCGAAGGTCGCTCCCGGCCGGCGACTCTGAAAAAAGCACGAAGGGCAGCCACTGGTGATGAAGTCGAGGTGCGGCCACGGCTTCGGCGAGCGTGAGGTTCTGGTCGATGACCCGAAGCAGGACAAGCAGGGTCGACGTGATGATCTTCGGGCCGCCGCTTCCGCCGAGAGACGCCACCGGAGCGCCGTCGCGCAACACAATTGTCGGCGACATTGAGGACAGCGGACGCTTGCCCGGCGCGATGGCGTTGGCTTCGCTGCCTACGAGACCGTAGGCGTTCGGTGACCCCGGCTGTGCCGAGAAATCGTCCATCTCATTGTTGTAGATGATGCCGGTGGTGGAGCCGACGACACCGGAGCCGAATGAGGTGTTGACCGTAGAGGTGACCGCGATTGCGTTTCCGTCCCCGTCGATAATCGAAAAGTGTGACGTTCCGCCGTCCTCAGGTGGCTCCATCACCGGTCCGTAGGCGCCCGGAGTCAGCGTGTTGGCGTCCTCAAAGGCGTCGCAGATCTCCGCCGCGCGTTCATCGCTGAGCAGCTCGGAGACAGGGACGTCGAAGAAGTCGGGATCTCCGAGCAGCCGCGCGCGGTCCGCAAAGACATGTGCCAGCGTCTCGACGATCAAATGCGCCGATGCCGCGTCATCCGGGTTGATGACGAACTCGGTGTTACGTTCGTGGTGAAGCTCAATCGCGCGCAGAGCCTCGCCTATGGCAACGCCGCCGCTGCTCGGTGGCGGCATGCCCAACACCTCGTAGCCTTGATATTCGGTCCGGATGGGCTCCAGCCAACGCACCGCGTACGAGGCGAGGTCTTCCGTAGTGATGATGCCGCCGGCCTCGCGCACTTCTTCGGCAATCGCGTGGGCCACGTCGCCCTCGTAGAAGGCTTCGGCGCCACCGGTAGCGACAGCATTCAGAGTGCTTGCAAGCTGCGGTCGCGTGACGATTGAGCCGGCTTCAAGCTCTCCGTCGCTCGTAAAGGCTCCGGGCACCGCGGTGTGACCACGCTGAATCGCGCTTGCGAGGCGCTCAGGCAGCAGGCTTCCGCTCTCGAAACCATCGCGCGCAAGGCGCAGTGCCGGCTCCACGACAGACTGCCAGTCCAGGGCACCAAAGCGCTGGTGAAGGGCCCACCAGCCGGCGATTTCTCCCGGCACTGCCACGGCAAGCCCGCCGCGCGTCGAGAGGCCCGACACGACCGTGCCGTCTTCCACGTACATGTCTCTGGTGGCACCGGACGGCGCTGTCTCGCGAAAATCGAGGGCGACGCGCTCGGCACCGCTTGCGTCAGAGTATACAGCGAATCCGCCGCCGCCGATTCCGGAGCCGAACGGGTTGACTACGCCAAGCACGAGCCCGACAGCGACGGCGGCGTCAACAGCGTTGCCGCCGGCTTGAAGGATGTCGATGCCCGTCTGAGAGGCCAGTGGATGGTCGGCGGCGACGGCCGCACGCGTTCCTGTCGCTGAAGGCGCTACGGGGCGGGTCTCAGCTTCGGTGGCCGGATCTGCCCCTGCATCGCCCACATCGATGTAGAGTTCTGCGAGTCGTGTGCCCGGGTCGTCCGGAAGAAGTACGGAATAGGCGTACACACCGGCCACCGGCGCCGTGTCCCGAAAGGGCAGGTCAGCAGTAGACTCAACAGGTTCGCCGTCTCCGCCGATCGCCCGCCGTGAGACAATCACGGCACCGTCGCAATCGCCGGACACGAGGACGTCCCTGCCCTCCGAGGCAAGCGACAGGTCCGCGCACATGGTCGCCGGCGTTACCCCGGCGGAGGGTGCCGATTCGGCGACACCGGTCGCGGTCGCCTCAGCTGGGACGGCGGCCCGCTCTCCCGGCCAGACGGCGCATGCGGCGAAGAGCAGGGTGAGCGCGGCCGGCAGAAGCGTGCTGCGCATGGCGAATCTCAGAAGGTCCAGAAGAAGCGGCCCTGCAGGGTCGCCGACGCCTTCGCGCGCACATCTTCAGCGTACTGATCGAAGACAGAGTTGCCGTAGTATTCGGTCACGCTTGAGAGGCGCGAACGACCACGGACGCCGTTGAAAGCGTTGCCGGGCAGGAAGACTCCGAAGGACAGGTCGGCGCTGAATCGAGGCTGGCGATAGTACGCGCCGAAGTCCAGCTCGACGCCGTAGAAGCCGTTGCCTGACGGCGTCACTCCCGGCACGAGCGCGCCTGCGGCGATCACGTCAAGGCGCGCGCCGAGTACGTCGTTGAACTTCGAAAAGAGGTCGTACTGAAAGTAGGGGTTGATGTACCAGGCGTTGGTAATGGTCCCGATGATTTCTCGGAACATGATGTGGTCGACCATGTAGTTGCGGTCGAACTGAAACGCGGTGATTGTCCCTTCATCGACGAGAGGCAGGAAGCGGTCCTGCACGCCGAAGCCCGGTGTGGCGTCGCCGTCTGAGTTGTCGCGGCCGGTCGCGAAGCCGGCGTTGAAGCCAGTGCCGAGCTCAAAGTCGGAGTAGTCGACTTCGAGGGCGCCACCGAACTGGCGCATGGTACGGTCCTCGTTGTCGAGGCCATTGACGACGTTCTCGATCTTGCCGAAGACGCCGGCAAGCTCGAGCTCAATGCGAAGGTGGCGGCGGAAACCGGGGCTGTGCTGCAGACGCGCCCAGAGGCTGGTCATGAACGCTTTTGCGCCGCGCGGCACGAATACGCAGCTCGCGGCATCAAGCTCCTCTTCACACTGCTCGGCGCTGATTCGCTGGGTGCGGTAGTTCAGGCGTGCGCCGTAATCGAAAGCCGGGATTCTCAGCTCGTTGAGGCGGCGGTTCCGCTCGCCGATTTCGCGTTCATCCATCGGACGACGCTCGATCTGGAACACATAGCTGCGCACGTCGTCGAACTGGCTGACGTCGCGGGGCTGGCCGAAGGAGTTTACCGGGTCGCCGTTGGTCGGGCCGTTGTAGGCGTAGTCAAACGCGAGGGTGATGTAATGGTTGAAGAGGCGAGTTCGCAGCTCGGCTCGGTCTACGTAGTCGCCGTAGTCGCAATCCAGGCAGGTGTGGCCGGATTGTCCGAGACCACGGAAGCTCAGGCGTCGCTCACGCAGCGAGGTGTAATCGCCGCCGCCGTTCGCCATGATTCCGAGTCCGAAGTTGTCTGCCATGCGGCCCAGACGAAGGCGACCGAAGAAGGCTGTCGCTTCGCCGTAGGCCTGCGTAACGTTGATGCTGTTCTGGCCGACCGACGCGAGAGTAGGGGGCTCCTGCCCGCCTGAGAACGCGACGATCGGAACGTCGCCACGGCCGCCGACACCGTCGATCTCGTTGAAGCCATCCGGCGTTGAGCCCATCACGAGATTGTCCAGGATGTTCATCTCCAGGTGGATGCGTGCGCGCTCCATGACGTGGAAGATGGGGCGCAGTCGGAAGCGCAGGTTGGCACCACCGATGTGGTTTGCGCCGTCCTTCACGTATCGACCGAAGTCCACGACCTCGCCGCCGATGTCGTCGGTAGGCGGAATGTCTGCCCACTCACCACCGGTGCGGGTGTTGGCGTTGACGAGGGCCTCAGCTGGCGGCAGAATCGGGCTTGTGCCGGTGGTTCCCAGGTCAAGGTTCCAGAAGCTGTCTGCGCGAAAACGGAAGTATCCGTGCCACTCCAGCCACGGGTAGGACTCGTTGGGTTCGTTGAGCTCCGCTTCCGTAATTCGCTGCCACTGCGGTACGCCACTGTTGCCGCCGGTGGCGCCGGGCGGCGGCGGAGTCGGCCGGCGGGATGCTCCCTGTTCGCCACCGGTGGCTGCGGGCGCGGGCGGTGTAGCCACAGGCTCTGCGTTCTGCGCAGTGTTCTCCGAGCTGCCACTGTTATCGGTGTCCGTAGCCTCGTCGACAGCGGCTTCGCCGTCGCCTGTTCCGATCTGAGCCGTTCCGCTCCCGGTCGGCGCAGAGACGGCTTCCGCCTCCGCTGCTTCGCTCTCCTCGAGGACGTCTTCGACAGCGGTATCCACGGCTTCGTCCGCCCCTTCAGCGGACTCGTCCAGCATGTCACCGACGGCGTCGGCAGCCTGCTCCACACTCTGTGCGGTGTCGTCGACCGCTGCGTCGGTGTCCCGGTCCTGTGCGAACGCCGGTGTGGACAGAAATGTGAGCGCGGCTAAGCCGATCACCAATCGCTTCATAGAATTCCTCGTTTCGCCGTTGCGTGCGCAGGCGGTTCGATAGCTGGATTCAAGGTCGCGGGACGCTAGCACGCAGCATTTTGCAGTGACAAGAGAGATCGGCGGCGGCGCGCAGGTCGTCGAGGACGACGTGTCTGATGCCCGATCACGCCCCGAATAACCGGTCATGCGGGGCGCCTGCTCCCTTCGGAGCGCGGTCGGCCCGGCGCCGACTGCCTGTCTATCGGTACCCGGGGCCACATAGTTGGTATCCGCGGCGTGCGGGGGTATAAGAGGCGACGTGCGGGAAACGAAGCGCAGACAAGCACTTCCACAGCCCGTCCGGGCGATCCGGGCACGCGGATTCACAGGAGGCTCGTCGAAATGTCGGAGAAATCCGAGAACAAGCGAAAGAAGACGATGCTGATGGGCGCCGTCGGAAGCCCGGCGGACAACATCCCTGACG
>JAUICO010000018.1 GCA_030427825.1 bacterium | reverse complement strand
TGCGATACCAACTTCGAAGACTGCAACGGGTCAGCGGCAGACGGCTGCGAAGCCAGCACCCTGACCAGCGTCAACAACTGCAACGGCTGCGGCAACATCTGCAGCGTGCCTTCCGGAACCCCGGTCTGCGTCGGCGGCGTGTGCACGGTCGACGAGTGCGGCGACGGCTTCGCCAACTGCAACGGCGACAACACAGACGGCTGCGAGATCGTCCTCGGCACCGACGTCGACAACTGTGGCGCCTGCGACAACGAATGCTCCTACCCCAACGGCGTACCGGTCTGCACCGCAGGCGTCTGCGAGCTGGCTGCCTGCAACCCCGGGTTCGCCGACTGCAACAACGACCCGACGGACGGCTGCGAGATCAACCTCAACACGGATTCGGCCAATTGTTCGGCATGCAACAGCGCCTGTTCTGATAACAATGGTGTCGCTGTCTGCGATGGCGGCGTGTGTGAAATCACCAGCTGCGACGCCGGATTCGATGACTGCAACGGTATCGCCGTCGACGGATGCGAGATCAGCATCTTCAGCAACAGCAACAACTGCGGCGCCTGTGGCGACGTATGCGTCATCGCCAACGGCGCCCCGCAGTGCATCACGGGCTCCTGCGAAATCGGCGCCTGCGATCCGGGCTTTGTTGACTGCAACAACAACCCCAATGACGGCTGCGAGGTGAACGTGCTCACTGAGCTCGGCAACTGCGGCGGCTGTGGCGACGCCTGCTCCTTCAACAACGGCGTGGCGACCTGCAACGCGGGCACCTGCGAGCTGCAGGCCTGCGCCAGCGGCTTCAGCGACTGCAACAACGACCCCAGCGACGGTTGCGAGATCAACCTCAACACCGACAAGACCAACTGCGGCACCTGCGCCGAAGTGTGCGACGAGACGAATGCGACGGCGGCCTGCAGCGCCGGCGTCTGTCAGATCGCGAACTGCGACATCAACTTCGCAGACTGCAACAATCTGGCCGCCGATGGCTGCGAGGTCAGCCTGCTGACCGACGTCGCCAACTGCGCTTCCTGCGGCAACCAGTGCACCGCGACCTCAGGTGACCCGGCCTGCCTCAACGGCATCTGCGGGCTCGACAACTGCGACGCCGGCTTCGCCGACTGCAACGGCGACGGCACCACCTGCGAAGTCAACCTGCTGACCGACGACGACAACTGCGGCACCTGCAACAACGAGTGCGACTACGCCAACGGCGTCGGCAACTGCAACGTCGGCGTCTGCGAGCTCGTCGAGTGCAGCCCCGGCTTCGACGACTGCAACAACGACCCCAGCGACGGGTGCGAGACCGCGCTTGAGGACAACAACAACAACTGTGGTGGCTGCGGCCAGACCTGCGACATCGACAACGGATTCGCGTTCTGTGAAGGCACCGGCTGCAGCCTGCTCGGCTGTGATTTCGGTTGGCAGGACTGCGACAACAGCGTCACGAATGGCTGTGAAGTGAATGTCATGATGACAGTCACCAGCTGTGGCGCCTGCGGCACGGTCTGCAACGTCGCCAACGCCAACCCGCTCTGCGACGGCGGCACCTGCCGCGTCGACAGCTGCTTCAGCGGCTACGACGACTGCGACAGCCTGCCCTTCAACGGCTGCGAGACCGACCTCGCGGTCAGCAACAGTAACTGTGGGTCCTGCGGCAACGCCTGCGCGTACAACAACGGCGCCGGCAGCTGCAACGCGGGCACCTGCGAGCTGGTCGGCTGCGCCAGCGGGTTCGCCGACTGCGACCTCATCCCCTCGAACGGGTGCGAAGTCGAGCTCGCCGACGACTACTTCAACTGCGGCGGCTGTGGCGTGAACTGCGACGCGGACGACGCGGCGACGACCTGCACCAGCGGCTCCTGCATCGTCACCTCGTGCGACTTCGGATTCCAGGACTGCAACAACGCACAGAGCGACGGCTGCGAAGTCGACATCCTCAACGATGAGACGCGCTGCGGCACCTGCAACACCCTGTGTCAGGTCGACAACGGCGATCCGGTCTGTGACAACGGAATCTGCGAGGTCGACACCTGCGACGCCGGTTTCGATGACTGCAACGACGACTACAGTGACGGTTGCGAGACCAACCTGTTGACGACGGAAGCCAGCTGCGGCGCCTGCGGCGCCGCCTGCAACTTCCCCAACGGTGTGGGCGAGTGCCAGAACGGCAGCTGCGCTCTGGTCGGCTGCACCGGCTCATTCGCGAACTGTGACGGCAACGCCGCCAACGGCTGCGAGACGGACCTCAACAGCGACGTCGCTGCCTGCGGCTCCTGCACCAACGCCTGCTCGACGAACAACTCCACGCCGGAATGCAACAGCGGCACCTGCGCCATCGACAGCTGCGATTCGAACTTCGCCGACTGCAACAACTCCCCTGCCGACGGCTGCGAAGTGAACCTGCTGAGCGACGTGTCCAACTGCAATGGCTGCGGCTCGGTCTGCTCTGTGCCCAGCGGCACACCGATCTGCATCGGCGGCGCCTGCGGCGTCGACGAGTGCTCCAACGGCTTCGCAAACTGCGACGGCAGCAACACCAACGGCTGCGAGATCAACACCACGAATGACGCGTCGAACTGCGCGGCCTGCGGCAACGTGTGCGACTACGACCACGGCGGCGGCGTCTGTACCAACAGCGTCTGCTCGCTGGGCGCCTGCGACAGCGGCTTCGCTAACTGCGACGGCCAGGACGCCAACGGTTGCGAGATCGATACGACGTCGAACTTCTTCAACTGCGGCGGCTGCGGTCAGGACTGCGACCTGAACAACGCAAACACCCTGTGCAACAACAGCCAGTGCGCGATCACCTCCTGTGAGTTCGGCTTCGCCGATTGCGACGCGAACACCGCCAACGGCTGCGAGCGCAACATCCAGACCAGCGTGGGTCACTGCGGCGGCTGCGACAACGCGTGTCAGGTCGACAACGGCGACCCGACCTGCAACGGCGGCAACTGCGCCGTCGACTCCTGCGACTCCGGCTTCGCCGACTGCGATAACAGCTACGGCACCGGCTGTGAGATCAACACCCAGACCGATGACGACAACTGCGGCGGCTGCGGCAACAGCTGCCAGTTCGCCAACGGCGTCGGCGCCTGTGTGGGCGGCACCTGCGAGCTGGTCGGCTGCGCGAGCGGCTTCGGCAACTGCGACGGCGACGACACCAACGGCTGCGAGATCAACCTCAGCACCGACCCGGACTACTGCGGAACCTGCAACGTCGCCTGTTCAGAGAACAACGCCACGCCGATCTGCGTGTCCGGCTCCTGCCAGGTCGACAGCTGCGACGCCGGCTGGGACGACTGCAACAGCTCGGCGGCCGACGGCTGTGAGACCAACCTCAACGCCGACATCAACAACTGCGGCGCCTGCACCACCCAGTGTTCCGTCTCCGGCGGCGCACCCGCCTGTCTCAATGGTACCTGCGGCATCAACGACTGCGACAGCGGCTTCGCGGACTGCGACGGCAACGTCACCAACGGCTGCGAGACCAACCTCAACACCAGCACCTCGCACTGCGGCGCCTGCAATCAGGACTGCGACTTCAACAACGGGGTCGACACCTGCAACAGCGGCGTGTGCAACCTGGACGGCTGCGTGTCCGGCTTCGGCAACTGCGACGGCCAGGCACCCAACGGCTGCGAAGCGGACTTCTCGACCAGCTTCCTGCACTGCGGCGCCTGCGGCCAGAGCTGCGACCTGCCCAACGCGAACTCCGTGTGCAACGGCGGCTCCTGCCTGATCACCGGCTGCGACCCCGGCTTCTTCGACTGCAACGGCGTCGTCAGCGACGGCTGCGAAGTGGACCTGCGAAACGATGAAGTGAACTGCGGAACCTGCGGCACGGTGTGTAACATCGCCAACGGCACCGGGGTGTGCTCGAACTTCGTCTGCGAGGTCGCCTCCTGCAACACCGGGTTCGACAACTGCGACGGCTCAAGCAACAACGGCTGCGAGGTCAACCTCGGCACCGACGACGACAACTGCGGCACCTGTGACACCGCCTGTGACTACTTCAACGGCACCGGCTCCTGCTCCGCAGGCCTCTGCGAGCTTGTGGGCTGTGACACCGGTTTCGGCGACTGCGACGACCTGGACTTCAACGGCTGCGAGACCAACATCACAGCGGACGCAGATCACTGCAACGCGTGCGGCAACGCCTGCTCGCAGAACAACGCGACGACCCTGTGTGTGTCTTCGACCTGTCAGGTGGTCGGCTGCGACGGCGGCTTCGACAACTGCAACGGGCTGGCGTCCGACGGCTGCGAGATCAACCTGCAGTCGGACATCAACCACTGCGGCTCCTGCCCGACGGTGTGCAGCGTCAGCGGCGGCTCGCCCGCCTGCGTGTCAGGCATGTGTCAGGTCGACAACTGCAGCCCCGGGCAGGCGGACTGTGACGGCGCCAGCGGCAACGGCTGCGAAGTGACCCTGGCCACCGACGAGCTGAACTGCGGGGCCTGCGGTACCGAATGTACCTACGCCAACGGAACCGGCGACTGCGTCTCCGGTAGCTGCGAGCTCGCGGCATGCTCGGCGCCCTTCGACGACTGCGACAACAACGATGTGAACGGCTGCGAGGCCAATACGCAGACGGACGCAAACCACTGCGGCAGCTGCGGAACCACCTGCAACCTGGCGAACGCGTCGAGCAGCTGCACGAGCGGCGTCTGCCGTATCGTACAGTGCGACGTCGGCTTTGCGGACTGCGACGACGTCGACTCCAACGGCTGCGAGGTCAACCTCGGAACCAACGGAGCGAACTGCGGCAGCTGCGGAACGGTGTGCAGCGCCAACAACGGCAGCGCCTTCTGCGACGGCGGCACCTGCGCCATCGCCGGCTGCGATTCCACCCACGACGACTGCGACGGCTCCTACGGCAACGGCTGCGAGGCACCGCTGAACATCGACGAGGCGAACTGCGGCAGCTGCGGCACCACCTGCGAGTACAGCAACGGCGTCGGACTGTGCACCGGCGGCAGCTGCTCGATGAGCGGATGCCAGAACAACTGGGGCAACTGCAACGGCACCACCACCGACGGCTGCGAGACCTTCCTGGTCAACAACGTCGACGATTGCGGCAGCTGCGGCAACGAGTGCACCTACCCGGACGCGGTCGGCACGTGCAGCGGGACCACCTGCGCGCTGCAGAACTGCAGCCTCGGCTACGACAACTGCGACGGCAGCGCGCTGAACGGTTGCGAGGTCTTCACCTCCGGTGACCCCAACAACTGCGGCAGCTGCGGGTCGGTCTGCAACCTCTTCCAGGCGACCGAGAACTGCACCAACGGCTTCTGCGGCGTCGCCAGCTGCAACGGCGCCTTCGACAACTGCAACAACCTCCCCGGCGACGGTTGCGAGGTGAACCTCAACTCCGACGTCAACAACTGCGGTACCTGTGGAAACATCTGCCCCGCGGCCGGCGGCACGCCGGTCTGCAACAACGGCACCTGCGGCGTCTCCGGATGCACGGCGCCGCTGGCAGACTGCGACCTGAATGGGACCTCATGTGAGACCAACACCAACACCAGCGTCTCCAACTGCGGGAACTGCGGAAACGACTGCTACGATGGAGCCTCCAACGCGACGATGGAGTGCAACTCCGGCGTCTGCGAGATCGACAACTGCACCGGCACCTTCGACAACTGCAACGGCGTCGAAACGGATGGCTGCGAGACCAACACCGCAACCTCCCTCGGCAACTGTGGTGGATGTGGACTCACCTGCTCCATCAGCGGAGCCGTCGAGACCTGCTCCAGCTCCACCTGCACCTACGTCACCTGCGACGCGAACCAGTACGACCTCGATGGCGACATGAACAACGGCTACCAGAGCGGTGACAACGGCTGCGAGTACTTCTGCACCGGCGACCCGCTCGCTTCGGACTCTCCGGACGCCAGCGGCATCGACGACAACTGCGACGGCATCGACGGCGACATCGCCAACTCGGTCTTCGTCGCGCGGCCCAGCAACGGCGGCAGCAACTCGAACCCCGGCACCCCGGACGACCCGGTCGCTACGATCGCGTTCGCCATCACGCAGGCTGCTGCCTGCTCCGGCGGCCCCTGCGACGTCATCGTCTCCGGCGGTACGTACACCGAGTCGATCACGATGCAGGACGGTGTGAACCTCTACGGTGGTTTCGACGCCGACACCTGGAGCCGTGACATCTCGGTCAACGAGACGATCATCCGCGGCGTCTCGACGATCACGGTGGACGCAAGCAGCATCGGACAGGCTACGACCCTCGATGGCTTCACCGTCCAGGGATACGACGTGCAGGCCTCGGACACGAACACCGAAACGATCGCCGTGCGCGTGAACAACAGCAGCTCGAACGTGTCGATCCGAAACTGCGCCATCGAAGCCGGTACTGCGGGTGCCGGCGACGACGGTAGCGATGGCGGCAACGGCG
The DNA here is from genome assembly GCA_030427825.1 of bacterium. Taxonomy (GTDB): domain Bacteria; phylum Myxococcota_A; class Bradymonadia; order REDH01; family REDH01; genus JAUICO01. Next base: position 48,007 of record JAUICO010000018.1, on the reverse strand, counting down.
CAAGCGGTGGCAACGGCTCCTCGAGCAACAGCACCTCCGGCGCGGGCGGCGCCTCCAGCAGCTGCAGCGCAAGCGGCGGCAACGGCGCAGCCGGTCGAGCATGCACGGACGGCTCGCAGGGCGGATCCGGCGGCACAGCCGGCGGCGACCCGGTCAGCGGCGGCGGTGCCGGCAGCGGCGGCTCAAACAGCTGCTCATGCTCCGGCTTCTCCGGCGGCGACGGTGGCGACGGCGGCAACGCCACCAGCGGCGGCGACGGCGCCCAGGGCGGACCCGGCTCCGCCTCATCGAACGGCGCGGGCACCTGGGCCGGCACCGTCTGGACCCCGAGCGTCTCGGGCGTCGGCTCCGTGGGCAAGAACGGCACCGGCGGCGGCGGCGGCGGCAGCGGCGGATCAGACCGCGACGGCTTCTTCGGTGGCTGCATCAACGCACGAACCGGCGGCGGCGGCGGCGGCGGCGGCGCAGGCGGCTGCGCGGGCACGGCCGGCACCGGCGGTACGCAGGGCGGCGCCTCCTACGCGGTCGTCATCATCAACTCCACCGTGGAGATCACAGACACAGAGATCACGCTGGGAACCGGCGGCGCAGGCGGTGACGGCGGCGATGGCGGCGACGGCGGCGCAGGCGGCGGCGCAGGCGCAGGCGCAGGCGGCAGCGGCGGCGGCTTCCTCAGCGAGGGCGCAGGCGACGGCGGCAACGGCGGCGCAGGCGGCGACGGCGGCGGCGGCGGTGGCGGCGCAGGCGGCTGCGGCGGACCGGCGATCGGTATCGCACAGATCGGCGGCGGAACCGCGACCCAGACCGGCGTGAGCTTCGCCGGCGGAACCGCGGGCGCCGTCGGCAGCGGCGGCACCGGCGGCAAGCGCGGCGGCGACGGCGCGAACGCTCCCTCGGGCGCCAACGGCTGCTCCGGCGAGGTCGCGAACACCTACACCTACTGACGAGCGCCGGGGCGCCTGCGCCCCGAGACGAAGGCCCGGAGCCGTACGCAACCCAGCGTCGCACTCCGGGCTCTTTCGTTTTTGCGGTCTCGTTGATGGTCCAGCGACGATGCCGCCCATTCACGGTGGCGTATCAACGACACCAGGCCGCGCCGCGCCACCCACCCTATCAATACAGCGCGCCCCGCAAGCAGCGCGCGTCGCAACTATCGCAACGTCTCGAATTCACCCAGCTCACGATTCTTTCGTACGTTGTCCGCCGTAAATACCCGACCGTTCATCGCCACGTATACCCCCGGAGGCAGCGCCTGCGCAGCCACGACTGCAGCACCCAGGTTGAAGGTGCCGTCTGAACTGCCGAAGGTATAGGGAACCATCGCCCCCGTCAGCACCACGGTCTTCTGCGGGACCTCCACTTCCAGGTAGCGGGCGGTCTCGGCCATCGTATCCGTTCCGTGGGTGATCACGATCTGGCGGCTCTCGGTCTCACGTACCGCGCAGGCGACTTCTTCTCGATGCGCATCCGTCATCACCGAGCTGTCGACCATCATGAGCTCCCTGACAGAGTATCGGACGCGACAGCGACCATCTCGCAAGACGTCGTGAATGTGTGTCGTACGAAAGCGGAGCACACCGCGGTTCTCGTCGTACTCTTTGTCGAAGGTTCCACCAGTAACGATGATCGAGAGCATCTGCGTTCCTATGCTGTCACGGGGCGCCGTACCTGCCGGGGAGCGTCCCAGCGAACATTGTCGCAGAAGTCTCCTGCGATCGCAGCCGCAACGCAATGCCCTGCCACACGACTACCTCTCTGTACCGCGCGGCAATCGTGCCCGCGCCCTCACAGGGAGACCGCACATGAGTCCGCAATCACTGCAATCCACCCACACGAACGCTCGCACCTCTGCAATGCTGGCCGCAATGCAGAGCACGCCTGCTGAAGGGGCGCCGACGGGCGCACCCACCGCGTCCCCTGCCGAGACAGCAGCGCACGCCAGAGGTGCAGCCGCCGACACCGCGGCACTGGCCGACCAGCTCGAAAGCGCGTTCCAAACACGCGCGTTCTCCCCGGAGGAAAGCGCCTCGACGAAACGCTCAGAACGCAAGGAGGGGCGCTCTGCAAGACGCGCGAAGCGCAAAGACCGCAGGAAGCGACGCCGAGCGCGGATCAAGAAGTTCTTCAAGAAGACCTTCTCGAAGATCCTGAAGGTGGTCGGTCAGGTCGGGAAGATCGTGGGCTCCATTATCGGCAAGATCATCCCGCAGGTCGGGGCCGCGATCATCATGGCGTCCACGCTCTGCTCGGAAGTCGGAAAAATGATCTCTGACGGCGTGAAGAACTTCGGACAGTTTCTCGCCAGTCTTGCGAAGGTCGCCGTCAGCGCGCTGAGCGTGGTTCCCGGTGGAAACGCGGTCGTTCAGGGAGTGTCAAAGGCCCTCGATGTCGCGACGAAGGTCGGTCAGACGATCGCGAACACCGTGCGCAGCGCCGGTCGAGGCGTGATGTCGGCCTTCGCTTCGATCGCGTCGTCGGTCGCAAGTCTAATCCCGGGTGTTGGCGACGAAGCACAACAGGGGCTCCAGACCTTCAGTGGCGCCGCCGGCGCGATGGACAGGCTGGCCGGCGGAATTGAGGACGGTCGGGGCGCTGGAGGGCTCCTTGTCGGACTGGCGACCGATGTTGCGGGCACTGCGGGAAGCACCGGCGCCTCTGGCGGGCAGGTGGCTGCAAACATCGGCAGCGCCGCACAGGCCGCGGTCGACATCGGTACAAGGCTGGCTCACGCCGAAGACTTCGGCGTGGTGTTCGAGACCCTGTCCGACGGTGCAGCCTACGGCGTCGGAGCCGCAGCCGCCTTTGGCGCCAACATCGACAGTCGGGTCGTGGGTACCGTCGGCTCCGCCGCGCACTTTACATCGACACTCGCCAACGCAGACAGCGCCGGCGACTTTCTCGACAGCTCGGTACACGCCGGTGGAATGGCGATTGGGCTCGCGCAGACATGGGGCGCCGATGTGAATGAAGGCTGGGGCGCGGCTGTTGATGCGACGCAGCGGGCACACACCATCCTCTCGGGATCCGACGGAGTCGTACAGGCGGTCGCCGAGCTGAGCGCTGAGGTCGACAGCTTTCTCCAAGTTGCCGATGCGTTCGGCGCAGACTTCGAAGGCGTGTCCTTCATCGACGAAGGCGGCAACTTCGACTTCGGACTCGAGCGCGGCGACGAATCATCGCGGCAAAAGAGCGCAAGTCAGTAGTTTGCTTCGTGCCCGTCTGCCGGGGGTGTAACCGATTCGATCCGGTTCGTCGCCCGGAGCAGGTCCTCGCCGATCACATCGATGAGATTGCTGTCGAAGTTCTGCGCCCGATTTCCAAACACGTGGTTCCCACGAACTTCGATGTCCCAAACATTGTAGCTGCTCGTCGCAAACTCACAGTTGTGTATTTGATTGTCGATGATGCGAAGCTCCTGCGAACCGATCATAACCAACCCGGTGTAGCCGCTGCCGTCGAGCTGGTTGTGTGAAACCGTAACGTCGACAGAGTCGATGATCTGAAGACAGTTGTGCAGGCAGTATTCTCCGATGTCGTGCACGATACGAAGCCCATCGATCACGAGATTCTCGCTGTCTTCGACATGCACCACCGTGTCATCCACCGTCGAGGCGATCGTGGCATCGTGCCCTGCGACAACAACGCCGATCCTTCGGCTCAGATACAGCGTACTGTGGATCGCGTGCACGCCCGGGCACACGTAGAAGAGGTCGCCGTCGGTGATTTGCGACCAGCCGGCCACGAGTTCGCTGAACACGTCGACGTGTCCGGTCGAGGTGACAATCACCGCCCGAGCGGTTGTGCACGACTGGACTGCGACAGAGACGCGTGGATCCACAAGATCGCCGACCAGCTCCGGTATGGGCAACCCCTCAGGCCCCAGCTCGGGACCCGACACGGGACCCGCGTTCGTGGATGCTCCGGAGTCTGTGCTCTGTTGTCCGCCGCACGCTACCAGCACAAAAAGCGCCGCCGTAGCGACGATCGCCATGCGTATTTCAAGCGTCGAATAGAACTGGATCATCTTCAAAGTCTCGCGCGCTGTTAACAATCACCGTCGAAGGTAATCGTGAGAGCAGGTCTTCATAGTGACGGAAGTACTTCCACGGTGCTTCGCCGTCAGCGGGAAAACGAAAACCAATCACGGCGAGGTCAGTCTGGCGACTCTCCTCGTGCATGATGCTCTTGATGTCTCGATCTCCCCTTACAATGACATGGGGCAAAGCATCCACGCGCGCCGCCTGAATCAGGTGTTGAAGCGAGCTGCGCGCGCCATCTACCGTTGCCTCAGCCCCAACGACGGTGATGACTCGAATGTCGGCGCTTCGCCACGCAATATCGCTCTTGAGCAGGAACGCGATGAGAAGCATCAGGCCACCGTTATTCTTCAGCCCGCCCCACCAGATATCCACACGCCTGCGCCGTCCGAAACCGCGGTCCTTGTCGTAACGAACTAACAGCAGCGAGCGATTCAGAGCGGTGAGATCGCGAAGCATATCCACGTACGCCTCAGCTCGGTCCTCCTTGCGCGGCCAGCCCAACAGCACGGTGTTCGCCGCAAAGGTCCCGACGCCATAGGACTGTGTGATACTGACGGCGCCCAGGTACACATTGGGAGCGACATCGCAGCGGTAGAAGATGTTCGGAAAGTCCTCGGCGAGCACGTCCTCGAGCTCCGTCGTGAGTCGCGCCCGTTCGTCTGCGCGTTCCAACACGGGACCCGAGAGGACGTGAAAGTAGGTGGCGATCCCGCGCTGTTGGACGATGGAGCCCGCCAGCTCCAGGAGATATCTGCGCTTGTTCGGATCACCGCCGAGGATGACGACGTTCGGTCGCCAGTTCATCGGATGCCACTGGACCTTACGCAGCCGCTGCAGCGCGACTCTGACAGTGGCAGACCAAATCCCGTGTCGCGCGTCGCCAAATGTTGTGTTCAGGTGACGTCGTTCGGTGACGACAAAGATAAGGCCACACACCACAATCGCCGCGATCATTGCTGTGAGATTGATCACCGCCATGGCTGCAAAGCACGCGATGCCGCCGGCGAAGCTGATCAGGGCCGGCACCTTGAAGGTCGGCCGAAAAGAGGGGCTCGCCGCCCAGCGCTCCAGCGCGCATGCGAGGTTTGTGAAGCCATATGTGACAAGAAAGAACATCGTCAGTACCGGCGCGATCGCGTCGAGGCTGCCCAGCAGAACCGCCCCGCAGGCTAACGCGCACGAGAAGACGAGTCCGATACGAGGCTCATTCTGTGGCCCCGAACCCTTCGCAAAAATCTTTGGCACTACGCCGTCGACTGCGAGCGCCTGCAGTGTGCGCGGCGCGGCCATGATACTGCCAAGAGCGCTCGACAGAGTCGCACCCCAGACCCCGACGTAGATCAACGCCGGGATGCGTGAAATCGTCCACACAACTTCCGGGTCGTTGATCAGCGCATCACCGGAAGCATTCGCTGCCAGCCAGATGGGAAACACCATGTAGATGATAAAGCCCACGAGAATTGCCAGCATCGTTCCGCGCGGCAGGTCCCTGCGGGCGTCGCGCAGGTCGCCGGACATGCTCACACCCGCCATGATCCCGGTGACGGCCGGAAAGAACACAGCGAACACTGTAGCGAATGACTCGCCGTCGCTGTTCCACATCGCGATGGACTCGGGCGGCGACTCACCGCGGCCCATGAAGAAGGACACCAGCGACAGGAGGATCGCTGCCATCACGACGTATTGGGATTTGATCGCCAGCGATGTGCTGAGAAAAGTGATCACCGCCAACGCGACCAGTGTGCCGATGGCGACCGCCGTGAATGGCAGGCTCGGAACCAGCTGCTGCATCGAAGCAGTGAAGCCCACCACGTAGAATGTGATGCTGAGCGCCTGGCCCACGAAGAGCGGAATCCCGATCGCGGCGCCGGTCGAAGAACCGAGCGAGCGACTGATCATGTAGTACGCGCCGCCGGCTCTCACCGTGCGGTTGGTCGCTATGCTCGAGACGGAAAGGCCGGTAGCAAACGAGATCAGGTGCGAGACGAAGACGATGATCAGCGCACCGGCGAGACCGACGTTGCCGACCACCCAGCCAAAGAGCATGTACATGACCACCCCAAGGATGGTCAGAATGCTGGGCGTAAATACGCCGCTGAAGTAGTTGAACTGGCCGGTCGCCTCGCGGCTCTCAACCTCGGCGCCTTCTACTGTATCGTCCGACCCTGGTTGGTCCGCCCGCATGCAAGCCCCTGAATCCTCGCGAGCGCCAGATAGGAACAGGAAACACGCGCCTTGTCGAGCAGGCACGAGGCAGTATGCTGCCACTCCGCGCAGTGAGCCCGCCGCGAGGCAAAGGTACACGAGACGTAGAGGCGGCGCAGGCCTTCCAGTTGAGCTGAAAAGTGCAGCGCAGGCCGCCATCCGGGCGCCGCAACCATCGACGATCAAGAGCCGGGAGCAGCGATGAAACCCCTCCGAACCGCGAAGCGCAACATGACGGATTTTTCTGCGACGCCTGCCGCCGCCATCGTGGTCGCCCTCCTGGCAGTCGGCTGCGGGCGCACCGGTGCCGGCGATGCCACGCCGGCCGGCGAGCTCCCAACAGCTCAGCCGGCGCCCGACGCTGACGACGTCGAAAGCACAGATATTGTGTCAGCGCTCACCGGCGACGCCCTTGTCGCTGCAATCCCGGACCCACCGGACCAGATGATCGACTTCGATGGACCTGCAACCTGCCATTGGACAGTGACCAGTGGAGAACGCAGCTTCGCTATTCATCTCGAGTACGAGAGCGCGCAGGATGCCTTCGATGTCCTGGGCTTCTGCCCCATGAACTATCCCGCAGACACAGTGCAGGGGCAGGGATTGTGGCCCCTCGCAAACCCGCTGGCGGTTGAGGTGGCCGTGACCACACCCGGCGGTCGGTGGCGCGGCGAAGACGTCCTGGCTGCCCCGCACGCAGCGATCTCGTTGTCCGCCGTCGGCGAGCACCTGGCGACCAACGGCTGGACACTGTCGGCCACTGACGCGACGCCGGATCTGGCGCAGGGCGTCCTGACCCGAACCATGCTCGCGACAAGCACGAGAGGCGAACTCACCGTCGAACTAAGCGAGGGGGCCGGAGTTGCCGTGGGCGAGTCGGCCTGCGATCTGTCCGGAGATCCCGTCGAGGCCACCTGTATCTCACGCCGACCCGGAATCGTCGCCCGCGTTGAGGTCGGTGATGTCGCCCTGACTCGCGAGCTTTTCTGGGCCCTTGAACTCGCTATGAGTCACTGAAAGGCGGCGCGCACCGCTTCACAACAGCCTCGGCAAGTACCTGTGAAATATCTGCGATACACACTGCTGCTCGTCCTCACGACCGCGCTTTTCGCCGCCTGCGATGACGACGACGGTCGTTTCACGAACGTACCTGCGAACTGGCGCTATGACAGCTGCACAAACGCAGAGACACCTCGGATTGGCCAATCCGTGAACGTGAACAGCTTCTGCGCAGAAGCCCGAGAATTTGTGTTGGGCTGCGACCGCGGTGAACCGCGGTACGAGATGACTCCGACCTGCTTCACGTTTGAGGAGCCACGTCGGAACGAAGCGTACCTGTTCTTAACGCCGGGGCGCTTTCCTTTTCCGGACGACCCGCGATGGACAGAGTACGGTGACGGGGTCGAATGCGTGCGAGCGATGCAGCAGCAATGCCCGGATGTCGAGACAACTACACAATGACAATCGACCTCAGACCCGCGTCTGTGGATGACTGCGCGACAATCGTCCGATTCAACTGCGCTATGGCGCTCGAGACCGAGGAGCTGACTCTGGATCCGCGCACGATCGCCGGCGGCGTCGAGCGGCTGCTTCGCGACCCATCACGAGGCCTCTATTTTCTCGCCGAACGATCCGGGCACGTCGTGGGGCAGCTGATGATCACCCGCGAGTGGTCCGACTGGCGTAACGGCTGGTGGTGGTGGATTCAGTCCGTGTACGTTGCACCGAGGGCGCGCCGCGAAGGCGTGTACGCGTCCCTCTACCGGCACGCACGCTCTGAGGCCGAGGCTGTCGGCGCCATTGGCCTGCGCCTCTACGTGGATCGGGACAACACCGGTGCCCGAGCTACATACAAGGCCATGGGCATGCGGCAGAGCAGGTACCGCTTCTACGAAGCCGAGTTCAGCGACAACAAGGAGCGATAGCGCCGACCGGGCGTGATGGCCTCAGGCCTTTGCCAGTTCGGCTCGGGTTGCAGCCTCGTCGGCCTGCTCGGCGGCTTTGAAGAAGATGCGATTGAGGCGACGGGCGTCGTTGCCGAGTTGTTTCGCGACCAGGAGCTGAAAGCGAATGGCGCCGGGGGTGACGGCATCGTAGAGGCGCTTGAAGGTCGCTCCGTCGAGCTCAGCGGCGACAACGTTGCCGGCGGCGATGACAGACGCAGTGCGACCCACCGGCTGAATCAACGCTACGATACCGAAGAACTCGCCCGGTCCCAACGAACCCAGGACCCGGCGCTGTTCAACGCCCTTCTCGCGGGCGATTCGCGCGCGGCCGCTGACGATAAAGAAGCAGCTGTTGCCCTCGTCACCCTCGGTCACGATGTTCTCGCCGTCCGAGAATTCGCGGCGGGTGCACGCCTTCGCCAGGGCAGCGATTTCTCCGTCAGAGAAACCGCTCGCGAACTTGGATGCACGCATCGCACTCAGGATTTCGGAATCACTCATAGTCTCTCCCTCAGCCGCGGCCATGGCCGAACAGGTTGCCCCAAACGTTGCGAATCCAACTCGGCTGCGGCGCCGACTTTTCTCGCGGTACGCGCATCTGCAGGTCGCCACTTTCCATCACGGCCCAGAGGCCGGCGCTCGAACGGCGAAGTCGATTCGCCAATCCGATCGAGATTCCCTGGATGACGTGGCTTGCTGTCTTCGGATGCTCCTCGATCAATCGCTCGAAGTTGTCCCAGGTCAGTTCGACCACCGTCGTCTCTTCGAGCGCGATGACGTCAGCGCTACCTACATCCGCTTCGAGAAAGGTTGTCTCGCCGAACCACTGACCGGGGCCGATCTCCGCGATCTGGAGCGTTCGGTCTCGGACGCTCGAGTAGACGCCCAGGCGTCCCTTATAAATCAGGTACAGCGAGTTACCGACCTTGCCTCGTTCGACAACGACCGTGTCCTTTTCGAAGGTAAGGAATCGCAGCAGGTCCGGCAGCGTACGCTGCACCGAGGCACCTGCGTCACCAAAGAGTGGCGAGAACATAGTAACGAACTGGTCGATGCTGACTTTATGGGCCACACAAACCTCCGCGATGAGGAAAAGCTGCGCGCTGCGGCTGGTCAGCCGCGAAACACGACCGCACTCGCGACAACCCTAGTCCCGGGCGAAGCTTTGGGTCAATGCGTGCGACGATTTCGCGGCGTATACGCGCCGGGCATCCCGTGGCTTTCGCTTGCTCCAATTCCGGTCGTGGCGCTAAGGTGCGCGGCAGGATCGGAGGGATTGTAACATCATGACTACGCGACGCACCCACTCGCCGCGCGCAGGCCTGCTTCTGAGCACGCTCGCTGCGCTGGCAATCGCAGCATGCGGAGGCTCAGATCCGGGGGGCTCTACCGGCGGCAACGATACAAACGATACAGGCGAACGGAACGACACGTCGGGCGCAGACTCCGGTGATAACGATGCAACCGCCGAGGACACGGTATCTGACGCGACCGACGATGCCGCTGAGGATGTCGCCGAGGACATCGTCGAGGATGTCGCCGAGGACACAGCTGACGATGCCGTGGAGGACGTCGCCGAAGAGGTTGTAGAGGACATCGTTGAAGAAGTGGCCGAAGATGCAGCCGAAGACAGCCCGGCAGACGTTGCGGAAGACGTCGCTCAGGACACCGCAGTGGATACCGCTACGGACCTTGTAGAGGACAGCGGGACCCCACCGGTAGAGGTCGTTCGCCTCATCGTGATGGGCGACACCGGCGAAGCCAACGCCGACCAATACGCGGTCGCAGCAGCCGCACAGACCCGATGCAATGAGCTGGGTGGCTGCGACGGATTCCTGATGCTCGGCGACAACATCTACGACGACGGGCCGGAGGAAAACGAAGACTCTGAGTTCACCGAGAAGATTGACCTGCCCTACGCCGACCTGCGCCGCGGAGCACCACCGGAGGCCGGGCAGCCGGACGAGCGGGAGCGCATGCCGATCTACGTTTCTCTCGGAAACCACGACCTCGGATCCCTCGGCGTCGATTCGTCCAAGGTCTCGTACTACGTCGACTACGGCTCGGACCGGGACTGGTTCTACTTTCCGTCGGAGTCCTACGAGCTGCAGCTTGAGTTCGTTCACCTGATCGCGCTCAACACCTCACCGATGGCGTACCTGGATCAGACGAGCAACGCGCAGGCCGAGCTGATCGCCAACGTAGTCGACAACACAGACGCGATCTGGACCGTCAGCTTCGGCCATCACCCGTACCGATCGAACGGAACGCACGGCAACGCGGGCTCCTATGAGGGCATCCCCTCAGGCGGCCTGCCGATTCCCTTCCTCGGCGCCGGCTTCCAGGACTTTGTCGAAGACCACATCTGCGACAGAGTCGACTTCTATGTCTGCGGCCACGACCACAACCGGCAGTGGATTACGGGCATCGAGGAAGGCGGGTTCGGCTTCGGCGGCGGCGAAGAGCTCTGCGACACACAGTTTGTTGTCTCCGGCGCAGGCGCCAAAACCAAGGACCTTGAGGGTCGCGGTAACGAAGTCGCGTGGGAAAACGAAGACATCGAAGGCTTCATGATCATGAGCTTCTATCGCGACCGCGTCGAAGCAGAGTTTACAAACAAGGACGGTGTCCGGGAATTCTCGACTACGGTGCAGCGATGAAGACCACACAACGCCTTCTGGCCGTCTCTACCTATGCCTGTGTACTGCTGACGGGCTGTCTCGCCCTTTGCGTCGCGGCCCACGCGCAGAACGATGAGCTGCACAGCCGATTGAGCTTCGAAGCAGCGGGCACCGCCGAGCCGCTGGTGGTCCTGCAATGGGCCGATCACGAACTTGAATTTCTCGTGCAGGAAGCAGCGCAGGAGTACGAGGGATGCGCCGCAGGCGTCGCCTCGGAATGCCACGCCCTCGCGAATCGCTACTACGGCGGCATCGGCACGCCGCGGCGCAATGAGCTCGCCGCCGCCCTGGTAGATCACTCATGCCGCAGCGGACACGCCGTGGCCTGTTACGACATGGGCGCCCGCTACATGATGGGCGTCGGCGTCGTCGAAGACATCCAGCGCGCTACAATCTACTTCGAAGAGGCTTGCGACGCCGACGTACATGTCGGCTGTTACATGCTCGGCCGTATCCACGCCGACGGACTCGGCACCGATGTGAACTTCGAGCGTGCCGCAGCTTCGTTTGCCCGCTCCTGCGAGCTGGGCTTCGAAGGTGCGTGTGGTTACAGCGTCCCGATCGTCCGCGACATCGGCCGGTGGGAGGCACGCTTTGTCGAAGCCGGCGCCCTCGACCTGGTGGGCGCTGCCCGGGCCTGCGACCACGCAATGCGATCCGGGTGTTATGCCATCGCGGTGGCCGCTGAAGAGCGGCGCACACAACTCGTGACCATGGACGAAGCAACCGCCCTGATCGACGACGCCTGCGAGCACGGACATCTGCCAAGCTGCCTGCGCATGCCGAAGCCGGAGTAGCACGCCGCCGAGTATCCGCGTGGCAGCCTGACGCCGTGCCCTATTCGAGCGGGGGTGTACCGAGCACGTCGTAGGGATCGATGATCTCCGGCGTGCCGTCGAGCCAGGTCTCGAGAAAGTGACCGCTCTGTAGCAAAGCCTCTCGACTGAAGGGCGTGTTGTGCCCTGCCGGCGCCGGGGGCTCGCCGGTGCGGTCAAATTGAAAGTACCCCGCAGTACCACCGTTCACGTTGCCGCTGATTGGAAGACTCGCAACCGGGAGCGGTGGCAGGGCGGTGTGTACGGTGCCGACCTGGGGCACACCGAGCGCACGGGCCATACTCCATGCGGTGATCGGCGGGACGGTCTCATCGGCTTCTGCCGCGGCAACGAGCAGGTGCGGCGCTTCGCCATACAATCTCTCATTCAACACATGCGCTGCCCAGGTCGAGGGGTCTCCGGGATCGACGACCGACTGCACCACCGCCAGGAAGGGCTCAACGCCCGTAGCCCCGAGGAAGTTCGCGAGAATCGGTCTGAAGGCCGTGAACTGTTCATTTTCGAGCACAAAGTCTGTGAGGCTGCCTCCGCCCACAGAGAGTACCGCGGCGTCGATGTGTTCATTGAGCGCGAGTGTTCCGGGGCCGTGGAGGCCGCCGAAGCTGATGCCCCAGTACCCCATGTTGTCGACAACAAAGTCGTCTTCGCCATCGCCGGTAATGTCTGGGTTCTGAGCAAGAAGTGTGAAGAGCTGAACACGGTCCAGCTGTGTTTGGTTGAAGTTGCCACGAGTAGCCAGGCCGTCGATCAGCAGGTCGTTCTGCAGCACCCCGAGAAAGTCCACCGCAGCCGCATCACCACCCCCGGTACTGGTGGGATGGCTTCCGTGTGTCAGCGTCTCGAAGCCGATGACGGCGAGGCCCAGGTCCTGCACTCGACGCGCAATGCCGCGCGTGGATTCGATATCTTCCGAGAGACCGTGGCCGTGAAAGAGCATGGGTACCGCGCCATCGGCATCGGCGGGCAACCACACTGAGAAAGCAAGTGTCCATGCCTGCTGCGGTGTACCGTCGCGAATGATGCGGTCGTCACGGTAGTCCCAGGCGTCGAATTGACCATCGCAGCGGATCAGGTCGCCCTCCGGTGCGCAGGTGGGTGCTTCGCTGTACTCATACGACTGTGCGGCGGCGTGGTCTCGGGCCGCGAGGACCGCCTGCTGGTCGGCGTGGGTCACGAAAGGGACAGCGGCGCTCAGCTCGTCGACGTCGTAGCCGGCGTCGGCGATCATTCTTGCGTAGTGTGCGGCGCCCTCTTCGTAGTCAGCGGATGGGGCTTCGTTGGCCATGAGCATCGCAGCCATGGGCGAGGGATCAACGCAGCCGTCGTTGATATCTCGCAGCTCGCGGGTCGCCAGCAGAATGTGTTCTGTCCCGGCTTTGAGGGTGAGCGCCGGCGTAACGAGCAGGCGCACGCCGTCCCGATTGTCTTCGAGCACGATCGTTTCAAAGGGAAGTCGGCGTGCGCCGTCCTCGGTGAGCTCAAGCAGAATCAGAACATCCGATTCGAGGCTTTCGTCCACGGTGATCGGCACATTGCTCAGCGCGGAGTCGAAGCGGAGCACAATCTTCGCCGAACGGGCAAAGCCGCTTGCGACCGCGCCACCCTCAACGATTCCGGCAATATCCGATGGCAGATCGGCCAGCCATGCGGCCTGCTCCGAATCCGGGTTCAGGCGAAGCCCCGTGGGCGAGTCTGCGTCACTCCGCGTCAGCACCATGTCGGGCCAGAGATCAATCTGATTCGAACTCTCCAGGTCGTAGATTTGATGTGTGGGGCAGCCGGTTGTGACGGCGTCTGTATCCGAGCGCACTTCGCCGTCTGTCCCGACGTCTTCGCCGGATGCATCGGCGGAATCAGCGACATCATCATCTTCGCAGGCCGCCAGGGTCGCGAGCGCCAACGCTGCGCATGTGATGAGGATGCACTGTCTCGTGCACCGGTATGAATGGTTCATCATCTCCTCATTCTTCCATAAAGCGCTCACCGCACCGCGGTTTGGGCACGGGTCCACGGGCGCTACCAACCAGTCGCGCATCGCCCGCGCAATACCGGCAACCCGCAGGCACCGGTGCATCCACTATCGAAGCCAGCGTGTCGAGGCCCCCGCGGACGCGTGCCGCGATCGCAGCTGCGATTTTCTCAGTCGCAGCAGCAGCCGTCGCACCTTTCAGCGCGAGGCCTGAGGCCGCACTCCCTCGCGATAACGACACCGGTACAGTGTTTCACCCGGACGCGATTGTGTACTGCAACCCGCCACCAGGCTCACGCAAACGCTGACTCGTAGCCCGAATCGAGAATATACAAACACGAGCCGCCCAGTGTGTCGGTCATGCCACGCATCGCCTCGGCGTTAACCCGATACGCAAGCCCGAAAATGTGTATGTCGGCTTTGGGCGCCTGACTGAGCATCTCAGAGAACTTTCCGGAGCGAACCCACGCGTCTTCACGACCCGGGATTCGGGCGTCGCGAAACACCTTCCGCAGATGAAACAACGCGTCGTCGATACCCTCTTCGTCTTCGATAATGCTCACCATGCGAAGACGTGCGCGCCAGTTTCGATGCAGCTGGTATGCAAGCAGGAGTGACAGGTCGATGTTTGCAAGGCGCAGACCCAGCTCCCAGTTCGGGCTCTGGTCGCGCACCCAAACATTGACGTTGCGCTCGCGACCGAAGGCCGCGTGCTTGTGTGGCACGAAGATCGCGCACCCCATCTCGTGGCGGCGCGCCAGATCCAGCAGTCCCTGCATCTCCTCTTCGCTGCGATCGCGCGCGTTGATGTACAGCAAATTCGGGCGAAAGAAGGAGCCCTCCATCACCGCAGCGCCCAGCGCCACCCCCTCGACGATCGAATCCGCGTCGAGGCTGGCGTGTGTCGTGAAGAGATCGTCACCCTGAAAATCGAGCGCGATCTCTTCAAGCATTTTTGCGTCCTGATCGGACACCTCGCCGTCCACGTTCAGCGAGAGAATCTGCAGCGACCCCTTTGGGGAAGCCAGCGAGCGTAGGAAGCGATATTCGCCATGCACCTCGGCGACCTGCGTTACCGGCACCAGAATGTCCGGCTTCCACGCGCGCTCAAAGCGCTGGTTCAACCCCTGCGCCTTCTTCGCCGCCCAGTCGGCCAGCGCGATGAAGATGCCGCTTCGAACCGTCTCCCAGGGCGTATCGAGCTGCCGGTTCACCAGGTACATATAGATTCCCACAACCACCATCAGCGCCACCAGGCCGAAGCCGGGCGCGGTGATCACCATGGCAAACACACAGCTGACCGCTCCCACCAGGGGCACTGCGGGGGGCACACGCAGGGTCGGCCGAAACGAGATCAGGGCCAGACTCTGCTCGATCAACAGAACGATATTCAGCGTCGCATACGTGATCAGGAAAAACATCGTGATCAGCGCGGCGATCCGGTCGAGATCACCGAGCAGCAGCGTCAGCCCAACCAGCGCACCGGTCGCCAGCGACGCGTTTGTGTACACTCCGCTCGCAGACTCTTTGGTGAAGGCCTGCGCTCGGGGAAAGAGGCGGTGCGAAGCCAGCGCCTGCAGAATCTGCGGCGCCGCCACCAGCGAGCCCAACATCGCGGCCGCGCATGAACATAGCAGCCCCGCCTGTACCGCCGGCGCCCATGCCGCGTACTTCATCGACACCAGATAGTTGCCGCGCAGCTCTTCCGGGCTCGCGATCATCCCGTACCAGACCATCAGCACGCCGTAGACGAGGAAGGCCGTGAACCATGCGCCGATGATGCCCCGCGGGATGCTCCGTCGAGCGTCCTTCAGCTGGCCCGACATCGAGATGCCGACCATGATCCCGGTCGCGGCCGGAAAGAACACCGCGAATATCCGCCAGAAGCCACCGTCCTGAAAGCCGCCGATCCACTCCGGCCGATGCAGCTCTGTCACCTGACCCGCGCCGGCGATCATGCTCACGACCGCCGCCACCAAAACGAGGAGAACAATGGACTGCAGACGTAACGCGAGGGTCGTGTTTACCAGCGTGATGATGAAGCCCACCACGAACACTGAGGCGACCACCAGCGCCTGTGGATGAGAGGGGAAGATGTACTCCCACCCTTCGGCAAAACCATAAATGTAGAGCGCTGCGCTCAGCGCCTGCGCCAGATAAAGCGGGACACCGATCGCGCCGCCGGCCTCAAGTCCAAGAGACTGGCTGACGAGCGCAAAAGCACCGCCTTTGCCCAGATGAATATTCGTCGTGATCGTGCTCACCGACAGCGACGTCGCGCCGGTGATCACGAAGGCGAGCAGAAGAATCCCGAGGCCGCCGAGCAGTCCGGCGTTTCCGACGACCCACCCCTGACGAAGGTAGAGCATCACCCCGAGGATGGTCAGCACCGTCGGCCGATACACGCCGGCCAGCGTCCCGAGGCTGCGGTCGCCGGATTCATCCCGACTTCCGAACATCTGCTTGAGGCGTGACTCCATCAATTCGCGTGCTCGTCCAGCCAGCGGATCATCGGAACAAACACGTCGTCGTACACCCTGTCGCCAATGAAGAGGTCCGCGTGGGCGTACCAGTCGTCGCCGCTGCCGATGACCATCGTCGAGACGGATCCGTTGCCCCAGGAACGCTCTGCAGAAAACACCGTGGCGCGCGGAACAATCAGATCGCGGCTGCCTGCGACGAGCAGCAGCGGTGTGGCGCGGGAACGCAGCTCATCAGCCACGTTCACGCCGCCGATCACCAGGTCTCGCGCCCGAATCCAATGGGCAATCTCACGGTTCAGCGCCCGGTCCGGTGCCTCGATCGTCTCCGTAAACTGCTGAACGCTGCCGAGATCGACGTGCTTCGCGTTCAGATACAGGCTCAGCGCTCCGGGAATTCGGGCAAGAATCGGAAACGCGACCCTGGCGGCCTGTCGTGTACCTTTGACCGGTATGGCCCCGACAAGCATCGGCGACGAGAAGAGCGCCGACACCAGCGGGTGCACATCAGTCCAGGTCAGAGGCGATCCGACGCCAATCATCGCGTGCACGGGCAGGTCCCTGTGCAGCGCCATCGCCCCGTATGCGATCGATCCGCCCAGAGAACAGCCTATCGCATCAACAGAGCTGCGCTCGGTGTCGCTGTTCTCCAGCGCGCCGTTCAGGGCCGCCGGAAAATCAATCCCTGCGTATCGCCTCAGGGAGGGATCCGGCGCGCTCTCCGTGAGCCGCCGAGCCGCACCCTGGGCGCGCATGCTGACCGACCACACCTCGCGACCGCTCTGCGCGAGGCTTCGCTCAAGCGAGTGACCACGGGGATGAAAGCCGAAAATCGTCGTATTCATGCCGTATCCCGGCACCAACACGATGGGCCGAAGCGTCGGATCAAAGCGATCTCGCGCGATCACCCGGCGCAGCGGCAACTGCCAGCCATCGCCATTCGATACCGAGAAATCGCTCGTCTCGAGCGGGGACATAGACACGGGCGCCATCGGCGACTCCAAAGAGAACGGCGAAATTCAGCGTACGAACGCTGGTTTCACCCAGCCGTCGTGACTATAACCCCGCAACCTGCGGCGCAACGCAGCCGCCCCACGCAATGCGACCCCTCCTCTTCCAGATTCCCACCGACAGCAGGACACCATGGCCACCAAGATCCCTCTGCCCATCTTGAATCCCGAGCTCGACAACCCCGGCACCGCCCCGGCAAAAGAGGCTGCAGCCACCCTCCGTTCCCGTGCCGAGGGCGGCGACATTATGGAAGAGATTCGCAAAGAAACCAGCGAAAACAAGGTCTTCCTCTACATGAAAGGCAGCCCGATGATGCCCCAATGCGGCTTCTCATCGCGCGCCGTCCAAATCCTCAACCACCTCAACGTCCCCTTCGGACACGCCAACATCCTCCAGGACCCCGAGAAGCGCTCCGCCATCAAAGAGTTCAGCGAGTGGCCCACCGTCCCGCAACTCTACGTCAACGGCGAGTTCCTCGGCGGCAGCGACATCATGATGGAGATGTTCGAAAGCGGCGAGCTGCAGGAAGCACTCGGCCTGAAGTAAGGCGTGCGGGTACGAGGGCTGCTTGCTTCGCAATCAGAACTACCGCCCTGCGTTTCTGCTGCGCAGAAGCCTCGGTTGCTCCCTCGCGCTCCCACCAAAGGACGTGTCCGCCGTTGGCGGCCACCACTACCGCACTCTCCGGCCTGCCGCCGGCAGCCCGCATCGCTTGCTCCTTTGGAAACCCGAGGAAAGCTGCGCTTTCCTTTGCGGGGGATCTCTAGGATTGCTCGACGCGTTCGTAGGTAACGAAGGCAAATGGGTACGGGTTGGACTCGTCAGGGTCGTGCGACTCTCGTGACACCTCGACCCACTCTGTGGCGTCGTATCGCGGAAACCAGGTGTCGCCGTCGAACTCGTCGTCGATCTCGGTGATGTAGAGACGGTCGGCGCGAGGCAGGAAGCTGCGGTAGACGCCGGCGCCGCCGATCACCATCACGACCTCGGCCTCTGTTTGTTCCGCGACAGCGAGCGCTTCGTCCGCGCTGCGTACAACCTCGGCGCCCTCGGCGACGTAGTCCGCGCTCCGCGTCAACACAATGTTCGTTCGACCGGGCAGCGGCTTGAAAGGCAGGGATTCCCAGGTCTTCCGACCCATGATGATGGGGCGTCCCAGCGTCGTCTTCTTGAAGAACTGCAGGTCCGCTTTCAGACGCCAGGGCAGGTCGTTGTCGCGGCCAATCAGACGATTTCTGTCCATGGCCCAGATCAGCGCGATGGTCACCGATGGATCCCTGCGCTCGGGATACGGCTCGCCCATCAGACCGCGACCGGTGCTTTGATGTGCGGGTGTGACTCGTAGCCGATCAGCTCGAAGTCTTCGTATGTGAACGAGAAGATGTCTTTTACACCGGGCCGAATCTTCATCGTGGGCAGCGGCATCGGAGCGCGAGTGAGCTGCTCTCGTGCTTGCTCCAGATGATTGTTGTAGAGGTGCGCGTCACCGAATGTGTGGACGAAGTCGCCGAGCTCCAGATCACACACATCGGCGATCATCATCGTCAACAACGCATAGCTGGCAATGTTGAACGGGACACCGATGAACACATCGGCGCTACGCTGGTAGAGTTGGCACGAGAGGCGTCCGTCGGCGACGTAGAATTGGAACAAGCAGTGGCACGGCGGCAGGGCCATGTTGTCGACATCTGCGACGTTCCATGCCGACACGATATGGCGGCGCGATGAGGGGTTGTTCTTGATCCCATCGACGAGCTTCGTAATCTGATCAATGTGGCCGCCGTCCGGAGTGGGCCAGGAGCGCCATTGGTGTCCGTAGACCGGACCCAGGTTTCCGTCCTCGTCCGCCCACGGGTCCCAGATGCGAACGCGCTGCTCTTTCAGCCAGGCAATGTTGGTGTCGCCCCGCAGAAACCAGAGCAGCTCAATGATGATCGAGCGAAGATGCAGCTTCTTCGTCGTCAGCACCGGAAAGCCCTGACTCAAGTCGAAGCGCATCTGGTGCCCGAACACGCTGAGCGTACCGGTCCCGGTGCGGTCAGGCCGCTCGACGCCCTCGTCGAGAATTCGCTGCATCAGGTCCAGATATTGCTGCATCGCTCTCCGCCGGTCTCGATTCCGCCGAGCTGAGTTTCTCTGTGACTCGGCGCAGTTGGATTACTATATGTTGGGCAGTGACGCACGGGGACGAACAATGAACGCAACCATCGGAGATGACTACCGACTTTCCTGGGATGACTGGCTGCAGCTTCCCAGAGATGAGCCGGGCTACGAAATCATCGACGGAGAGTTGTACGTGAACCCCGCAGCAAGCATCGTTCACCACCGAATCAACCGCAGGCTCGGTGCCCGTCTGGCAGGCTGGAGCGAGAGAGCCGGACTTGGCGAGGCATTCATCACAGCAATCAATGTGAAGCTCGCCGATGACACCATCGTAGAACCTGACCTCTGCGTCGTCCTCGCCGATCGCAGGCACCTGATTCGCAGTATCGCCCTGCACGGCGCGCCGAACTTTGTGGTCGAGATTCTGTCCCCGGGCGGAGCCGCTCGAGACATGGTTCTCAAGCGAAACGCTTACTCCCAATTCGGCGCAGACGAATACTGGATCATCGATCCGAAGCAGCAGCGAATTGTGATGTTATCGCGGGGGCACGACGGGCTGGAGGAGCGTGGCGTCGTGAGTTGCGGTGACGTCGCCGAATCAAGCGTGCTTGACGGCTTCTCGATTCGCGTAGACGAGGTCTTTTCAGACTGAGGCGCCGTCCGGCGGCGTCGCGGGTGTCTGTGCCAAAGATGCGAGGCCGAAGATGGGCGAAGCCGTACGTTGGGAAAAGAAGGACTATGTCGCCACGGTCTGGCTGTGCCGGCCGGAGCGGCGCAACGCGATGGGTACAGCCTTCTGGGCAGAGCTGCCCGAGGTCATGGGCGAAGTTTCGCAGCAGAGCGACGTTCGGGCCGTCGTCCTGGCCGCTGAAGGCCGCGACTTCACCATCGGACTCGACCTCAAAGAAATGGCCGGCCTGATCATGAACCCTGAGCCGGGTGCGGAGGGCGCCATCGCCCTCCGTAGGAAGATCATCGAGATGCAGGGCGCCATCAACGCCGTCGCGGACTGCCCGGTACCTACAATCGCAGCAATCCACGGCTGGTGCATCGGCGGCGGCGTGGACCTGGTCACGGCCTGCGACATGCGCCTCGCGTCGGCGGATATGAAGCTCTCAGTACGCGAGACGAAAATCGCGATCGTCGCCGATATGGGAACGCTGCAACGTCTGCCGCGCATTATCACCCGAGGCCACGCCAACGAGCTGGTCTACACCGGCAGGGACATCGATGCGGCCAGGGCCGCCGTCATCGGGCTGGTAAACGACGTGTACGACGACGCCGACGGCGTGCAGGCTGCGGCGCAGACTCTGGCCGCCGAGATCGCTGCAAACTCTCCGATTACCGTGAGCGGTGTACGCGAAGTGATGCGATTCAGCGAAGAGCACAGCGTCGACGAGGGGCTCCGCTATGTCGCAGCGTGGAACGCCGCTTTCCTGCGCTCAAAAGACCTCAGTGAAGCCGTGATGGCATTTATGGAGCGCCGACCCGCCAACTTTCAGGGGCCCTCGTGAGCGATCGAAAGCGTACCATTCCTACGGAACTGATGAGCGCCGAGCGCCCCCTCGACGCGCTGCTCCCGGAGCTGACCACCCAGCAGCCGGCGCTGGACGCCCATCCTGTGCACCCGCGCGTGCTCCATGTGCCGGACGGCGAGGGGTACGCCTGGGTCGTCGCTCTGTGGCGAAACCCGGGGGGTGCGGCAGAGCTCCACAAGTCGGTACGCGCAGTCATCGAAGCGACCATGCTCGCTGAGCTGTGCAGGGCACCACGGGCCGGCGAGGAGCTGACGAAGCGGCCCACCGAGCTGCGACTGGCGGCCTTCGACAACGAGCCGCATATGGCCGACGCCCTGCGCGCCTTCGGGTTGACGCCTGCCCCGGCAGATCTCGACGTCGCGATGCGGACGCTGCAGCAGGAGGCCGACGCCGTTGGCATGAAGATCGCTTCGGCACCCCTCTCGCTATGGCGCGCGAAAGTGCGAGCGCCTGCGAACGAGCGCGACCGCAGAATCGAAGAGCTGCACGGGCAGCTCATCGAAGCCGGCGGTGCCGAGGTGTGGGGTGAGACTCCGGGACTGCCCTCGCGACGAGCGGCCGCCCTGCTCAACAAGGCCTTTGATGTGAAGATCACGCCGGACGACGCCGGGCTCGATCTCGCTGAGCTGTTGCTCGTGTCCCGAGATCAAACAGGCGTCGTGCGCTGGATCCCGCCGCTCTTTTTCCAGGCGCTCTGCGATCTCGTCGGCGTCGTCGTAGCGGCCATGGGCCTGTCCGTCGACTGGGCGGAGTGCCAGGCCGATGACAATGGCTTCGCCGAGGCCCCCCTCCTCCGGGTGCGCGGCGGAGAGCGCGCCGAACACCTGCCGATCGCCCTGCATCTGATGCGCTGGTGCGTGATGCCGATCCAGGAAGGCGAGGACATTCCACCGCTGTCTGCGTGGGTGGCGGACGAGTTCGGCGCGTGGCCCACATGAGACTGCCCCGCGCCGTGGCGTTGCCGTCAGGCGTTGCCCTGCCGGCTGCGTTCGCGGCGACGTTCGCATTTGCATTCACGGTCGCCTGCACCGTGAGTACCGCCCCGGCTCACGCCGAGCTCCTTCGCATTGAGGTCACACCCCACCGCGACAGCGGAATCCCGCGCACCCTCGACGCCGTCCGCGCCCGACTCGAAGGTCAGGGCTGGCGAGTCTCTCAGCTGCACGAGGAGGAATCCGACATGCCGGTCATGTCCACCGGGCCCTCCATTCACGTCCGCATACTCGTGTTTGAGATCGATGTCGGCGGCGAGCGGGTTGAGGGCGGTATCCTCATCTTTCAGCGCGCCGAAGACGGCGCGCGCATGCTTCAGGGAATTCGCGGCATGGTCGACGAAGGCTACTTCGTGCACGTAGGCGATCTGGTTGTCGGCATTGATGACGACGTCGAACGGGACACGGCGCGTCTCGTCCTGGATGCGCTGACCCGATAGCCCTCATTCGGTGAATGGCTGTGCGCCCAATCAGTTGCGCCCGTACTTCACCGAGCTCCGGGTAATAAAGAAGTGCGCTGCACCCGGCATGTGACGTCCGATCCACCCAATCACCCGGCCGTGGCCGGTGAACACGCGCTCCCGTTGTCTGCGGTGGATGGAATTTACCATCACGCGCGCGGCACGATCTGCGGCCCACATCAGCTTCGCCGGGCGGCGGTCCGGGCGCTTCGGGTTGAACCTGCCGCGGTTATCGACCTGCGCGATCTCACTCTCGACAAAACCCGGATGAATCGTCGTGCAGGACACGCCGCTGCCATGCAGCTCCATCGACAGGGTCTGGCCGATGGCACGCACGGCATACTTTGAAGAGTGGTAGGGGCCGACGCCGGGCATCGCCACGAAGCTGCTGACGCTGCCTACAAGGGCCAGGCGACCCTGCGTCTGCTTCAGGTGCGGGATCGCGGCGCGCGCGGTCGATGTAAGCCCGATCACGTTGGTCTCGAACTGGCGACGCCAATCCGCGGCGCTCAGGGTCTCGACCTTACCAGCCACCGCGAATCCGGCGTTCGCCACCGCGACATCAAGACGCCCCAGCGATTCGACCACGGTCGCAACAGCGGCGGCGACGGACTCTTCGTCGGTGACATCACAATGCACGGCGAGCCCGGATCCTGCCGTTGCGTCCAGCTCGGCGGCGACTTCGTCGAGCCGCTCCTGTCGTCGGCCCGAGACCGCCACCGCGGCGCCCTCCCTCGCGAAGGCCAGAGCCAACTCGCGGCCGATCCCGCTGCCGCCACCGGTGATCCAAACCACCCTGCCCAAAAATCGTTGCTTACCCAATGGTGTCTCCGTCAGCTCAGGGTTCCAGCGAGAGGTTTCGTGCCTGGCGCATCAACATGCGCGCCCGACTGAGCCACGCGTCGTAGTCGCCGACGGGGCCGCGCTTCGGATAGCTGCGGTAGTGCCGGTAAACGCCCTGAGAAAGCCCCAGGGTGCTGATCAACCGTGGCAGCATCGGTGCAAGCTCTGCGACGTGCAGCACCGCTCTCGGCAACACGCTGAGGTCCACCGGCGCGACTTCAGCCGCCAGCGCGGCGCGTAGTCCTTTGCCACCGATCAGGCCCGCCGAGATCATCGCGCGACTCTGCTCGGGAGTGAACGACGAGGTGACGTAGCGAATCGGCTGGTAGAAGGCGTGGACTGCTCCGCGCGTCCGCTGCCAGTCGCTGTTGTACGACCACAAGTTCGACGCCCGGGTGTCGCCCAGCTGCACCGCTGCGGCTCCCACCTCGGCCGCCATGGCCGCGGCACGCATGCCCGCGGCCACACCGCTGCCGTGTTGCGGAAACACCTGACCGACACAGTCGCCGACGTACATCATGCCATCGTCAACGAAGGACTCTGTCAGCGGCCGCAACGGGATCATGCGCCCGCCGCCATAACGCCGTTTGCCAATCCAGGGGTTTTCACGGAGGAAGTCTCTGGCGACCTGCACGCCGGTACGCAGGTGCTCTCGAAACATCGTCCCCGTCAGGACTTCGACAGTCTCCAGACGCGGATCCACCATCACGTTGAGTACCGACCAGCCGCCTTCAACGCTGGCGATCGAGAGGGTGTCGCCGGGCTCGATTCGCTTCTTCTCAAGCCACCGACCCGCTGCCGCCCTGTCATCGATTCGATACGTGGCCTGGTAGGCGGTGCACGCGTCGTGCTGCGGGCTGAAGTCTCCCCGATCTTCGGGAAGCCTGAAGCCCGTCGCATCGATCACCAGGGGCACGCGGCTCCTGCGCCCGTTCAATGTCACTTCGCGCTCGGCGCCGTCCCAGGGACCAACGGCGGCCTCGCATTCAAAGCGGAAGGTCGCGCCCTCGCGCTCAGCAAATTCGATCAGCCATTTATTCAACGCCCGCATGTGCACGGCGTGTGTGCCGGGGCGTTCAACGACGGAGCGCGCGCTGCCTTCGAGGGTCGTGATCACGAAGCGTCGCGCCGTGTGCGCGAAGACGCCCTCCGGGACGACTCCAAGATCGAGCTCTTCAAACAACGTGTCTTCGACCCCGTTGATCCAGCGCGCGCCGGAGCGCGCGCGCGGTCGCTTGTCGACCACGACAACCTTGAGGCCCTTTGATGCGAGGTACACGGCGGCAGTTGCGCCTGCCGATCCGGCTCCAATAATGAGACAATCCATGGGCGCGCCATAACGCATTGTGCCCTGGCTGTCGTGGGAGCAGTCTCGCAAGCACGCCTGGATGGAATTCGGGCGGTGGTGTACGGCGTTGTCCTGTCCCCCAGCAGCAGGTGATTTGTGTCAGAGCCGAGGGTTCCCCTGAAAGACGACCTGCCGATCTACGAGCCGCCAGGCGCGGCCGAAGAAGCGTTTTTCGGCACTGAAGCTGCGGCGCCGGAGCCTAAGCCCGGTCCGAAGACGTCAGCGACGGCATCCTTTGCGGTGATCCTCGTGGCGGTGCTGGTCATCATCGTCTCGACCATCGCCACAAAGGAGCAGAACCCGCAGCTGAACGAGCGCGCGGCCATTCAGGGCCTTGAGACCAACGGCAGGATCGCTCTGACCATGATCGAGTTCGGTCTCGGCGAGCCCAGCCGTACCTTCGTTGATGATATCCACGCGATGGGGACCACACCGACCCTCGCGCGTCACGCCGCAGCGATCGTTGCCGGACTCGATATCGGAAATGGCGAACGCCAGGCCGAGGCCCTTGAGCTCCTCGATCAGATTCCGTCACTGCCGGCCGACGACGAAAACACCGGGGTCCCGGCTGCATTCGACACCGTCCTGCGCCGGGCGATCGCATCCCCTGACGCCGTCAGCGACGCGGATCGCGAGCTGCTCGAGCTTGAGCTGGGCTGGTCTGCACAGCTGCTGCTGACACGCGACCTCGAAGACACCCACCCCGATCGACTCGCCATCGTGGGCGCCGCGAAACGCAGCGCGGTGGTACTCGGCGGGCTCGTCGCGTCCTACCTGCTCGCGTTCTTCGTTGGACTCGGGCTGCTGGGAATCGCCTGGTTCCGTATCACCGGCGGCCGGATGCGCCTCGGACTTGAGCCCAGACGCATCGAATCCTCCGTGTACCTTGAGGCGTTCGCGCTCTTCGTGGCGATAACAGCTACCTGCGGCGCCATCGCGGTCACCATTCCCGGCCTTGGCATGATCGCCGGCCTCGCGAGCATAGCCGGGTGGATCCTGGGCATCTTCTGGCCTCTCGTACGTGGTGTGTCTTGGAGCGATATGCGCCACGACCTCGGCCTGCACGCAGGGCGCGGCTTCTTCGCCGAAGTCGGCGCCGGCATCGTCGGCTATCTCGCGATCGTTCCCATTTTCGTCGCCGGCCTGGTTGTGATGGCGGTGCTGCAGGCCGTGATGAACCTCCTCGGCGGCGCAGGGGCGGGCACCGAGGTCGTGAGCCACCCCGACATGGTACAGCTCGAGGACGCAGGTCTCATCGGCCAGATCATCTTCCTCGGCCTCGCCGCGCTGGTCGCACCCCTGCTCGAAGAGACGCTGTTTCGCGGGGCGCTCTTTCGCGACCTTCGCAAACCCCTGCGCGTATTCGCTGCGGCGCTGCTCACCGGTCTGATTTTCGCTGCGATTCACCCGCAGGGCCTGCTGGCCATCCCGCCCCTCGCAGGCCTCGCGATCGGTTTCGCCCTGCTTCGGGAGTGGCGGGGTTCACTGATCGCACCGATGGTGGCGCACGCGGTTCACAACGGAATGCTCGTTGTGGCGGTCATCGCGATGTACGGACAGGGCTGAGAGCGGCGCTGCCCCGGAGCGCCGTCTGAGGCTCAGACTTTCGGCAGCTCACACCGACCGGGTGGCTCCCAGCTTCCGTCGTCATTCTGCACGGTGAGGATCTCCACGCCGTCAGGACTGACCGCGATGGTGTGCTCGTATTGTGCGGACAGCTTTCCGTCCGCCGTTACCGCGGTCCACTCATCGTCAAGAAGCGATGTCTCGGGTACGCCTTCGTTGATCATCGGCTCGATCGTAAAGGTCATGCCGGACGCGAAACGTGGGTTCGGACCGCGCTGCACCGAGTGCGGCACCTGCGGATCCTCGTGAAACTTTCGCCCGATGCCATGGCCGACGAACTCGTACACGACCGAGTACCCGCGATCTTCGACGTAGCCCTGAATCGCGCGGCCGATGTCCTGGAGGTGTCCGCCGGGGCGCACCGCCGCGATGCCTAATCGAAGGGATTCGAGCGTGTCAGCCATCAGCCGCGCCGCGTCTGCGGACACCGCACCGACAGGGACGGTTGCGGCGTTGTCGCCATGAAACCCGTCGACGATCAGAGTCACGTCGACGCCGACGATGTCGCCCTCTTTCAGGATACGCTTCTCAGTGGGGATTCCGTGGCACACGACCTCATTGATCGACGTGCAGATGCTCTTCGGAAAGGGATAGCTCGCGGAGCCCATGTAGTTGAGGGGCGCCGGGATCACTCCGTGACGTTCGCAGAACTGCATCTGCAGGTCGTCGATGTCCTGGGTGGTAATGCCGGGCTTCACCTCGGCGATGATCTCCTGCAGACAGCGTGAGGCCAGTCGGCCGGCAGCACGCATCATCTCAAGGTCTGCGGCACTCTTTCGTGCGATACGACGTGAGGAATTTCCGAAGAGCATGTATTCTCCTGTTTCAGGCGGGCGGTGCATAGCATCGTCACCCGATTCTGCCAGATGAGAATGATCGTGATCTCCGCGCACCACGAAAGCGCAAACACCGCCTTTGCAGCCGGATCTCTGACTGCAGATGCGCCGGCCCACGTCCGTGAGCGGGTAGTCGGGGCGAGCGCTTCAGAGCTGCGACGGGGCCTGGCGTGGGAACACGGCGGGGATCGCTACCGCGCCAGACTGACCAGGGAGCCCGCGCCGAAGCTGGTGATCGAGCGCGAAGGCGCGCCCCTGATGACGCCCCTGCTGCGAACGCAATCCGCCGTACGGCTCGGTGTCGCGGCCCTGCAGTGCCTGGGATTGTGGACGCTGGCGCTGGGCCTCTTCGCCGCCGTGTTCGATCAACGCTTCCTGATGCTGACCGGCCACGGATACAACGCCATTCTCGCAGGGGCCGCCCTGATCGCCTCGGCCTCCCTGGTGCAGGCGCACGGCGCAAAAGCCCTGGTCGTAGGAGTCACGGTCACGTTGCTCAACGCCACAGTGATCACCATCTTTGTCCTTGCGGCGGGAGGGCGATTTCCCCTCATCACCTGGATTCTTCACATCGCTGTCGCCCTCACCGCAGTACGTGCCGCACGGCGTCACAGCGGGGTGTGGGTGTGAAGTACACGTTGAGAGCAGCTGTAACTGCGGCGGCGGTCACAATGATCTGCACCGCCGCGCTGAGCCTGCCACAATCCCGCGCGGTCGGCTCCGAGCTCGAGGCTGAGCTCACCGTCTTCGAGGATCCCTTTGAACCCGCCGCACTCCCGGTCGCGTGCGCTGAAGCGCCGTCAATGGATCGGGCGCTGGTGGTGTTCTCAAGCGCCTGGTGCGAAGCCTGCAACCTGCTCGAACGTGACCTTCGCGCGATGCGGGACGAGCTGACGGCGGCGTCCGTTGACGTCGTCTTCGTCTACTCCGACGTTGACAACTGTGAGCACAGAGCGATCCGCGACGCTGCGGGCAGCGACATCCGCCATGCACGAATCCCCGCACGGGCGCAGAGCCTCTGGGGTGTCTACGCGACCCCGACCTCGTGGGTAATCCGAGACGGAAACGTCGTCGCCCGCATGGTCGGAGCCGTCTCACAGGACACGATCCGTACTGCGTTGGCGACGAACCCGGCTCACTGAACGACGTGTCCCGATGCGGCGACCACCTTTGCGATGCGTGCGCGACCCGCAGCCGGTGATTATGTACCTCCGGGCTCTACGGCGGCCATTCATTGGTATGTCGATCAGACCGCGCGCTCCTCTGCGAGCTTTGAAAAGTATCCCCGCGAGAGTGAGAGCCTGCGGCGGGGCCTTCAGAGGGTGACAGTCCCTCAGATATGAGCGAGGCTGCGGCACGCTCTCACCGCTCGGGAATAGCGCAACTGTGGACACCAAGGGACTGAATCACCTGCTGCTTCGCGCCGCAGATGGAGAGCTGGAGCGCGACGAGGCGTTACTTCTCGCCACGGTCACGGCAGCGGACAGCGCCGGACTCTGCGATGCGGCGGCGGCGCGGCGCGACCGAGCCTGGGGGCGTACGCTGACCTTTTCACCAAAGGTCTTTCTGCCGCTGACCAACCTATGTCGCAACCGCTGCGATTACTGCTCGTTCCGACGCTCACCGGGCGACGAGGGTGAGTGGACCATGCGCCCGGATGAGGTGCTGAAGACCCTCGAAGCAGGCGCTACAGCCGGCTGCACCGAAGCCCTGTTCTGTCTCGGTGACACACCGGAAACAGCCTTCTCTGCATACCGACGCACCCTCACATCTCTCGGCGTCCGCTCTACCGTCGAATACCTCGAAGAGTGCGGAGAGCGTGCTCTGGAGCTCGGCGTGTTTCCCCACACCAACGCCGGCATCTTGAGCGCCGACGACATGCAGCGCCTGCGGCGGGTCAATGTGTCACTGGGGCTGATGCTCGAAAACGTCTCGCCGCGGCTCTGCGAGCGGGGGATGCCTCATTTTCGCGCGCCGGATAAGCGCCCGGAGGTGAGGCTGCGCATGACGCGTGAGGCCGGCGAGCTGCGGATCCCGTTCACCTCAGGACTGCTCATCGGCATCGGCGAAACCCTCGAAGAGCGCGTCGATACCCTGCTGGCGATCCGCGATCTGCACCGGGAGTACGGCCACATTCAGGAAGTCATTGTTCAGAACTTCCGAGCCCGGCCGGACATCGTGATGGCCGACTCGCCGGAGCCGGGTGAAGCCGAGATGGTGCACACGATCGCCCTCGCGAGAGTGCTCCTGGAGGATGAAATCAGCGTCCAGGCGCCGCCGAACCTGAACCCGAACTCCTTCGCGTCCCTCGTGCACGCCGGCCTCAACGACTGGGGCGGCATCAGCCCTGTCACGCCGGACTTCATCAGCCCCGGCTACCCGTGGCCCCACCTGGACGGCTTGAAGCGGTCATGCGAGAGCGCCGGCTTCGGCCTGACACCGAGGCTGCCGATTTACGAACGCTACGTCGAAGAGCCGGGCTGGCTCGACGAGCGCCTTGTAGCCCCGACCCGCCGCGCGCTTCAGAAGCTGACGACAGCCAACCAGATCTCAGAGAGTCGCCTGTGAACCATCCTGCGAACCCGCCACAAGTCTCGGCCCTGACCAACAACGTCGGCGCTGTCCTCGACGGTCTCGACCGGCAGGTCGCCGGTACCCTGAGCCGCGCGCTCGACGGCGAAGACATCGGAGGCGAAGACGCGGTCCGGCTCTTCAGCGCCAGAGGCCGCGAGCTGCACGGGCTGATCACTGTCGCCGACGAGCTGCGACGGCGTCAGGTGGGCGATGAGGTCAGCTGGGTCGTCAATCGCAACATCAACTTCACCAACGTCTGCGTGAAGAGCTGCCGCTTCTGCGCCTTCTCGCGGGAACTTCGCTCGGAACAGGCCTACTACCTGGACACCTCCGAGCTGGTGCAACGCGCCCGGCAGGCCGCTGCAATGGGCGCCACAGAGGTCTGTGTACAGGCCGGCCTCGCACCGACTCTGAAGGGGCGCGCGTACATCGATATCTGCGAGGCAATCTCCACCGAGCTGCCCGACCTGCACATTCACGCCTTCTCGCCCGAAGAAGTGAAGTACGGCGCGAAGCTCGCCGGCATGAGCTTCTCTGCGTACATCGCAGAGCTCAAGAACGCGGGGCTGGGCAGTCTACCCGGCACCTCGGCAGAGATCCTCGACGACCGCCTGCGAAATCGGATTTCACCGGGGCGAATCACGACCGACGAGTGGGTCGAGGTGGTTCGCAGCGCGCACGAGCTCGGGATACCAACCAGCGCGACGATGATGTTCGGGCACGTCGAGACCGCCGCCGACCGCGTCCGGCATATGGAGTTGCTTCGATCAATCCAGCGCCAGACCGGCGGCTTCACCGAGTTTGTCCCCCTGTCATTCGTGCACGAAGAGTCGCCGCTCTTTCTCAGCTCTGAGGTGCCCGGCGTGTCCCCCGGACCGACCGGCAACGACGTCATTCGCCTCTACGCGATCGCCCGTCTCATCCTGGGTGCCGACTTCCGCAACATCCAGGCGAGCTGGGTAAAAGAGGGGCTGCGCATGTCCCAGTGGTTGCTCGATTGCGGCGTCAACGACCTCGGCGGAACCTTAATGAACGAGAGCATCAGCACCACGGCGGGAGCCGCACACGGTCAGCTGATGACACCTGCCACCCTACGCCGAGTAATCCGCGACGCCGGCCGCTCACCCATCGAGCGAAACACCCGCTACGAGATTCTGCGGCGCTTCGACCCACACTCTGCAGACAACGACCCGGTGGAAGCGCTCGACCTGGTCGATGACCCGGAAGGCGTCTTCGGCTCCTATGATCAGCTCTGCGACAACGAGCAGTTTCGCTACGACTTCGAGAGCTTCCGCAAGGCACGGCGCAAAGAACGCGCGTCGACGTCAACCGGAGACGCTCCGCAGGCGGCGGCGGACAGCAGCCGGTAGTCATTCGCCGTATCCAGGTCCCAGGCAAGCCCGGGCGTATTGATCACCGCCGGCGTGATGTCATCGGCGGCAAAAGCCCGCAGGTGGGCGTCGTAGCTGTCCGCGCGACCGAAGCGGGTCATCGTCGCCGTCGACGACGTAACAAGCAGCGCATTCGTACCCGCGTTCATGCGGTCCGGAGCGATCACCGGGACGCCGCCGCAGCCGGCGTCCACAACAAGGTCGAGGTCAGAAGCGCACAGCGCCGGCAGGTCGCCCATCAACACGAGCGCGGCCGGTGCGTCTTCGGCAAACAGTGCCTGCGTGGACTCCGCGATCAGCTCACCGAAGCTGCCGCCGCAGTCGTCGAGTAGCCTCGCACCCAGCTCCAGGGCGCGAGCGCGCACCGCGTCGTCCGAACTGACGACGCACAGCTTCGCGCAGCGCGATGAGTCGAGCACAGCAGCCGCGACCCGCTCGAAGGTGGCGCGCGCAAGACGGCGACGCTCATCGCTATCGAGCACATCGCCAAGCCTGGACTTTGCAATGTCGAAGCCCTTGGCCGGCAGCAGCACAATCGGCCCGCTGCGGCCCGGTTCGCATTCCAGCGCTCCGCTTCCTGTGGGGGCGTTCACAGCCCCTCAGCGAAGGTCAGCAGCTGTCGAGCAAGGCGAACTCGTGCCTCGGGCTCACGGATCACGATGTCCACTTCCAGCTGGCGCGGCGCGCGGATGCGGGGGTCTGCAGGTGAGCGGTCCCCGGCCGCAGTGTGAGGAGCGAAACAGTCCACCGTGAAACGGTCTCCGGGGTGCACCGCAAGTCCGTCGACAAGGCCGCCATAGTGTGCGGCAATTGCCGCCGCCGAGGGTTCTGCCCCGGCGATAGTGCGCAGCATCCCGGCGAGCGGCCCTTTGACCGCTTTGCCTCCTACGATCGGGCTCACGGCGACCACCCGCTTCTCAGCGACCGCCGCGCGGACGCCGGGCACGGCCAGAATCGGGTCGATGGACACGTAGGGGTTCGACGGCGCGATGATCACCAGGTCGGCGTCCTCGATCGCGTCAATAACACCGGGAGCCGGCGCGCCGACCGCTGCCTCGACAGCGGCTACCGGCGCGGACGCACGGTCCCGCACGAGCCAGTCCTGAAAGGGAATTCGTGTTCCATCGGTCGCGATGATGGTCGTCGGCGACGGATCGTCGCTCATGGGCAACAGTCGCGCGTGAACCCCGTGACCCGCGCAGATCTCGCCGGTGATGGCGCTGAGTGTGGCGCCCTCATCCAGTCGTCCGCGACGGTAGAGGTGCGTGCCCAGGTCGCGGTCGCCGAGCTGAAACCACGCCGGGCCCCCGATGCGACTGACCATCTCAAGCGCACGGAAGCTCTCGTCGACGACGCCCCACCCACGCGCTCGGTCTGCGAGCCCGGCGAGGGTGTAGGTGATGGTGTCGAGGTCGGGGCAGATGCGCAGCCCCAGGTGGTCGAAGTCGTCGCCGGTGTTGACGATGACCGTGAGCTCACCCTCGGGCAGCACCTGCGCCAGGCCGTCGACCAGGCGCGCGCCGCCCACACCCCCTGCCAGCGCAACGATCATGCGTAGAGGTCCCGTTCCGGGTCGCGAAGAAGCTCGTTGATGCTGCCATCGCACACCGGCAGGCGCAGCCCGCGGACGAGGACCAGGGGGCGCCCTTCGTCTGCCTGCCCTGCGACAAGGTCCGCGGCCGCCGCGATCTGATCGGCAACCGCCGTGATCGTAGACTGCAGCTCTCGGCCGCCCAGGTCCCGCCTCCCTCGCTGATCCCAGAGCGCGGGCACTCCGGCGACGGCGACGGCGGCGCCGACGGTACCGGCGCGAAAGGGACGACCGTGGGAGTCGGTGACCACGATGCCGATCTGGACCCCAAAACGCTCGCACAGGCGCCGGCGAAGCGCGGCCGCGGAGCGCTCCGGATCCTTCGGCATCAGCAGGACAATGTTTTCGTCGGTGTACCCGGTGTTGCTGGCGTCGATCGCGGAGTTCGCTGAGACAAAACCCAGGCGGTGGCGTGTGATCAGAATGCCCGGGGCGGCGCGCGATATGGCGACGCTCTCGCGCAGGATCAGTTCAACGAGTGCCTCATCCTTGTCGACCACGCGAGCCAGCCAACGTGCTCGATCTCCAGGCACCACGTCCCTGCGATTTGCGACGCAGCCTTCGGCGCGAGAGAAGAGCTTCGACGTGACGACGAGCACGTCGTCATCTTCGATCGTCAGCTGCGCATTCTCGATTGCGTCGCCGAGAAGTCCGGGCAGATCGTCGCCCTCGCGAACCATCGGCACGCCGGGAACCGCGAAGAGTTGCAGGGAATCGCTGACAGAGGTCTCAGACATGGGCCGCGCCTACACCACGGCTGCCCCATTTGCAGCATTGTCCGCCCGCTGGTAGGCCGCGCGCTTCAGATCAGGAGGCACAGATGCGGATAGCGGTTGTTGGTGGAACAGGAAAAGAAGGTCGTGGGCTGGCGATTCGCTGGTCGAAGGCCGGTCATGACGTTGTCATCGGTTCGCGGTCCGCTGAGCGCGGCGCCGAGCGTGCGGCAGAGCTGAACGAAGAGTACGGTTGCAATCTCACGGGCGCCGGCAACGAGGCCTGCTGCGAGGGTGCCGAGGTTGTCGTTCTCAGCGTTCCATACGGTGGCCATGCGGACACCTGTCGTGCGCTGCGGGAGCACCTGCAGGGTAAGATCGTTGTCGACATCACGGTCCCGCTGAAGCCGCCGAAGGTCCGCTCGGTGCACCTTCCCGACGGGCAGGCTGCGGCGCTCGAGGCGAAGGAGATTCTGGGCGACGACGTCCGTGTCGTGGCGACGATGCACCATGTCTCGTCGATGCACCTCGCAGACCTGTCGCACGATATCGCGTGCGATGTCCTGGTTGCGGGAGATACCCGGGCAGCTCGCGATACGGTCATCGGCCTGATCGGTGACCTGGGCATGAAGGGCGTCGACTGCGGCGTGCTGAGGAACGCGATCGCCCTCGAGTCACTGACGCCGGTGCTGCTCTACATCAACAAGCGATACGACGCTCCGGGCGCCGGCGTGCGGATCACGAATCTGCCCGAGGAAGCCTGAATTTCGGACCGCGTTCCGTGCCGCCGTCCGTCGGCGCAGTTGGGCTCAGAGAATGTGGGGAATCACGGCCCGGCGGGACTCCGGATAGTCGTCGAACTTATCGCGGTACCAGCGGTGGTGGTCGAGTGCGCGCGGTATGAGGTTGCAGGCGGTGAAATAGGCGAAGGCCCACCCGGGCAGGGTCCACGCAGCGATCGCAAAACCGATCCACTCGATGATTTCGCCAAGATAGTTTGGCGCGCTGACCCAGCGGTATGCCCCTCCGTAGGGAATCTTGTACCCCGTCTCGCCGGGCTTCCGCAGGTCCCGTAGAATGGCGTCGGACTGGTGATTGATGAAGTAGCCGACGAAGAATACGAACAGGCCTGCGATAAAGCGGGGCTCCGACAGCCAGGTGTTGTCGAGATGCGGTGCCAGCTTCGCCAGCGCGAATCCGTTGGTCGCCCCGTTCGCGATGTTGAAGAGAAAGGCGAGCGCGACGGTGAGCAGGGGCTTACTCTTGTCTCCACCGCGCATTCGCAGGGGAAAAATGAAGGCCCGGTACACGTAATGCAGCTGCCACAGGCCGAGCAGAATCAATGGCACCGCGCGCGTGTACCCGCCGTACATGAAGAAGAGCAGCGCGAAGCAGATCGGTGACGGCGCCTCCATCACGATCCAGCCTGGCTTCGCAGGAATGCCCGGTCCCCACCCATCCCGCGCGTGCCGACCGTAGGGGGCCGAAATCGCGAGCAGGAAGAAGAACGCGATGGTCCCGAAGCCCAGAATAAAGACGATCGCGGACGCGTATAGCGGCCATTGATCCCAGGGAAGTCCACTCAGCACGTACGGCTCCTTTCGCGGTCAGATCCAACAGGCTACCTCGTCGATGAGGTGACACGAGCGCGTCCGAGCCGACAGTAGATGCGCATTTTTACCTAAGGTCGGCTCAGATTTGAAATGAAACGCAAATGTCGCGATGTTCGTACGGATACGAGGTTGTGGAGAAGCGCTCGCATGCGCACCTCATGCCAACAGTTTCAGTCACGGAGAGAGACGCCCGACGCGCAGCAGGAGGACCTATGGTCACCGTTTCACAAATCGTAAATCTTCGCGCGCCGGCGCTCGTGGTGTCGAACTATCTGTCGGATTTTGAGAACTTTCCTGAGTGGGACC
Organism: bacterium; assembly: GCA_030427825.1. GTDB lineage: Bacteria > Myxococcota_A > Bradymonadia > REDH01 > REDH01 > JAUICO01. The sequence continues at coordinate 12,904 of JAUICO010000018.1, read as the reverse complement.
GCAGCGCAATCGAGGCTACACGTGATTCCGAAGGCCCGATCGGCACAGGGACCCGATTCACGGTGCTCGCACGCCACTTCGGTCGCACCGTACACATCGCCTACGAGATCACAGAGTACCGGCCGGCGGTCGGTTTCGTAGCCGTGGGCACGGGTCGCGGCTTTCGCGTGGTGAATGAGGTCCGGTTCACCTCTTCTGGCGGAGTAACGAAGGTGCACTGGCGCTCATCGGTGAAGCTCCGCGGCGTGGCGGTGGTCTTTGCGCCTGTGTTGAAGACCGCCATGGCGAGAATCGGCGACTCTGCAATGGACGGGCTGCGCGTGTACTTCAGCAGCCTCAAGAGAGAACGCCCGACGCGCTCCTCACGGCCTGCCCTGGCAATCTGAGTTCGCGACGCCTGCGAGCACGATCAGATGACGTGCCCGACGGCCTGCCGTATACGGTGCCCGTGCGTCTCGTCCCACACATCTTCAGAGCCTGCGTCCCTGTCCTGTGCGCTGCTATCATGGCTGCGACGACCGGTTGCGTGGGCGAGCGTCGCAGCGACGACACCGTCACCGTGTACGCCGCCGCGTCACTGCGCGGAGCCCTCGACGAGCTCGCCGCCGTGTACCGGGCGGAGAACCCCGGGCACAGAATCCGGGTTGAGACGGCGGGTTCGCAGCAGCTGCGAGCACGAATCCATCACGGCGCCCGCGCCGACATCTTCGTGCCTGCCGCGTCGCGTTTCGCCGAGGGAATGCCGAGCTATTCCGAACCGAAGGTCATCGCCTGCAACCGCGTCTCCCTCGCGACGCCCGCGGACAATCCGGCGGGAATTGCCGACATCGAAGACCTCGCCCGCGCCGGCCGCATTGTAGTCGGGGTCGACGATGCGCCAATCGGCGAGTTTACGCTGCAGCTGTTGCGCGTCATCGAGAGTGAGTCGCCGGAAACTGCCGACGCAGTACGGGCCAACACGGTGAGTCGTGAGCTGAGCGTGGCCGGCGTCCTGACCAGGCTGGCGCTTGGCGAGGCGGACGCAGGCTTCGTGTACGCGAGCGATCTCTACGAGCGGAGCGACGTCAGCGAGGTTCCCCTGCCGCAGCGGCTGCAGGTCAACACATCGTACCAGGCGGTGCTGCTCAGTGAGAAGCCGGCGGCACGAGCGCTTTTCAACTTCATCGCGTCTGAACAGTCCCGGCTGCGATTTGAGAGCATGGGGTTTCGCCGCTGCTCACCCACTGAGACCTGATGCGAGGCCGGCGACTGGTGATGATTCCGGCCGGCGTTGCGGCAGCGACGCTCGGTGTTGTGCTGCTCCTTCCACTCGCCGCGCTGATCGCAGGCTGCTCACCCGCCGAGCTGATCGCCGGCCTACGTCATCCGCTGACAGCGCCTGCGCTGCGCCTGAGCGCCATCACGTCGCTCATCTCGCTGGCGATTACGATCATCGGCGGCACACCGCTTTCATGGTGGTTGGCGCGCACACAGCGCCGTGGCGTTGCGGTACTTGAGGTAGCGCTACGCGTACCGGTGGTCACGCCGCCTGCGGTCGCGGGCGTCGCGCTCCTGCTGGCCTTCGGCCGGCGCGGTGTGCTCGGCTCCCTCACCGGTGCCGTTGGAGCCGACATCGCGTTCACGGCGACCGCCGTCGTAATCGCCCAGGTGTTCGTGAGCGCACCGTTCTACATTCAGGCCGCGACGGCTGCTTTCAGAGACCTGGACGAGGACCAGCTCATGGCCTCGAAGAGCCTGGGCGCCGACAGCCTGCGCGCTTTCTACACCGTCGTACTGCCCGCCGCCTGGCCGGCCCTCGCAGGTGGCGCGGCCCTCGCATGGGCCCGCGCGATCGGCGAGTTCGGCGCCACGCTGCTCTTCGCGGGCAACCTGAGCGGGCGCACTCAAACGATGCCCCTCGCAATCTACACGGCGCTGGAATCCGACCTTCAGGCAGCGCAGGCCCTCTCGGTGGTCCTGGTAGCTGCGGCCTTCGGCGCCCTCCTCGCCCTGCGCGCGGTCGAGAGAATCCCCCGACACCGCCGCTCCCCTCGGAGATCATGAAGACCACGACAAAAGTGCTCTGCGCCGCCTATGGCCTCATCGCCGTAGCGGCGCTCTACCTCACCTGGTCGAACAACTTCGCGTTCATGGCCGACGGGCCTTCGGGCTTCGAAGGCGCAGAAGCCTTTATCGAAGCGAGCCACGCCAACTTTGCCGCCTCATCGATCGCCTGGGATCTCGCTGCGGCCTGCATCGCAGGCGTCATCTTCATGCTTGTTGAAGCTCGCCGCATCGGGATGAGATTCGTCTCTGTCTACATTCTGCTCTCACTGCTTGTCGCCTACGGAGCGATGTTCCCTCTCTTCCTGCTGCACCGTGAACTCTACCTCGCGCAGCGCGCCGCCCGCCCGGAAGCAACTCTTTCTTGACGCCACGCCTGGCGCTGAGCAATCGGGTGCCGAGGTTCAGATCCGGCATGACAGCAACTTCGGCAATCGCAACTCGCGACCTTGCGCGTGAGCTCTACCAACTGCTCCGCGACATCGACCCTTCTCGCTGGCGGGATGGGATCGAGGCGCAGACACGCGTGCGTATTCAGGGCATTCGCACACGCATCGATCAGATGCTGGCGGACACAACGCCCGGCGAGACCGACACGGAGCGGACGCTGCGGACCCGCCTCGAAGAGGTCGCTGCGCTGCTGCGCTCAGGCATGCCCGAGCACGAAGCGCCGGTCGGCCGCGTGCGGGCCGCCTGGAACCAGTACCGTCTCGAGCTTCTACCGCGCTACGAGAACCTCGCAGCCAGCCTGCAGAAGTTCGATATTCACGTGCCCTCGTTGCGGCCGACGAATTACTCGCGCAGCCTCTTTCACGTCTGCTGTGGCCTGGGCGTCCTCTGTCTGGTGCAGTTCGTCTTCACGCCGACATCGATGCTGATAACGGCGCTGTCCGCCGCAGGCTTCGCCTGGACCCTTGAAATCACCCGCCGCATCTTCCCGGGCTGGAACGACATCCTCCTCAAGATACTCGGCCCCATCGCCCACCCTCATGAGAGCTGGCGCGTGAACTCGGCGACCTGGTACACCACGGCGCTGTGCATTCTCGCCATGCTGGGCAATCCGATGGTCGGCTCGCTGGGCGTGATCATTCTCGGATTCGCGGACCCCGCCGCCGGGCTCATCGGCCGACGCTGGGGCATCCACCGCCTGGTGAACGGTCGCTCGGTCGAAGGCACCGTGACCTTCGCGGTCGTCGGCTTCGTCGCAGCGATGGCGGTCATGACGATCTTCTATCCGGCCATCGCCCTCTCCCACGCCGCCGCGATCTCAGGCGTTGGCGCCGTCGTGGGTGCGATCGTCGAGCTGTACAGCCGCCGTATCGACGACAACATCTCGATCCCGGTCAGCGTCGCGCTGGCAACTCTGGCCATGGTTTCGGTGACCGGCATCTGATTGGGGTCCCAGTCCCGCCGGTCGACCACAGGCTCAGAGTTTCATCAACTCGGGCCAGCGCATGTCGAGTTCTTCCCAGGTCAGAGAGTCGCTCTCTGCGGCCGGCGTCCAGATGACCTCGAGTCCGATAAGGTCGCCGGCGGGGATAACCGAGAGCGCGACCAGCGCGTCGACCAGCTCCTGCTCGTCCGAGACGAAAGTCGGAAAGTGAAAGTTCGTCGCCGCGACAACGACGGTCAGGACGAAGGCCTCGTGCACTTTCAGTTCACCGTCTTCGTCGAGCAGCTCGCTGTCGAGGGCCACATTCCGCTGCGACTCACGCACACCGGCATCGTCGACGCGCAGGACTTCCCGCTCGAACATGCTTCGCGCGAGGGTCGCCCGCTGTGTGTACATGGACTCGGCTTCGCCGGCAGAGAGCTTGAATTTCGTCTTGAGCGCCGCGTGGGTGATCTCGTCCTTCCGTCGTCTGAGGTTGAGCATCAGCTCGGAAAGCACACGAAAACGCCCCCGGGTCGTCGACATGTCCGCCCGGCGCGCGACGCGCTCGAGCTGTGCCTGCAGGTCCCGTTGGTCGGCGCGAATCGCCATCGCGAGCTCAAGGACTGAGAAGCGGTTTGCGAGGCGGCGCTGCCGTATCGCGCCTGCGACCATGCTGCCCGTAACAACGGTCGCCATGGTGCCGAATACGACCAGGCCGACCACCGGACTCATAGGTGTGCCGCCACCGTAGTAGGTTCCGCCGCCGTAGTTGTTTCCACCATAGCTGCTACCGCCGTAGCTGCTGCCACCGCGGTATCCACCCGACGAGCCGCCACCGGACGAGCTGCCACCGGAGGATCCACCAAAGCTGCTGCCCCCAAAACTTGAGCCGGAGCTGGCGTAGGCCTCCTCGGACGCAAGCGAAGCCAGGCCGGCGGCGCCCAGTAACAATACGGTCGCGGCGACCAACCACCAAAACTGCCGTCTGACCAGGTGTCTCAATTGGGACCTCGCAACATTCAGTCGAGCCTATACCCGATTCCGTACGGCAACTGAAACGCACTCCGATGTGGTGGAGCGGGCGGCACGGCATGACCGCGTTATTGTCGCCGCAGCTCGCCGCTCGCGATGATCTGCCCGATGATACCGGCGGCCTCTGTGAGGCAATCCCGCCCCGGGTAACCGGCCAGGGAGACGATCCACGCCTGGTCTTCGGTGGGGTCGTAGACGTAGACGTTGTCGCTGTACCAGTCAGCCGAGTAGCCGGCCTTGTGGTAGAACCGCACGCCGTCGCCGCTGATGTGCTCGCCGAGCGCATCGACGACCTCTTCGCCGCGACGACGGTCGGTGCGCAGAGTGCGGCGAATCATGCGCAGGTCGTCGGTCGGGATGCTCCAATGCTGGCCGGCCGGGAGCTGTTCCTGAAGCATCAGGCGGCGAAGGGCCTCGGCGAGATCACGCAGGCTGGTACAGGCCGCCCCGTGACAGCTGATCTCGTGGTCGCCGTTGCGAGCTTCGATGGTGCGTGACCTGCCGCCCTCGGTGATCGTGATCTCGGGCGAGGGCCGGAACGAGTCCTGAAAGCCCATCTCGGTCCAGCGTGTACGCTCATACGCCCGCCGCATGGCGGTCCCGCGAAAGCCGTTGGAGGGCGTCAGAAACTCGCCGTTGATGTAGTCCCAGCCGACGAAGGTCACGAGCAGGTTGTAGGCGATGTTGTTGCTCGGCCCGAGGGCATCCTGGACCAGCTCTCGCAGCTCGTAGGTGTGCGCCGACGGCGAGGTGTGAAACGTAACCTGCGCGTCCGGCGTAAAGCCAAGCTCGCGAATTCGTCGCAGCGCGGCAATGCCGGCAAAGAGCTTCACCGTGGACGCGGGGTTCCAACCGGAGGAGCGCGAGCCCGTGTTGTCGTAGTCAAAGATGCGCTCGCGAATCACGTTCGAACGGGTGCGGTCGAATGTGAACTCCATCACGAGGGCGCGAAAGTGCTCGGGCGGGTTGAACCCGTAGCGCTGCATCAGAGGCTGCAGATCGCCGCCGTCTTCTGAAGCCACGCCGGAGCCGCTTCCACTGCGTGTTGGCTGAGGCGTCGCGGACGACGCAGAGGCGCCGCCGGTGGCCGAGCAATCGGCGGGGATGCGCAGGCGCTGACCGACGCGGATGATGTCGTCGGACATGTTGTTGGCGGCCTGAATTGCGGACACGCTACATCCGATGTTCTCTGCGATTCTGCCCAGAATATCGCCGGACACTACGGTGTAGGTGTTGCCTGTCTCTGCAGGTGTACAGCTGGGAATGCTGAGCCGCTGACCTACGCGAATTGCGTCGCCGCTGATGCCGTTGGCGGCTCGCAGCTCGCCGACGGTGCAGCCGGTCTCGATCGCGATCGCGCCGAGGGTGTCTCCGGATTCGACCGTGTATCGCTGTTGCGCCGAGGCTCCACAGGAGATGCACAATGCGCATGCCAGCGCCGCGACAGCGACGAGGCGTTTCGGCATCGCAGCCTTGAGAGACCTGTCGCCAGGGCGCAGGCGGGCCGCCGAAACGGAACCCGCGTCAAAGGTGGACCTGCCGCAAAGGCTGCGGGGCGGGCTCACGAATGCGGCTCCCAGATGTTCGTGTCTTCGACTCACGTCACTGCTAACGAGTTGCCGCCGCTGCCTATTCAAGCGACGTTGATCTTTGCTCAAACAAAGCGCTTTCCGGTCCCATGTGCCACTTTTCCAAGCCATTGCTCTCGATATTGTTCCCTGCGGCGATCTGCGTCGCGCTGGCCACGGCCTGCAATTCCTCTGATGAGCTCGTCGACAACGGAGCGACGGGAGCGGACGAGACGGCGGCACTCGGGGACAATGATGGGCAGCGCCCGACAGATTCAGACGATGGATTGGCCCCAGACCTCGCAGAAGCGGTTCCCGACTCGCAGGCGGCGGCGCAGGCAACGGACGACACCGCGAGCTCGCAGCCGGTGCCCGAAGAAGCAGCCGGCGCTCTGCCCGGCCCGCTGAGTGAAGAGCGGCAGGCGATCTTCATGGCTTCGGCGGAAGATCCGGCACCTTCGGAGCTCAACGCCAGTCGGGACGATCTTGAGGGCCGCCACTACCTCTACTGCGACGAGCTTCACAGCTACGTCATGTATGAGCACCTGCGTGACCTGGGCGGCGGCTACGCGGGCGTCGGCTCAGACCAGACCTACCTCTATGCGGGCTGGATGAAAGCAGAGCTGGTGTGGGTGACGGACTACGATCCGTGGATCAAGCGTCTGCACATGGCCTACGCCGCCTTCTTTGAACATGCGGAGTCGCCCGAGGAGTTCGTCGCGCTGTGGCGGCGCCGCAACCGTCACAGCAGCGAAGACCTGATCCGTTCGCATTTCGAAGGACGCCCCGACGTCGGTCGCATTGTCCGCGTCTGGCGCAGCGCCCGCGGCGACGTCGATTTGCGCTTTACGCGCCTCGCTTCGGTACTCGAGGAGGCCGGCGTGCCCGGCTTCATCAACGACGCAGAGCAGTATGACTGGGTGCGAAACCTGGTCCGTGTAGGCCGAGTGCGTCCGATGGTGGCAAACCTGCTCGACGACGAAGGCATGGTCGGAATCGGATCCGCCGCTCGCGAACTTGGCGTGCCACTACGCGCTCTCTACCTGTCGAATGCCGAGGAATACTGGAGCTACACCGACCCGTTTCGCGAGAACATCTACGCGCAGCACTTCGACGAGCGCTCCGTCGTCCTGCGCGCGGCAGCGTCAAAACGACGCAACGGCGACTATCAATACCACATTCAGAACGCGCAGAATTTCCAGGCGTGGTTGCGCGAGCCCTATGTGAATCGCAGAGCAGATGTCTGGGAGCGTGTACGTGTCGAGAACAGCGACCACTACCCCGTGCAGGTCACAAATGAAGTTCCTTTCGATCGCTGAATTCGGCCGCGTCGCAACGGCCGCCCTTGCCGCCATGCTGCTCCTTGCCTGTTCGACCACATCGGGATCACCGGCCGGTGCGACCGCAACCGCGATCGAAATGACGACACAGGAACACAACGAGTCCGGCAACTCTACGCAGGCTGCGGTCGCGGACGACTCGCCGGCAGCGGCTGCGGCCGATGAGTACACTGAGGCCGAAGCAAACACACTGACAGACGGCGACGTTCCTGTGCCCGCAACCTCCTCGACGACATCGGACGCAGGAGAAGCAGCGGGCGGCGCAGCTCCGCCGGACGATGGACCGCCTTCAGCCGGCAGCGCCCAGCGTGCGGGCGACGACTCAGCGACACCCGAGTCGGCCCGCGTTACGCCGACAGCCTGCACCTACAGCAGCTACAACTGGAGTACAGAAGAAGGTCGCGCTGTGAACCGTCGGACCACTGACAAAGACTACGCCGACGTAACGGACGACGAACGCAGTCCGGAGGACCCTCGGTGCTCTGTGTGTACGGAAGACCAGGTGGAGATCGACCTCACCGAGTTTGGCATCGAGGAGGACGCGATTCAGGTGTGCTGGGCCTACGCCGATAACCTGCGCCGAGCACTGCGCGTCATCGTCGATTCCGGCGAGTTTGATTTCACCGAAGTCACCGGGTACCGCCCCGGTCGTACACGAGGCCGTATTGTGGATGGGCTTCGCACCGAATGGAGCAACCACTCCTTTGGTACTGCCATCGACATCAATGCAAACAGAAACGGCCTGTATCGATCGTGCAACGTCGACGTCGTCACTCCCGAATCCATAGAAGGCTGCCGACTTGGCATCGGTGGCGAATGGGATCCTGAGCTTCGTCCTCGCGAGTCCATTACCTCTGACGGTGTTGTGTATCGCGCGATGACCACAGAAGTCGGCTGGCAATGGGGCGGCGAAATTGAAGGCCGCACCAAAGATCTGATGCACTTCTCAATCACCGGGTTTTGAGGCCATGCGTTGTCGGCACGCCGCTCGCTGCCACCCGATCTCTACACATCAGGAACAAAGACAAACACATGCAGACAATTCCCAAACTGCTCGAACGCTCCGACACGCTTCACCGCAGATACATGCGCCGTTTCTCCGGACTGCCGCGTGCGACCCGCGTTATCGGCGAGCTTGACGCGATCATCGACGCCGCCCGCGCGCTGATCGCCGACGCTGAAGCAAACACGGCCGACGACCTTGTGGTGCGCGGCTTTCGTGATCGACTGCAGCTTTACGAGACCGAGCGGCCGCGTGTAGCCGAGGCGCAGGCGGCTGGGGACGGCGCGCGAGCGGGGGCCATATTGGCCGCCGATGCGAATGCCGTCTTTCATCGATACGCTCGGCACTTCGCCGGCCAGAGCCGGCCGACGCGGGACGCTGACATGCTCAGCGAAATGGTCGCCTCACTGAACACAATCGAATCGTCGATGACCGAACAGATCAACAACGGCCTTGCAGGCCTGGGGCGGGATCGCGACATCGTTCGACAGAATCGCAGGACCTACATCGACGAAGAACGGGCGGTCGAAGAGTCTCGGCGTTCACTCAGCCCCGAGCAGCTGGTTTCTGTATCGGCGAACCGGGCCAATGAAGCCTTCGCGGTCTACGACCGTCACTTTGCGGGAAAGTCGCGCCTCTCGCGGCGCCCTGACCTGCTGGAACGAGCGATCCGCACTCTGGGCGACGTTCGAGAGACCATGCAGGAGCTGGTCGTCGCCGGCGTCGAACCGGATACCGTTTCGCGCAATCTGGGCATTGTCATTCAGCGCGAAGAAAACTGGCAGAGCGAGCTGCAGGAGATCCGCGCGGCCCGAGAAAGCACCACTGTGTTTGAGCTGGTTTCTGCGCTCGCTGAAGAGGGGAACCGTGTAATCAGTGAATTTCGCGAAGCTGAGGCGCTTGATGCGGACACAGATAAACTCGGAGCGCTCGGCCACGCCCTGGATGCCGCCGATGCGGTGATTCACCAGATGGCGCAACTGGACCGTGTGTACGAGCTCGAAGAAAACGCCCGCAACCTCGGATTGCTACGGGACACACGCATTCACGCGATGCGTTCGTGGAGCGCCCTGCGGGAGTCCATCGCGAAGTAGGGGCTCAGGCCGACAGAATGTGTTTCGGCGGGTTCTTCAGATCCCACACAACGCCGACCCAGCTCAGCACTTTCAGCACATACCAGGTCACGTCATACTCCCACCACTTGAAGCCCTGTCGCACTGAGTTCATGTAGTGGTGGTGATTGTTGTGCCACCCTTCACCCAGTGTGATGAGAGCGATAAGCCAATTGTTTCTTGACTGATCCGCGGTGTCGAATCGCCTGGATCCGAACATGTGTGCGAACGAGTTCACGCTGAAGGTCGCATGCCACACAAGGACCGTACTCAGCACGAAGCCGATCAGGAGTCCCGACCATCCGAAGACCACGGTAACTGCAATCATGGTCACCAGCGGAGGGACCAACCAGTATCGGTCGAGAAAACGAAGCTCGGGGTACCGTGAGAGGTCGCGAACCCGCGATCGGGGCGATGACGCTTCGGGCGCCCATAACCACGTCATGTGCGCGTGCCAGAAGCCTCTCTTCACCGGCGAGTGAATATCCCGGTCGGTATCTGACCCGGCGTGGTGGTCGCGATGATGGGACGCCCACCAGAGCACACCGCGCTGCATGGACATCTCCGCGAGCCACGCCAGAATGAACTGAAACACCCGGCTGGTCTTGTAGGTCTTGTGAGAGAAGTATCGGTGATAGCCTGCGGTGACTCCAAAGAACCGAACCACATACAGGACCGCACAACACACAACGACCTGCCACGTCACGCCTGTGAAAATGGCCAGCAACGGGAGCAGGTGAAAAGTGATAAACATGGCGCGAATAAATCGCGCCCACCCCGTTGTCCGGGCAGTGTCATCCGGGCGGTACTCGTCCCCGGGAATCGCTTGCGCCATGTATGTCTCCGCGACTGTAGTGAATGGCGCGGTGAAGATAGCGCGACTCATGTCACGGAAATGTCAAAGGACAGAAAAACTTCAGCGCAGACGCTCGGGGGTGCCCTGGAAGACCGGCATGGTGGCATCGCCCTGCGCTGAGATGCCGCTCCGCTTTGCCACTTTCGAGACGGTCATCAGCAGGATCTTCAGATCGAGGGCCAGCGACCAGTTGTCGATGTACCAGACATCGAGGTCGAACTTGTCCTCCCAGGAGATCGCGTTCCGCCCGTTTACCTGCGCCCAACCCGTGATGCCCGGCCGAACTTCGTGGCGACGCGCCTGGTGAGGAGAGTATCGGTCAAGGTACTGAACCAGGAGCGGTCGCGGGCCGACCAGGCTCATCTCGCCCCGCAGGACGTTCAGGAGTCCGGGCAGCTCATCAATGCTGGTGCGCCGAATGAAGCGCCCGAATTCGGTGAGACGCTCCGCGTCAGGCAACAGCTCACCGTCTTCTCCACGCTCGTTGGTCATGCTCCTGAACTTGTACATCAGGAACACTTCGCCACCCAGGCCCGGTCTCCGCTGAGTAAAGAGCGGCGGCCAGCCGTGCACGGCGAGCTCGGCGACGGTGACGCCGGCAAGCACCGGCGACAGCACCGCGAGGCCCGCACCCGCACCGACGATGTCGATCGCCCTCTTGACTCGCTTTCCCCAACTCCCGGCCACTGTGCGCTCCCGGCGACATTGCTGATCCAAGTCCGTAGACTGTAGCGTCAGAGCGACAGAGACCGCAATCCTCAACCCTACCAGCGCACTATCCCGCCGACCACCTGAAGCAGCGCAACTCACCCGTAGTCTGCAATTCCGCCGCAGCGTACCTTCGAGAAGATCATTCAATCGCGCGAGGTCCCAGGCGCAGATAGCGTTCGCAGTGTTCGAACGACAGCTGGGTCCGATTCGTCGAGATGTGCCAACAACTGGTGCCTGATGTAGGCGACATCCAGCGATTCTCCCACTTCCATTGCAGCCACTTCAATGTCGTGGCGGTCTTTGATGCGGTCAAAAAAGGTCTTCAGTACGATGAGGTCTTCCAAACTCAGGTATGGAATTTTCCACTTGTCTGCAGGGTGCACGACGACGCGACTCTGCGCGTCCACATGGAGGGGAATGGTGTTCAAAAAGATATCAACACGAATGTCACCAAAGCGGGCCACCAGCGCTTCGCTTTGTTGCGCCTGCCGACGCACCTGAGCCGAATCAAAGGTCGCACCCGACAGCTGCAGACAGGCGATAACGTCGTCAATGCGCGTAGCTTCGACAAAGACATTCATATCGACATCGCGCGTAAAGCGCTCGGTGCAGTACCGGTTCATGGCCAGCGCACCACCCAGGGCAAAAGGCAGGTCCTTGTCGCGAAAGGCACTCGCCATAGCGAAGACTGCGCCGGAGAGAGTCGTCGGGCTTGAATCAGCCACTGACCGGCGCTCGGTTGCGCTGAAACCGACGAACGACGGCAGCGTAGTTTCTCATCCCGAGCTCGCGCTCCGCCTCGGCCAACGCGGCTCCGCCCCGGCTCTGCGTACCACTCTTCGTCTGCCACTCGAACAATTCGTCGGCAACGCGCAGCCGAGCCTCCGGTCGCCGGCATCTGGAGGTCTCGGATTGTCCGTGCTGATCAGCACGAGCCCCGCGACGCATCGCGTCTACTCTTCTGGCGACTTCTGTGCGGTCCATCGTTCCCCGGCTCCAGGATACATACCGTGGGAGCGTAGGCGCCGAGGCGTGTCTCTGCAACTCGACGCGCGCTCCGAAGTCGGGGTTCTTCGTTTGCAACTCACGGTGCCGACAGTGCGCCTGATGCTGTTGGTTACGACGAGACCCGGGTGTCCGCCCCATCCAACGTGTCACGCATTTCATTCTCAGGTGCTCCTGTGGCCGCCTCCCGCCATCTGGACGAATAGGCACGCGACGAAGATGCGGGTTTCGCAAATCAGCTTGCGAACACCCCACCGGTTCTCGCGTGCGACAACCCGGTCAGGCTTCTGATATTGCAGGACATTTTTAGCGGCATGCAACGCATCCAAAGCGCGGATTTCGCAACCGGCGCAGGGTCGTTCACCATGTCCGCGGCCTTCGCCCACAGTCTCGACCGCACCAGACTTCGCTCATTCGCAAGGAGGCGGCCGGAAATCTGCCCGCCAGCGGTTTCGAACGCGATTCGCCGTAGCAATGTCGCGTTGCACAGCACGGCGGAAACCCAGAGCTGGCCCATGTTTTCGCCGGGACAATCTGGTAGTTTGGTTGTTGCGCAATCCCCTGCGCTGTGGCAGATTCCAGTTCTCACAAGGGGTTTGGACGATGCCCGGTTAGAATCGTTATGTAAACCTTCTCTACGGCTCCGTTGGGGGCCACTACCCCCGGAGGGGACCATGGCGAACGCCACCCTGATAGCGGGCCGCTGTGTGCCCCCGATCGCAGCACTGGCCATTTCGGCCGCCATCCTGCTCATCGCCGCATGCGGTGGAGAGGATGTCAACCACTACCCCGACGCCGGGTACAACGACGTCGCAGCAGACGCTCAGCCCGACGCCTTTCGAGGTGATACGGGCGTGGA
>JAUICO010000017.1 GCA_030427825.1 bacterium | reverse complement strand
TGTTGTGCTTGCGTGTCCCGGGCGCGGGCAGATACTGCGCGCCCACCGGCCGGGGCTCCCGATGAATTCGTTTTTTCCAATGCGCACAGGCGACATCGTGTACATCGCGCTGCTGCTGGCTATGGCAGTGGCGTCATTCCTGCCCTGGTCGACGGAGACCACATGGGGCCCGATGGTGGCCCTCGGCTGGATGCTGGCAGCGCTCATGATCGTAGCGCCGGTGATCGCGTTGATACGACTCTTCATCGAGCGCCGCCTGCGATGAGTATCGAACATGGGATCGTCCTGCTCTACCTCGCGCTGTGTGTCGCCCTCGGCGTCTACGCATCGCGCAGGGTGCTCACCTCGGCCGACGAGTATTGGGTCGCCGGCCGCCGCATAGGCCCGTGGATGAACTCCCTGGCCATCATGGCCTCGCTGGCCAGCGGCGGATCGGTGATTGGAGTCATGGGACTCGCGTTTGCTCGCGGCGTACCGAGTACGCTGGCCCTCTTCGCGGGAGCGGTTGTGGGCTTCCCTCTCGCTGCAATTCTGGTTGCGGGGCCCCTGCGCAGGTTCGGACGATTCACGATCACGGACTTCCTGACCTGGCGATATCCGAGCCTGATCCTGAAGGTCGGTGTACCGCTGCTGATCGTCGCGTCTTTCACGGTCTACATTGTCGCTCAGCTCAAAGCCGCCGGCATCACGGCCGAAGCGCTGCTGGGCATCGACTACGAGACCGCGTTGCTGATCTCGACGGTGGTGTTCGTGCTCTACGTCAGCATCGGCGGAATGCTCGCCGTCACATGGACCGATGTGGCTCAGGGCGGAATCATGCTGCTGGTTGTGGTGGGGCTCGCAGCGCTGCTGGTGTCCCGCTTCGGCGCTCCGGTCGGTCTGCTTGACGTCGCCGTCGACGTAAAGCCGGCCATCGGTGACGCGTCTGCGGCACGCTTTGAGTCCAGCCTCGGCTCCTTCCTAATCTGGGCAGCAGCAATCCCCGTGATCCCGCACATCGTAATGCGCGTGTACACTGCGAAAGACGTAGACGGCGCCCGCTTCTCGCTGAACCTGGCGATGGTGTTCTACTGCGTCCTGATTCTGGCGGCGGTCTTCGTGATCGTTCCGGTTGCCGTCGTAAAGTACCCGCTGCTCGAGGACCCTGACCTGGTCTTCCACAACGTGGTCGCCGGTGAACTGCCGCCGATTCTGCGAGGGCTCGCGGTCGCCGCCGTCATCGCAGCCGTCATGTCGACGACCGACGCCCTGCTCCTCGCCTGTTCAAGCGCCATCGCTCACGACCTGATATCCCAGCTCTCGTCGCAGGAGCTCTCGGCGAATGCGCTGCACCGAATCAACATCGCCGTGGTCTGGTGCGTTGGCGCCGTAGCCGTGGTTCTGGCGTGGAACCCCCCGGGCCTGATCGCCGAGCTCTATTCAGCGGCGATCGGCGTTCTCAGCGCTTCCCTCTTCGTCCCCGTGGTCGCAGGCATATGGTGGAAGCGGGCAAACCGGATCGGCGGGGTCGCCGCCTTCGTGGTCGGCGCCATCGTGTATCTCTTCTTTCAGTTTCGGGCCGACACGCCACCAATGTCGGCGATACTCTTCGGTCTGCCCGCTTCGCTGCTGGCCATGATCGTTGGCAGCTTGAGCACACAGCGTGAATCGAATCTCTTTATGGAGGACGTGCGCGCCCTGCACCGGGACAAGGTAGCGCGACGAAAACGTCCCGATGAGGTAACCGGGTTGCGACGACGCGACTGATCAGTCGTCGCCCAGCGAGCGTATTATGAATAGAAGCATCGAAGGTAGAGTGGTCGCCATTACAGGCGCGGCGTCCGGCATCGGGAGGGCGCTGGCTTTGCAATGCGCTCAGCGCGGGTGCCGACTGGCGCTCAGTGACGTCGACGAAGAGGGCCTCACAGAGACGGAAGAGGCTGCCACACCGCTCGGCGGGCGCGTGCACACAACGGTCGTCGACGTCGCAGATCGCGCAGAGGTCGAAGCATGGGCTGAGTCCGTCGTCGCGCACTACGGCGAAGCCCACATCATCATCAACAACGCCGGCGTGGCTCTCGGTGCGACACTCGACACCGTCAGCTATGAAGACTTCGAGTGGTTGATGAACATCAACTTCTGGGGCGTCGTGTACGGAACAAGGGCGTTCCTGCCTCACCTGAAGGCTGCAGGCTACGGGCACGTCGTCAACGTCTCCAGCGTGTTTGGCATCATCAGCGTGCCGACGCAGGGTGTTTACAATGCTGCGAAGTTCGCTGTTCGGGGCTACACAGAAGCGCTCCGCGAAGAACTCGACATGGAAGATTCGTGTGTGAGCGCGACCTGTGTGCACCCGGGCGGGATACGAACAAACATTGCGCGCAACTCTCGCACGACGGGCATAGACCGCTTTGGGGACACACCTGAGCAGGTGGCGGACCGTTTCGACAGGGTGGCGCGCACGACCCCAGAGGCCGCCGCGATCTCGATCGTCCGCGGTATCGAACGCAACAAGCGGCGCGTACTGATAGGGAAGGACGCGTACGCAATCGACCTGGCACAGCGCAGTTTTCCGACCGCCTACCAGGGCGTTCTGTCTCGAATCGCGAAGCGCCGGATTCAGCGCTGAGCCGAGGGGAAGCCGCTGATCTGCGAACAAAACAGCGCTGCCCTTGAGGCGCACGATTCACCGCTGAACCGGCTGTGCCTCAAGGCGCTGGGGCTGTGCTTCGGAATGTGCCTCTGTGTGTGGATGTCTGCCTGTGGGAAGACCGAGCGCAGCAACACAGCGGGCGACGGCGATGAAGCTTCCGCGACGGCGACGATCGACGACCACCACGCCGCAACGGAAGCAGCCGCCGACTCGGGGCGGCAGAGCGCGAGCCGCCCGATAGACGACGCTCCCCACACCGTGCCGAGCACCCAACCACCGGTGATTTCGCCTGTCGCCACCGAGGCGCAGCCCCCCCGAACCCAGCCCCCTGCTGTGCTACCGCCAGCCGCGCTCGGCGAAGGCCGAAGGGACACGGAGAGTGACAATGGAGAGCACGGGGGCGGCAGCGGGGCGGCGAACAGCCGGACGCGGTGCCGCGGATTAGACGCGGACTATCGATGGACGGGGCGGCGACAGGCGTCACAGTGGGTTCCCGGTCTGTACCCCGGCGGCCGCACCGAACGGCGCGTAGCGGCACTGACCTTTGACGACGGACCGGACGACGACACGACGGGGGCGCTGCTCGACATCCTTGCGGCGGCGCAGGTTCCAGCGACCTTCTTCGTGGTCGGCAGGATTCTGGACTCGGACTCCCACCCTCTCATTCATCGCATGCACGATGAAGGGCACGAGATCGGCAATCATACCTTTCGTCACGCCCGACAGTTCGACCGGGTGATGGGCGTTAACAGCGCTCACTGGGTCCTCGCTGAAGTCGAACTCTGCGAGATCGCAATCAATCTCGCGCTGCACACCGAAACGACGCGGGACTTCCGACGAGCGCGTGGAGACGTCTTCGGAGATCTGCACTGGGACACCAGCCCGGAAGACACCGTTGCCGCCTACCCTGAGATTCGAGATCGGTACGAACTGTGGCTGGCTGACAGGGCCTTGAACCCCCGGCGTTCCGCCTACTTCAGGCCTCCCGGCGGCGCGCCCTTCTACGGCGGCTCAGACTACGCACCGGCGATTCACAACCAATGGGGTGACGCGATGGAACGCAGCGGCATGCTCCAGGTGCTGTGGCATCGCGACACGCGCGATTGGGAGCTGGCGCGACGCAACGACGAAGATGAGGTCTTCAAGCTCACGCTGGCGCGCCTGCTTGAAGCCATACACCAGGGTGGCATCGTCCTGATGCACGATCGCAGCAACCCGGAGATCGTGCGTGCCGCGCTGGCGCGTGCCGCAGAGTGGGACGACGTGCAGTTTGTGACCCTCGAGCACTTCGTCCGCCAGGAGTTCGATTGCTCGCTCGAAGATCTACAGCGCGAGCTGAGCGCCGTCGCTGCCGTAGCGCCGCCGCTGGGCCCGCTCGTCGTGGAACCCGAGGCCGTCTCGCCCACCGATTGACCGGCCGAGGCCTCACGGGACGACCCGGTTTTCGTCTTGACAAGCTCCCCTGACGGGAGCAGCGTCCGGCGTGCTGAGGCGCCGAGATGCTACGTCATTGAGGCCGAGAGAGGGAATCCGGTGCGAATCCGGAGCTGCCCCGCAGCGGTGATCGAGAACGAAATCTGCAAACACCTCACTGGGCTCAGGCCTGGGAAGAATGCGGAGAGTAGGAGCGCAACGCGCACGCTCGAGAGTCCGAAGACCTGCCACAGCGAAGCGCGGATGGTCCGCGTGTAACGGGTACGTGTGCACCGAGGGATTGCCACGTCCAACGACAACACCGGCCGCCCCGCTGTAACGGGCCGCCAGATCGACAACGGGACAGATTCATGTCTGTATTCACGACAAGAGCCCTCCGGCTGGTTTCTCTGCTCGCGCTCGTTTGCGCATTCTCAGCGTGCGACGAGGACGCCGAAGGCTTCGAGGCCCCCGACATCGTCGGATCGTACACGGACGATTTCGGTATGGCGCTGGTCATCTCCGACACGCGCCTGGTGCTCGGGTCTGCGCCCGACACCTCCGGGTTCGACATCAGCTTTGTCGACAACGGCGCCGGAGTGCTGATCGCACACAACGACGCCGACAACCAGTTCTCGCCCGACCTCTGGAGTCGCTTCGAGTGGGCGACAGATAGCACGGGTCAACTCCGCCTCTGCCAGTCGGTCTTTGACGGCGCCGACGAAAGCTCGACCCGTAACGCTGCCGGTGCGGACGCGTCTGACTTCGATACAGGTTGTGGCGGATTCGGCTGGTCAATCCTGACGACGGCGGCGCAGTAGTCTCATCATGTATCGCAATCCACACATTCGCTCGAGCGCCATCGCTGTTTGCTTCGGCACACTGCTCTGGCTTTCCGCGTGTGCCGACGATCGGAGCGCTGAGAACACCGCCGAGGAAGGCCCCTGGGAATACGTCGATGACGGCCGTTGCGCGAATTTGGATTGCGGCGACGGCGGACACTGCGACATGGCAGGAACCTGTGTTTGCGATGCCGGCACCTGGTTCGATGGTGCGCGCTGTGTCGCGGTCAGCACCTGCGCCTCGCCGCCCTGCCCCGAAGAATGCGTGATCCCCCAGGGGCCCACTCTGCGGGCGGTGCTCAACGGCGACACCCTGACCTTTAGCGACGGCGAGACGGCGCCCCTCGGCACGGAAGCTGCCGACATCGCCGTGACAGCGATCGAGG
This sequence comes from bacterium, assembly GCA_030427825.1. Taxonomy (GTDB): domain Bacteria; phylum Myxococcota_A; class Bradymonadia; order REDH01; family REDH01; genus JAUICO01. The sequence continues at coordinate 49,566 of JAUICO010000017.1, read as the reverse complement.
TCGGAGTCAGCTACGACATCTCGGCGACGTCGCCAGACGCATGGGTGGCCGGCAACGCCGTCACCGTTCAAGCCCCGCACGACGTCGAGTATGTGCGGGTGTTTGCTCGTGTGACGGACAATTGTGTGGGCGAATCCCCATACTTTCATCAGGTCTATCGGGTCCACGAAGGCGGCTTCCCAACTCAGGGGAGCGCTGTCGGCTGGACGGCGGTTCCGACTGACGACGAGCGCCTGCAAATCTGGGCAGACGAAGTCGTCGAGTTTGTGCCCGGCGCCCGCCTTGGTGAGGACTGGTCGGATACAAGCAGAGCCATCGGCCCGGCGAGTCGCGCATCAGACGATGTGCTCAGTCTCGGCGAGGGTGGCACCATCACCGTCGCTCTGAGCGCGGCCGCATCCGATATCCCGGGAGCCGACATCGTCGTCTTCGAGAACGCGTTCAACGAGACTTTTCTCGAGTTCGCGCGTGTTGAAGTATCGAGCAACGGTCTCGATTTTGCCGCCTTTGATATCTCCGCGCGTGGAAACGACGCGATCCCCACATACGGATCGGTCGACACAAGTCGTTACAGCCAGGTGGCTGGTGCGTACGCGTCGGACTTTGGCACAGGCTTCGACCTTGCCACCCTGCGTCAGCATGCCATGGTCATGCGCGGCCTCCTGGACCTGACTTCGATCACCCATGTTCGTGTTACCGACATTGTCGGCGACGGCAGCGAAGTCGATGGCGCCGGACACCCGGTCTACGACCCGACCCCGACTTTCGACAGCGCAGGCTTCGACATCGACGCGGTGGGCGCCTTCGTCCGGGACCCGCTTTGAGGCGGACCGCGACAGCATCGCTTCTTGCCATCGCGGGGTTGGCGCTGCTCGCCGGCTGCGATGAGCTGACCGGCTCAGAAGGCGGCGACACCGGCGATTTCGGCAGGCACGACGGAAGCGCTTTCACATCGCGCTGTGTGGTTGTGGTGGCGACGGAGTTCGGCGCCGGCGGCAGCGTCGCTGTCATCGACGCGGACACATACGAGGTGGCATCCGACCTCACGGCGGTCCATCACGACTCGCTGGTCCGCGTCTTTGGCGAGCGTGTGTTTGTCGTAAATCGGCTGGGCGCGGATTCGATTCAGGAGCTCGATCCGCAACGTGGGTTTGCGACCCTGTGGCAGAGGTCGGTCGGCGCCGGTGCAAATCCGTGGGACATCGCCCTCAGCGATGACGGCACCGCCCTCGTCCCGCTGTATGCCGACGGCTCGCTTATCCGTGTGGACGCCAACAAGGTCGACGACGGCGACTTTCTGGTCGACGGACCCGTGCAGCTGCCTGTGTGGACCGACGACGACGAAAAGGTTGAGCCGGGCGCTGTCTTCATCGTCGATGGCGTAGCGTACGCGATGATTCAGGGGCTGGACGACTACCCTGTGTGTCTTCCCGAATCCCGTGGCTACCTGCACGCCTACGACCCGGACACGCTTGAGCCCGCTCCGGCTTTTACGGGCAGCGCCACGCTCGAACTGGCGGCCTGCAATCCGACCTCCTACGCGATCAGAGGCGACGGCACCGTCGCCTTCACACACTCGGGTGTGTACCGATCATTCTCTCGCGGAATCGGAAGCGAAGCGACCGATGATGGCGGCCTTGAAGTTGTCGACCTGCGCAACGGTCACACGAGCGGGCTGGTCGTAACTGAGGCCGAACTGGGCAATCGCGACATCTTCCGCGTCGCTTTCGGCGAACAGGGACGGGTGTGGGTCGCGCTCGCAAACGATGACTTCAGCGTGACGGTGCACCGCGCCACCCTCGATGACACCTTCGAGCTTGGGCCTGAAGTGTGGACCTCGCCAGGCGGTGGAATTTTCGACATCGAGGAGCGCTGGGGCCGTGTGTGGATCGCGGATCGAACGCCCGGCGAGGAAGGAGTGGTTGTGCTGGACGCAGTCACAGGTTTGCCGGCCTCAAACACCCTGGATACCGGTTTTCCACCGCTCGACATCGACTTTGTTGAAGTCAGCGGTCCCTGCGCTCGCTGAGACCCGGCGTCATGGACAGCGTGACGTAATAGGCGCGGCCGGGCAGCGGATAGCCGACGTAGTCAGAGATCGCCGCCGGAACACTTCGCGGCCTCCCGCCGTCGGGCAGTTCTACCTCGTTCGTGCGATCGTCGAACACATTATTCACAGCGATGGTCAGCTCCGGAGACCAGAGAGCGGGTGGGCGAAATCTCAGCTCAACGTTGTGAATGGTGCGCGCCGGCAGGGGGCGAAGCTCTCGCTTGTCCAGGAAGGATTCGCTGCTGCCCGACGCACGCCATGAGGCTCCAAACCACGCCCAGCCGCCGCCCAGCTCGGCGCTCCACGTGTGCCGCGCTCTGTATGGCAGCGCGTACCGGCTACCGGCCGCTTCTCGATTCAACGCATCAAGGAATGTGTATTGTGCGGCAACCCGAATATGGGTGCCCCAGTTGAACTCAGCCGCAAGCTCGTGCCCTCGCAGTCGCGCCTCTGCGATGTTCTGGGGCACTGCAACGCCAACTCCATTTTCGACGAACACGATCAGGTCGTCTGCATGGCGGTCGAACCACCCGTAGCTCAGCGCCCATCCGAACTCTTCGCCCGTGTATACGCTACGCGCACCGACGTCGTAGCCGAGCCGCCGTTCGTGCCTCAAATCGGGATTGCCCGAGCTTGTGCCGCGGTCTCCATACAGCTCAAAGAATCCCGGCGCTCGATCGGCGAGCCCGAAGCTCGCGTAGAGCTGCAGGCGCAGTGGACCTGTTTGAATCGGGTTCACCGAGATCCCGCCTCGCGGCGACCAGAGCAGCGACTGTTCAGCTCCGGTGAACGCTCCTCCCAATCGGGCGACCCGATCGAGCAGCAGGTCCACACGTGTCCCCAAATCCAGGCTGAGACGACGGTCGGCGAAGCGAAATGTCGTCTGCAGGCCCGCCGCGAGCGTGTGCCTCTGCGAGCGCGTAACCACCGGTTGCTGCTGCGCGTCCTGCGGACGATAGGCTTCGGCGGTCCAATCCAGCACGGTCGCAAGCTCCGTGTGCTTTCCCAGCCAGTGTGTGGTCCTTGCGCCAAGCATTGAGAGGCGCGCCCTCTCGGTCAGCTCCTGCGCGCCAACGCCGAGCTCGTCGCGGGAGTCGGTGTATTGCCGTCGGTCGAAGCTCAGACCGCCGACAAGCTCCAGGTCACTGTTGTCACCCGGCCAGCGAGGCCGCTGCGCACGAAAGCCGAACTGCGCTCGCAGGCGTTGTCGCGATGTATGCAGGGCCGGCGCCGAAACGATACCGGGCACTCCACCGCTACCGGCACCGCCGAGCAACATCGACGTGAGCCGCCACTTCGCGGTGCGGATTCGGTTCCTGATCAGGAAGGAGCCTGAAGCGGCGTGCGCGTTTCGACGGCGGGACGTCGCGTCGTCGCCTGCGTTCAGGGGGGTGCCATTGTCATCGAAGAACTCGAAGTCATTCTGCGCGCCGCGGTACAGGACAGACATCAGGGTCGAACCGCTGCGACCGCGCCATTGCTGGGCGTAGTGAATACGCCGGGTATCGTAGCTGCCCGCTGTCAGTGAGATTCGGGCGCCGTCATCATCGAGGAAGCGCGTCTCCAGGTGAACCATGCCGCCCGGGCGTGGCGCCCCCAGCTGCACCGGAGCGTTGCTGCGATACACCGTCATCGAGCCGAGCAGCTCGACGGGAATCAGCGAGAGGTCGAAGGAGGTGTCCAGTGCGCCGTGGACAGGCATTCGGTCGAGCAGCACAAGCACGTGCGCCGGGTCCGAGCCACGCAGCATGAGGTAGGCAGGAGCGCCCTCACCGCCGCCGCGCCGAACCTGTGCGGACGGCGTGCGCTCCGCCTCAGCGGCAAGTGAGGTCCAGCCGCCGGCCGTCGATTCGAGATCCGCTTCTTCCGTCGCACCCAGCTCCGACGCGCCGCCGCGGTTCGGCCCTGTCGCCCAGGTCGTCGATCGGTGCTCGTCGCTGTGCTGCGCCTGCGCGGCATGCGGCGCCCACGCCGCAACAACGGCAAGGCTCAGCAGCAGCGGTAGCAGGGGTCGATGTGGGCCGGAGCGCATCTCGGTGCCTTCGCGGTGTCCACGCCACATTGCAAGTTGCATCACCGGGGCCGCGCCGCGTGTCTGACGTAGTACGCGTCCCCGCGCGGTGCTCGTCCGCTCGTTCTTTCAGGAGCAGGCTTCAGGTGCCGACGGTCAGACTTCGACACCCATTGGACAGCTCACGCCGGTCCCGCCAATCCCACAATAGCCGCCCGGGTTCTTCGCCAGATACTGCTGGTGGTATTCCTCGGCGAAGTAGAAGGTCGGCGCGTCGATGATCTCGGTAGTGATGGGGCCGAATCCGGCTGCCCTGAGCCGTTCAGCGTAGGCGCTGCGCGATGACTCTGCCGCCACACGTTGTGTCTCATCAACCACGTAGATGCCGGACCGGTACTGTGTACCGAGGTCGTTACCCTGGCGCATACCCTGGGTCGGGTCGTGGTTTTCCCAAAAAATTCGGAGCAGCTCGTGGAAGCTCGTCTTTGTCGGGTCGAACACAACGCGCACGACCTCGTTGTGGCCGGTATGCCCCGAGCAGACCTCCTTGTAGGTCGGGTTGGGCGTGTAGCCCCCCGCGTAGCCGACCGCCGTGCTCACGACACCGACACTCTGCCAGAACTTTCGCTCGGCGCCCCAGAAGCACCCGAGCCCGAAGACCGCGACTTCCATGCCCTCGAAGGGGCCGTCCAGAGGCGCGTCGAGCACGTAGTGGCGGTCCGGCACAGGCATGGGCGTCTCGCGGCCCGGCAGCGCCTCGCTTCGCGTTGGCATCGATGTGGGTCTCATGTGAACCTCCCCTGACATGGAGCCCGCTATCATGCGCAGTACCCGGCATTTGCGCAATGAGGGATTGATTCATAGAGCCGGTGCGCTGTAGACAATCGCCCGCCCCTGAATGATCGACCAGCCGCCGTGCCCATTCGACTCACACATCTCATCTCAGTTTCCGCGCTGCTCTGCGTCCTTGCGTGCAGCGCCGGGAGCGAAGACACGACGCAGGCACCACCGAGCAGCGGAATCGACCTGCCGGCGGACCCCTCGCAGGGAATCACCTGGCCTGTGGGTGGCAACAATGACGAGCGCGCGTTGGAACAGGCGGCTGACCCGCCGCCTGCGCCCGCGCAACCCGAGGTTCAGAACCGGGAGATGCTGCAGCAGGCACAGGTCGCCACCCGCCTCGCCCCACCGAGCAGGGACCCCACCGCGAGCCTTCTTCAGGCATTCGGTGGCGTTCCCATGCCGGCCTACGAGCGCGTGACCGTCGCCGGCACGGTGATTTCGGCGGCGTCCCTGGAGCCGGAGATTGACTGCGAAGTGCGCTACCAGGGCAACACCGTGCGAGCCACCGAACGCGGCCGCTTCGTGATGCCCGGCGTCCGCCCGGGGGAAGTGCGATTTCGTTACCGCTGTCGTGGGCTGGTCGAGCGACACACACACATCGTTCCGGATACCGAAGCGGCGTACTCCATTCCGCGAGCGATCATGATCGGCCCGCGTCATCCGCTGAACGATGAGCCGGTCATCCGGCCACGAGCGACGCAGGCGACGAACAGCGCCGCAAACACGATCACCGCTGCGCTGAATTCGATCAGTGCTGATCTCAACGCAGCGGCCCGTACGGAGCAACCTGCGACGCAACAGGCCGGCGCGGCTGCCGCCGGATCCCCCATCGCCCTGCCGCCGGATCCCAGCCCGCCTGCGGGCGGTACAACGCCACCGGACGATCAGGCGGCAGAGGACAACGAAGCCGCTGAGCGAGCAGCAGAAGCCGCGAGAGCCGCCGAAGCCGCTCGCGCTGAAGCGGAGCGGGAGCGCTACGAACGACTGATGGACATGGTGATCGAGGGCGCAAAGCAGGCGCTGGTTGTACCTCGCCCGCCGCCGCCGCCCCTGCCCGATTCGCAGTCGCTGCTCGAAGGCGCGCTCTCGGCGCAGGACGTGCACCGTGAGCTGTCACGACGGCACAACGCGATGTCCTACTGCTTTCAGTCGGTGCTCGAATCGGACCCCAACTACCTCGGGCGCATCGTCGCCGAGTGGACAATCAACCGCGTGGGCAACGTGCTGGAGCCGCGCATCATCGCAAGTTCGTTCCCGGACGAGGCGCAGAATTCGTGCTTTCTTCGTCGGGTATCGCGCCTGCGCTTTCGGCCGCATGGCCGTGAGACGACCCGGGTGATTCATACCTTCGACTTCGAAGGCTTCAACGTCGCGATGGCCGAAGAGTAGAGCTACTCCGGCTCGACGTAGGGAATCGGCGAGGCGCGCGGCAGATCAAAATCGCGCCGTGACATGGCTTCGTAGTTGTGCCCGATCTCGACCTGGTCCCCTTCGAATACTCGCTCACCCTCCGCGTTCAGCCGCGCATTCATCGTCGCTTTTCGGCCGCTGCGGCAGATGGTTTTGATCTCCGTGAGCTCCTCGGCCCACGCGAGCAGGTACTGGCTGCCCTCGAAGGGTTCGCCGCGGAAGTCTGTGCGCAATCCGTAACAGAGCACGGGGATGTCCAGACGGTCTACAATCAGCGTAAGCTGTAGCACCTGCATCCGAGTCAGAAACTGGGCCTCATCGACGAACACACACGCTACGGGGTCCCGTTGGTGTTCCTGCCGCACGTGTCGGTACAAATCGTTATCGGCGGCGAATGGCATCGCGTCTGAGTCGAGGCCAATGCGCGAGCTGATTCGCCCGACGCCGGCTCGGTCGTCCATCGCCGGCGTCATGAGGATCGCGCGCATTCCGCGCTCGCGGTAGTTGTGCGCAGATTGCAGCAGCGAGGTGCTCTTTCCCGCGTTCATCGCCGAGTAGTAGAAATACAGTTTCGCCATCTTCGCTCTCGCCTTCCTGCTCGGGGCTCTCCTGCCAAAAACGCAAAGCGTCGGCCGCAGGGGCCGAGGCCACACTCCCGGTGATTCGACGCTTTATCGGCGGCGTCGAATGATCGCCAGACCGACAATCACGAAGAGCACAGCACCCGGCGCCTGCGAGCCTGTCGAGGTCGCACAGTCGCTGATGCTGCCACCGGTAATCACGCCATCGAGATCCTCGCTGACGCAGGTGTCGAGCGCGTCGTCGGGACAGGGGTCGACGTCATTGAGCTGGTTGTCACCATCCCGGTCGTCGTCGCACGCATCGCCGAGCCCGTCATCGTCGAGATCAGCCTGATCGGCATTCGCGATGTCGGGGCAATTGTCCTCATCGTCTTCAACGCCATCGTCGTCGCGATCGTTGAAGTCGTCGCACACGTCACCGATGCCATCGCTATCAATGTCCGCCTGATCCGCATTCGCTGTGTCCGGGCAGTTGTCTGCGTCGTTCAGCACGCCGTCGCCGTCGCGATCGAGGAAGTCATCGTCGCACACGTTACCGACGCCGTCGCCGTCGTCATCTTCCTGCGCCGGGTTCGCGATGTCGGGACAGTTGTCCTCGTCGTCGAGCACACCGTCACCGTCGCGATCCGTGTTGTCGTCGCAGGCGTCGCCAATTCCGTCGACATCTGCGTCTTCCTGAGCCGGGTTGGGCACGAGCGGGCAGTTGTCGTCGATCGTATCGATACCGTCATCGTCATCATCGGTGTCGAGGTAGTCTGCGGTGTCGTCGTCGTCGGTGTCGTCGTTGCGCGGGTCTCCGTCGCCATCGCGATCCTCATCCGCAGTGTCGATGCCGTCGCCGTCGTCATCAGCGTCGAGGTAGTCCGGGGTGTCGTCACTGTCCGTGTCGTCGTTTCGAACGTCACCGTCGCCGTCCCGATCTTCGTCGATGGTTTCGATGCCGTCGCCGTCGTCGTCCGAGTCGTCCCAATTGGGGTTCGTGTCGCTGTCTGTATCGTCGTCGTTGAGGTCGCCGCTGTCATCGACGTCCTCGTCGGCGTCGAAGAGGCTGTCGCCATCGCTGTCGTCGCATACGTCACCGGCGAGATCGCCGTCCACATCCGCCTGGTCGGTGTTGGCGGTATCCGGGCAGTTATCGACGTGGTCGACGATCGTGTCGCTGTCGCGGTCCTCGATCGCGCAGCTCGCTGAGCATCCATCGCCGTCGTCGTTGTTTCCGTCGTCACAGGTCTCGTCGACATCGACCGTTCCGTCGCCGCAGCTCCCGCCGCAGGTGCTCAGGTCGTCATCCGCATCGTCGACCGCGTCGTCGCAGTCGTTGTCCCAGGTGTCGCAGATTTCGGTTTCGCCCGTGTTGCACGCGGCGCCGCACATGGTCGGGTCATCGTCGCAGTCCGTGCGGTCAAGGACGTCGGTTGCGTCCAGGCGTTCGCAGGCGTTTGCTGTACCGTTTTGGTCTCCGAAGCCGTCACCGTCTGCGTCCGCGTACCAGAGCGCTCCCGGCTTCTCGTCGAAGTCCGCATCGTCACAGTCGGTGTCGTTTGAAACCCAGTAGCCGACAGGGTTCGTGCCGTCGTCGTACGATGCACATCCGGCGATTGCGGCCGCGCCTGTGATGACCGTCGAGATGGCAGCGTCGCCAAAGCCGTCGACGTCTGTATCCGCGTAGCAGCTGAGGTCGCCGGCGCATTCGTTGTCGACGTCGGTCTCGCCATCGCAGTCGTTGTCGAGGTTGTCGGCGCAGTTGGTGTTCGCGAGCGACTCAACGGGGCTGTAATCGGCCACTGTGCTGTAGTCGTTGGCAAAGACCCCACCCACACACACCTTCACCGCACCGGCACAGACGCCAACCTGATTGTCTGTGAGTTCGTCGGTCAGGTCGCCTTCGTCGCTGCTGGAATTGCAATCGTTGTCGTAGCCATCACAGACTTCCGTTCCGACCGGGTTGCAGTCCTCGCCGCAGGCGAGCGGGTCGTCATCACAGTCGCTGTTGTCGAGGACATCTGTGGGGTCCGCCCGCTCACACGAGTTTGCCGCACCGTTGAGGTCCCCGTAGGTGTCGCCATCGAGATCGGCGAACCAGAGCGCACCTGGCTTCTCGTCGGCGTCGGAGTCGTCGCAATCCGTCTGGTTCGTGACCCAGTAGCCGCTGGGGTTCGTGCCGTCCTGGTAGGCGGCACACCCGTCGCGAGCTTCCTGACCGGTCAGGGTCACCGAAGTGTTCGGGTCACCGAATGTATCGGAGTCATCGTCCGCGTAGCAGATGACGTCGGCGAAACACTCGTCATCGGTGTCAGCTGTGCCGTCGCAGTCATTGTCGAGCGAGTCATCGCAGTTCCCGCCGGACTGCGATTCTTCACCGTAGTCGGCGGTCGCCGAGTAGTCGTCTACAAACTGGCCGCCGGAGCAGACCTGTGTAGCCCCGAGGCACACGCCGTCCTGCAGAGTGGTCGCCGGGCCGACGAGGTCGGCCTCGCTGGTCGCTCCATCACAGTCATTGTCAAAGCCGTCGCAGACTTCGATGCTATGGGGCTTGCAGTCCGCGCCGCAGGCTGATGGATCGTCGTCGCAGTCGCTGTTGTCGAGGACATCCGTCGGGTTCGCGCGCTCACAGGCGCTTGCGATTCCGGCCGCGTCGCCGAAGGTGTCTCCGTCGGCATCGGCGAACCACAGCGCACCGGGCTTCTCATCAAAGTCTGCGTCATCGCAATCGGCCTGGTTGGAGACCCAGTAGCCTGCGGGGTTCGTGCCGTCGGCGTATGCACTACAGCCGGCCGCAGAATCCGATCCGCTAAGCACTACGGAGACAGTGGCGTCGCCAAAGGTATCGGAGTCATCGTCGGCGTAGCAGGTGATGTCGCCAAAGCAGTCGGCGTCGGTGTCGGTGCTGCCGTCGCAGTCATTGTCGAGGGCGTCGCTGCAGTTGTTCTGCGCAAGACTCTCGTCGCCGAAGCCTGCGACTCCACTGTAATCGTCAACGAAAATGCCACCCACGCACACCTGCGTCGCGCCGGAGCACACGCCGGTCTGATTGCCGGTGAGCTCCCCGACGAGAGCGGCTTCGTCCGTCGCGGAGTTGCAGTCGTTGTCGTATCCATCGCAGACTTCGGTTCCGTCCGGATTGCAGTCCTCGCCACAGGCTGAGGGGTCGTCGTCGCAGTCGCTGTGGTCGAGGACGTCTGTCGGGGCCGCACGATCACAGGCGTTCGCGGCTGCGGCGCTGTCGCCAAAGGTGTCGCCGTCGGCATCCGGGTACCAGAGAGCGCCCGGCTTCTCATCGAAGTCGGTGTCGTCACAATCTGTATTGCCCGCCACCCAGTAGCCGACCGGATTGGTGCCGTCGTCGAAGGCACTGCAGCCTGCGGCCACTGCCGGGCCGCTGAGCTCAATACTGACAGCGCCGTCGCCGAAGCCGTCGCTGTCATCGTCGGCATAGCAGAGCACCGTACCGAAGCATTCGGTATCTGTGTCCGTGTTGCCGTCACAGTCGTTGTCGATGTTGTCTCCGCAGTTTCCGGCGCCGAGGCCCTCCGCATCCGGCGCGCCCTCAACGCAGTCGTCCGTTGGGACGCCGGCGATACAGACGAGTGCGCCGACCGCGCCACACGCCCCCACGCCGCAGCTTGTTGCTGCGCCCACGTAGTCTTCGTCCGTCTCGCCATCACAGTCGTCATCTGTGAGGTCGCAGGTGTCGTCGATCAGCGCGGGCGTGCCCTCTACGCAGGTATCGGATTCGCCGGAAATGCCCCCGCAGGTCGTCGCTCCGACGGACGCGCAGGCGCCGACACCGCAGCTCGTCGCGACAGAGGTCCAGTCTTCGTCCGCCTCGCCGTCGCAGTCGTCATCGAGACCATCACAGGTCACATCGTTGGTCGCGGTGGGTGCACCCGGTACGCAGATGTCGGCGACAACGCCGGCCTGACATTCCTGAGTGCCGGACGCGACACAAACCCCGCTGCCGCAGCTTACTACTGCCGGCGCGAAGTCCTCGTCAGTGCTTCCATCACAGTCGTTGTCCGTACCGTCGCAACCGTCAGTCGCCGCAGCGCCCGCGAAGGGATCGCAGGTGTCGCCCACGACGCCTCCGACGCACTCCGTAGCTCCGGTGTTTCCGGCGCACGCGCCGACGCCGCAGGTGGTGGGCGCTGAGAGGAAGCCTTCGTCGAGCTCGCCGTCACAGTCGTTATCCAGGCCGTCACAGGAGTCGAGGGCCACAGCACCGTCGAAGGGGTCGCAGGTGTCGCCGGGCACGCCGGCCACGCAGGTCGTCGCGCCGGTGTTGCCCGCGCACTCGCCGAGGCCGCAGGTCGTCGCGGTCGAAGAGAAATCCTCATCGGCCGTCCCGTCGCAATCGTTGTCGAGTCCGTCGCAGCCGTCGGTCAATGCCGCGCCGTCGAAGGGGTCACAGCTGTCGCCTATCACCCCGGCGGAGCAGGTCGTGACGCCCGCATTGCCGGCGCATTCGCCAACGCCGCAGGTCGTGGGTACGCCAACATAGTCATCGTCAGGGGTCCCATCGCAGTCGTCGTCTGCGCCGTCGCAGTCGTCATCGGTCAACGCGGCGCCCGCGAGGGGATCGCAGGTGTCGCCGGGTACGCCGGCCACGCAGGTCGTCGCGCCGGTGTTGCCCGAACACTCACCCACGCCGCAGGTCGTCAGCGATGAGGTGAAGTCTTCGTCCGGCGTGCCGTCACAGTCGTCGTCCAGTCCATCACAGGTTGCGTCGCTGCCGGCTGCGCCGTCGAAGGGGTCGCAGGTGTCGCCGACAACCCCCGCAGCGCAGGTTGTCACGCCGGTGTTGCCCGAACAGGCGCCTACCCCGCAGGTGGTCACCATCGGCGCATAGTCGTCGTCTGCGACGCCGTCGCAGTCATCGTCCGTGTTGTCGCAGTTGGCGTCATCAAGGGCTGCACCGTCGAAGGGGTCGCAGTCATCGCCAACCACGCCGCCAATGCAGGTGGTCTGCCCCGTGTTGCCGGTGCACACGCCGACGCCGCAGGTGGTTGGAGTGGCGATGTAGCCGTCATCTACAATGGTGTTGCAGTCGTTGTCGTAGCCATCACAGACGCTGTCGTCCCCGGCGGGGAAGCAGGCCGCACCGCAGGCGGAGGGGTCATCGTCGCAGTCACGATCGTTGCCGACCCAGAAGCCCACGGGGTTCGTACCGTCATCGAACACATCGCAGCCGGCTGCGGCATCGATTCCGGACAGGGAGATGCTGGTGGCGGCATCGCCGAAGGTGTCGCCGTCGACGTCCGCGAAGCAGTCGATGTCTGCGGCCACGTTGACGGTGACAGTGTAGTCGATCGTGCGAAAGCAGGTGTCTTCGATGGTGAACACAAAGACGTCCACGACGCCGAATGCGGGCGCTTCATAGACCACGTCGGCGTTGTTCGGGTTTGCGTCCGTGACCGTACCGGCGATTCCTGAATCATCGATGGCCCAGGTAATCGGGTCATTGTCGGGATCGCTCGCGGTCAGGGTAAAGGTCGTTGTTGAGCCGGTCGCCACCGTGAACTCAAAGTCCATCGAGGTGGGCGGTTCGCCGTTGATAACCGGATCCTGGAAGGGAGTCGGGCAGAGCTGCCGAATCCAATCCTCTTTGACATTGGAGTCGCCATTCGAGGGCGAACGCTCGTAGGTGTAGGGGCCGTCCGCGGGATCCCCCGAGTAGGATCCCGGGAAGGGGTTTGGCGCCGGATCGCCGCTCCACGTCGCCGGGTCCGGCGTGATGTCGATGGCCCCTTCGTCCCAATAGAATGCGTCAACGATGGCGCCGGTTGCTGCACAGAAGAGCAGCGCCTGGTCAAAGTTGTTCGACAGCCTGAATGGAGTGTTCCCCCCGGGGGCCGTTTCCATGTTCGGAACCGCCAGCGAGGTGTCTGCGACCTCGTAGATGTTGCTGCCTGCGATGCCGATGGTGCCGGGGAACTCATCGAAGAAGCCGGGCTCATCGATGGGGTTGTTATTGGAATCGACGCCGTCGCACTCTTCGTCGCTACCTGTGTTGCCGATGGCTCCGTATGCAACGATGACGTACTCACCGGCGCCGATGGTCGCCCCGGCGGGGAAGGCGTGAGTACCTTCGCCGCCGCCGGGAAATGACTCTTCGTCGCCGATGTAGAAGTCGGTCAGATCGATGGTCGCGTTGCTGCTGTTGAAGATCTCGATCCACTCGCCACAGTTGTCGCTCGACGAGTCCATGTAGACCTCTGACACCACCAGACCCGTCGCGCAGGTGTTCTGCACGCAGTTAGACGTGGTTCCGGAGCTTCCGTCGCACAGGAGTTCCGGAGAGATGCAGGAGAATCCGGGATCAACCGTGCACGTGTCGGAGCAACCATCGACGCCACCGCCGTTGGAGCCATCATCACACTCCTCATCGCCGGCGACGTCGCCGTCACCGCACACCGTGGCGCACGGTGCGCCGAGCGTTGTGCATTCGTATCCGCATTCGGTCGAGCAGGTGCTGTCGCAGCCGTCGCCCGGGTCCTGGTTGCCGTCGTCACAGGTCTCTCCGGCATCGAGCTGGCTGTTGCCGCAGGCCGCGCTGCAGGAGTCCGGCCCTACGCCGACGCATACGGAACCCGGCTCCTGCATGCAGGCATCCGAGCAGCCGTCGCCCGGGTCCTGGTTGCCGTCGTCACAGGTCTCGCCACTGTCGAGCAGGCTGTTGCCGCAGGTTGTCGATCCCAGCAGCGTGGTTCCCGGCGAGGGCACGGGCTGGATTGCCCAGCCTGTGGGCGTGCGCTCAATGGACTGATTGCCCGGCGCGTCACCAACGTCGACTGCGCCCGGGTTTCCCGTCTCGTCTATGAGGTTGTTGTCATTCGTCGAGCCATAGAGGACGGCGTCGATGGGGACCGTCACGGCTGTGATCGAAGCAGCAGGCACATTGAAGAGAGCGACGGCGTCGGCGGTGGCGCCGCTGTTCTGAATGTCCGGCTCAAAGTCGGCGACCAGGTCATAGATCGGCGAACCGTTCGTAGTGACGGACTGCGGCCCGCCGAAGACCTGAGTGGCGCCTGCTGCGATGGTGCCTGCGAGCTGATGGCTGCCGTTGGTGTAGTCGCCGCCGCCCCACGCCAGGGAGTACCCGCTCAGGTCGATTGCGCTCCCCGTGCCGTTGTAGATCTCGACCCACTCGAACTCGTCGTCGCCGCCCGGCGAGTGGTCGTAGAAGACCTCTGAGAGTTGAAGCTGGGCGCTCGCTACTTCGGCGAACCCGAGCACGGCAAAAAAAGCGATCGCGACTACAAAGAACAATCTCTTCATACTTCTTTCCCCATTCCGGAACCGGCACCGCGCCGTGCTCCCGATTTTGATGCTGATCAGAACGGTCTGATGATGCATTACATCACAGCTTTGTGGGCGTTGTACAGGTGTGCCGCACCCTGCCGGACCGGTCCGGGCAGCGTAGGTCACCGGGTCGCGAAAACGCATACCCGGACAGGAAACCCGACGTTGTCGGCCACACCAAAAGGCGAAGGTCGCAATCGCTCCAGACTTCCTCACGGTTTACCGCTTAGGGTCATGATCCCAACATCCTCGCCGCCGCGCCGTCGGCCCAGCATGCCGCCGCGCCCGTACGGAGACTCTCCATGATTTCACACCGCACCGTTGCATTCTCAGCCGCGCTTTCAGCCGCGTTCTCGTGCGCGATTCTGCTCACAGCCTGCGACGGTGAGGCCGTACCGGTCGGCGGCGGTCCGGACTCCGGCGCTGATGTCAGCAGCGATGCTTCACACGTCGATGACGCGCCGGCGGACACGCCCCCCTACGATGCACCGGACACTGAGGGCAGGATCGGCGTCGACATCACAGATGCTGTGTTTTCAAACATGAGCCCCGACTGCGCCGACCACGTCGGCACCTACACGTCGTTCGTAACCGATGTGAATCGCGGCATCTCGTTCACAGGCTCGTCTACGATCACTGACGGCGGCACGGATTGCCTGCTTACGGCGAACTCCATCCCCAATCACTCCTTCAACGACGGCCGCAGTTTCGCGAGCGATGTGGCCGAGGTCACCGAGATGTTCACGATTCCCGGGAACCCCTCAGCAAACCCGACGGCCACCGAGCTCAGCCTCGCTTATGACAACGGCGTATTCCTGAATGGAGTCAAACTCGATGCGCTTGCAGCCGCCTGCTACGGCGTCGGCAACGAGCCCCTGGGGGAAGAGAGAATCGGCTGCTTCCAGGCCGGCACGCCCTGGCGCTATGACCCAATGTACAGCGGCAACGGCTTTGGCACCGACTCCCACAACGCCCACACACAACCCGGCGGCGCCTACCACTATCACGGCTCCCCCGAGGCGATGTTCGACCTGAGCGGCACGGTAGCGTCGCCGGTTATCGGCTTCGCCGCCGACGGCTTTCCCATCTACGGACCCTTCTTTGACGACAACGGAACCGTTCGCCGTGCCGTGTCCGGCTGGACCCTTATCACCGGCGAGCGCCGGAGCCAGAGTGGCGAAGGCGCATTCCCCGGTGGCACACCCGACGGCACCTATCGCGACGACTATGAATTCACGGACGCAGGCGATCTCGACGAATGCAACGGAATGATCATCGGCGGAAGCTATGGATACTTCGTAACCGACACCTACCCATGGGTGATCGGTTGCTTCCGCGGAACACCGGACGAATCGTTCCGCAAGGCCGGTCCCTGAATGGCGCTTCGTTGCCGGCACGTACAAGCGCTGCGGACGGGCCGGGGACGGCAGCGCTCCCCAGATACCGGTGAGATAACAGTGAATCGGCGGCAGCCTGCCACGCAAACCTCGCAGGTGCCGCTAGTGGTCCCCTCTCTGCGCTTGTCACCACAGAGGCCTGCTGCCCGCAGATAATGTACGCGCCGCGCGAAGCACAGGTGTGAAGTTCTCAGATTCGTGTACAGTCGAGTCTCCATGTTGGTTACCGGTCAGCGGCAGGCGTGGGATTCTCCAGGCACGGCGGCAATCGATGACGACGGTAGAGTACCGGTTTGAGACCCTCAACGTCGGTGGGGCCGAGCTACGGGTTCGTCGTCTGCTGGATCACAACCAGTTCAGTGACGACGAGGGAGAGGCGGAGCAGCTGGGCATCTCTGACGCGCAGTGGAGTCTCTTCGGGCAGCTGTGGCCGGCAGGGAATGTGCTGATGCACCTCATGAGCGAATTCGACATCGACGGCCGTCGCGTCCTCGAAATCGGCTGCGGCATCGGCCTGGCCAGCCTGATCCTCGCCCGACGTGGTGCGGACATCACGGCGACCGATATTCACCCTGAAGTTGCCGAACTGCTTCGCGAGAACGCGGCGAGCAACGGTATCGACGATATTCCCTTTGTGCGGTTGGATTGGAACGATCCCAACGATGAGCTCGGGCGATTTGACCTGATCATCGGGGCCGACGTGCTCTACGAGCGCCCACATGCAGAGGCACTTGCTGCATTCGTCGGGCGCCACGGCACACCTGCGTGTGAGGTGCTTGTCGTCGACGCGGGCCGTTCACATACGGCGGTCTTCCGTCGCGCGATGGAGGAACAGGGCTTCGCACACACAAAGGATCGCCCGGATACGACGAGCTACTTCGACGTCCCCTTCAAGGGCGGAGTCCATACCTTCGTACGAAACACAGACGTACGAAACACAGAGTAGCCGTCAGCGAATACTCCGCATCGCCCGACGACGCCGGGCATGAGCCTCAGATCTCGAAGGCGCCAACAGCGGCCTCACAGCCGTCCCAGTTCGTCGCGATATTTTGCGCATTGCCGAGATAATCTTCGGGCTCGATAAGGTCCGGAAACCCCCGCCATTGCGGTGGACCGTAGAAGTCGCCGGACTTCGCTTCAGGGTCCATACAGCAGCGAATAATCCCGGTCGCTCCATCTTCGGCGGACTGCGCGTTGTTCATGAAGGGACTCTCGGCATCCATGCCTCCGTCCTCAGCCGTCGTCAGCTGCAGGCTTGTCATCGAGAGTCCGGGATGCGCCAACAGCGCCTTCACGTTCTTGATGCCCTTCCCATCGAAGCGTTCTTTCAATCCGTAGGTGAAGGCACAGTTCGCGAGTTTGGTCTGGTGATATCGCGCCCACCTGGGTCCGGTAATGCGCTCGTTCTCTTCCTCGGTTCCATCGCCCCCGAGGTTACCTCCGTTCCTGCCGAAGTACTCCGCCTCCAGCGGGCCGCCGATACGCGCCATCGAGCTGTGGTTTACGATGCGGGCGTCGTCGCTCTCCATCAGCAATGGAAAGAGCTCTTTTGTGAGCAGGAAGTGAGAAATGCAGTTGGTCTGCATCTGCACATCGTAGCCGTCTATCGTGGCCTGATCCCGTAGGGCCATGACACCTGCGTTGTTGCACAGAACGTCCAGCCGATTGTAGTTCGCATTGATCTCTGCGGCGGCCTCTCTGACGCTCGCGAAGTCCTGCAGGTCACAGGTGACGGCGACGAAGGTCCCCGACGGCACCTCGCTCTGCAACGACTTCAGCGACGACTCCGATCGCGAACTTCTGCGGTTGAGAAGCAACACCGTCGCGCCACGCTTCGCCAGCTCGCGCGCACATACGTATCCGGTACCACTCGTAGTCCCGGTCACTGCGGCCACGCGGCCACGCATGTCGCGTGAGTGATTGGCGATGACGTTGTCGAGATGAAGCGTTTCGATAACTCGTGACATGCGACCCCCTCCTGATCGGCGTTAGTTCTGCCGGATGTCTGTTGCTGCGAGCACGGGTCTAAGACGCGCTCAGGTAGGCGCAAGCATCGGAGAACCCAATGGATTCACCCGAGTCGCGCCAGGATCGCAGCCCGCAGGGCACCGGCATCAGCGCTCCCGCCGGAAGCGCGCATTCCGGCACCCACGAAGAAGCCCAGCAGCCTCTTCTCGCCCTCCTTAAGTCGTGAAGCTTCGAGCTCGTGATCGGCAAACACCCGGTCCACCAACTCCTCGATAGCTCCAGAATCTGCGATCAGACGCAGACCTTCTGCCTCGACGATGTCTCCGGGGTCGCTTCCGGTCTCAGCCATACGCGCCAGCACCTCCTTGCCGGCGGTCGCAGAGATCTCGCCGTCGTCAACCAGGCAGGCCAGCGCGGCGATTGATCGAGCGCCGAAGCGAAGCGACGAAACACTGTCATCCACGTATCGGGAGACTTCATTCGCCAGCCATTTCGCCACACTCGCAGGCGCTCCACCGGCGGCACACGCCTCGTCGAAAAACTGAAGCGTCTCGCGGTCACCGCTGATGTAGTCAGCGTCGGACGCCGAGACGCCGTCAATGGCCGAGATGCGCGCGAGGCCGGCCGCAAGTTCCGGGTCTCCGGATCGAGCGCGGTCGCGCTCGCCGGTTCGAGAAGGCGCCGACGCCGGGGTCGGAGCTTTCGTTTTTGTGCGCTTCCGAGACGGCGCAGGGACCTCAGGCTTCGTCCACGAATCGCGAAGTGTGACGGTCCGGTTGAAGACCAGCGCGCCCTCAGTGGAGTCATCATCAACAAAGAAGAAGCCGTTGCGCACAAACTGGTAATGCTGCCCAGCTGCCGCGTTGTCAGCGAGCCAGGGTTCGATCATCGCGGCCTTGCGAAGCACGAGGGATTCCGAGTTGAGGTCTTCAAGAAACTCCCGGTCCGCACCCGGCTTCTCTACTGAGAAGAGCCTGTCGAAAAGCCTCACCTCTGCGTTCACACCGCGCTCTGCGGACACCCACTGAATCGTGCCCCGCACCTTTCGTCCGCTGGTGCGAGAGTCCGGATCATGGGAGCACTTCAGCCCCACAACTGCGCCGCTGTCATCCTTCAACACCTCGTCACAGCGCACAATGTAGCCGTGACGAAGGCGTACTTCGCCACCGGGCGAGAGCCGGCGCCAGCCTTTGGGCGCTTCCTCGGCGAAGTCTTCGCGCTCGATGACAACATGACGTGTCAGCGGAATCTCGCGCTCCGCGTCCCTGCCGAAGTCCGGCGGCCACAATGGGCCCGTCAGCGATTCGTCCCGCTCCAGCGTCGTGATCTCCACCGGCAGCGGATCGAGCACCGCCATCGCCCGCGGACTGCGCTCGTTCAGATCAGAGCGCACACAGAATTCAAACTTTTCAAAGTCTACGAGGCTGTTTGCTTTCGCCACACCGATCATGTCACAGAATGCGCGAATCGACTCCGGCGTAACTCCGCGGCGACGCAGGCCCGCTACGGTCGGCATCCTGGGATCATCCCAACCGCTGACGTGGCCGTCCTCGACGAGCTTCAGCAGCTTGCGCTTGCTTGTAATCGTGTTTGCCAGGGTCAGTCGCGCAAACTCGATCTGCTCCGGTCGCGACGGCGCGCTGATGTTGTCGAGAACCCAGTCGTAGAGCTCGCGGTTAATCTCAAACTCGAGGGTGCATATGGAGTGGGTGCAATCCTCGATCGCGTCTTCGATACAGTGCGCGAAATCGTACATGGGATAGATGCACCAGTCGTCGCCTGTGCGATGATGGGTCTCGTGTCGCACACGATAAAGCAGGGGATCCCGCATCAACATGTTTGGTGAGCTCATGTCGATCTTCGCCCGCAGAATCAGAGAGCCGTCCGGATGCTCGCCGGCCCGCATCTCGCGAAACAGACGTAGATTCTCGGCGACGCTGCGTTCCCGATAGGGGCTCGCAGTGCCGGGCTCGGTCACCGTGCCGCGACCCGCGCGGACCTCGTCGAGAGTCTGGCTGTCGACATAGGCCAGACCCTTTTCGATCAGCTCCTCAGCAAAGAGGTACATCCGCTCGAAGTAGTCGGAAGCAAAATAGAGGTGCTCGCCCCAATCAAAGCCGAGCCATCGGATGTCCCGCTGAATCGACTCCACATACTCTGTGTCTTCGGTGGTCGGATTGGTATCGTCGAAGCGAAGGTGGCACCGGCCGCCGTACTGCGCTGCCAACCCGAAGTTCAGGCAGATCGATTTTGCGTGCCCGATGTGCAGGTAGCCGTTCGGCTCGGGTGGAAAGCGAGTCACCACGCGTCCGCCGTACTTGCCGGTCTTCAGATCGCCATCAATGCGGTCCGTTATGAAATTCGTCATCCGATCAGGCTTGCTCATCGCCATCTCCCTACGCGAAGAAACGTTCATGGAGTCGGCGCCTGGGACGGTCAAGAGCGTTCCGACGCCGCGGGACCTGCGCACCTGCCGATGGCGCATGGTAGCGTGATCCACTATGGTGCGGACTGCTGAACCGGAGGGTACAGATGCAGGTGATTGCTGACCTTACGCGACATATCGCCAACCTACGTAACCACCAGCCCGCCCTGACAGCGCTGCGCGATGCGTTGCGACACCTCGCGGACGCGTGCGATGCGCGCATCGGCTACATGCAGGCCGTTGTTCACGATGATGATGACGCCGCGGGTATCGAAAAGGCGCGCTATCAGTGGCAGCTGCGGCGAGCAGAGTACGCCGTCAGCGAGCATCCCGACGCGTCCGGCGTACCGGCCGAGGCCGGCGCCGAAGACTCCGTCGAAGCTTCGGAGCCGCCGCCGGGTTGCCCGATGCACTCAAAGCACTGAGCACCTCCCAGCGTCAGAGGCTCTCGGCACCGGACACCCGCCCTTGGAGATCGACGCACCCGACACCCCCACCGGGTGCGCTTGTTTGTGCCGTACGGCGCGGCGAGCCTCAACGCAGCTCGTTCGAGCGCTTGCCGAATAGCCGGCGGGCCACGATCAGCAGCTGAATCTGCTGTGTACCTTCGAAGATATCGAGAATTTTCGAGTCCCGAGCCCACTTCTCCAGCATGGTCTCTTCGCTGCAGCCGAGCGCCCCCGCCAGCTCGACACATCGCAAGGTGATCTGATTCGCCGTGCGGCCGGCTTTCGCCTTCGACATCGAAGCTTCCCTGGAGTTCGGGCGCCCATTGTCCGCCATCCATGCTGCGCGCAGAGTCAGCAGCCACGCGGACTCGAGCTCTGCCTCCATCAACCCAAGCTCGGCGAGGGCCGCGCTGAGGGAAAATCGCGGTGACGTGTAGTCGAGACGGTGGCCTTCACGACGCAGCATGTCCCGTGTCAGCTCGAGAGCCGCGCGGGACACACCGATTGCCATCGCGGATACGACCGGGCGCGTGTTGTCAAAGGTCTGCATCACGCCGCCGAAACCTCCCTTCGGCTTGATCTCTGGAGTCCCGAGGAGGTTCTCTTTGGGCACGCGGCAGTCGGTGAGCATGATCGTAGCAGTGTCCGACGAACGGATCCCGAGCTTGTGCTCAAGGCGCGCCACCTCCATCCCGGGAGTGCCCTTCTCGACGATGAACGACTTGATCGCCGCGCGGCCCGCGTCGGGGTTGAGCGAGGCCCAGACCACAACCGAGTCGCAGCGACCGCCGGCCGTGACGAAAATCTTTTCGCCATTGAGGATGTAGTCGTCGCCGTCACGCACCGCCGTTGTGCGGATTGCCGCCGAGTCCGACCCCGCGGCCGGCTCAGTGATGGCCATCGCGGCCCAGGTCCCTTCAAAACGGGCCTTCTGTTCGTCGGTTGCGACGGCAGCGATCGCTGCGTTGCCCAGGCCCTGCCTGGGAATGCTGAGCGCCAGGCCGATGTCGCCCCAGCACAGCTCGATCATGCCGAGCACGGTCGCCATGTTGGAGCCGTTACGGATGTCGATCACATCGCCGTCAACGCGGTCGAGTTCGCCGACTCCGGCGCCGCCTCCGCCGCCTCCCTCTTCCATGCCTTCCATGAGCGCTGCCAGCATGTGCAGCTCATTCGGCTCGGCGTGCTCCTCGAGGTCGTAGCGCCGGGAGATGGGACGAAAGATGCCCTCTGCGACAGAGTGCGCCTGGGCAACGAGAGGCTGCAGCTTCTTCGGAATCTCGAGATGAATCATAATCTCACACGTAGAGGCCGGCGGGCGCTGCTCCGAGCGCGCGCAGATTGCGATACCAGAGCTCCACCGGGTGCTCTTTGACGAAGCCGTGACCCCCCAGCAGCTGCACGCCGCTTGTGCCCACATACATGCCCTTCTCGGCGGCCAGCGTCGCTGCCATCCAGGCCTGCTTGTCGAAGGACCTGCCGGCGTCAGCGCGAGAAGCCGCGCGCCAGTTCACCAGTTGCAGCCCCTCGGATTCGATGGCCATGTCAGCCGCCAGGAAGGCGACCGCCTGACGGTGCGAGATGGGCTCGCCGAAGGCGTAGCGTTCGTTGCAGTAGTCAACGACATACTCCACGACGGCGAGCGCGCATCCGGTCGCCAGGGCGGCGTTCGCGATCCGCATCCGTGCCACGAAGTCAGCGTAATCCACGGCCCCGATCTCTCCGCCGAGCAGCGCCTCCGAGGGCAACTGCACGCCATCGAATCTCACGGCGGCGGTCTGTGCGGCGCGCAACCCGATTGCGGGCTGCGGCATTACCTCGACGCCTTCGGTGCCCGACTCGACGATAAACAGGGAAGGCCCGACGCCGAGAAGCTCGGCGGCTACGACGTAGAAATCACAATCGGCGCCGGCGGCGACCAGAGATTTTTCGCCGTAGAGAACAAAGCCGTCCGGCTTCGGGCGCGCCCGCGTCTTCAGCACAAAGGGGTCGAAGAGCATGCGCCCCTCGTTCACCGCGATGGCAGCGCGTGGAGCATCCTCTTCCGCGAATGGAGCCGCGTACCTGGCCTGCTGCTCTGCGGTGCCGCAGTCGACGATCAGCTGGGCAACGGACATGCTACCCGCCAGCGTGACAGCCATACCCACGTCTCCGCGACCCAGCTCCTCGAGGATCAAGGTGCCCGTCACTGCCGACCGTTGCTCGCAGGCTCCCCCGAGCGCTTCCGGAAGGACAGCCAGGGCCAGGCCGAGCTCTTCGAATCCTGCTCGAACCTGATCCGGGCAGGCGGCGGCGTCATCGGCAGCGCGGGCATTCGGTGTGAGCCGGTCGGCGGCAAAGCGCCGCACTGTCTCGCGAAAAAGCTCCTGTTCGTCATCCGGCGTCAGGTCAAAGAGCGGCGCCCCGGCCCGTGGCTCAGAACGCTCCGGCGACGTCAGCTTCCGCAGCGGCTTGAAGCTACGTGCGGCGCGCTGGATGGCAGCGAAACCGATGCGGGTTCCTCCGTGAACGACGTTTTCAATGGGCTCTCGCAGGCCGAAGCGCTCCGCGGTCGGCGATGCGGCGACGCGACTGAGGACGTTCAGCCCGAGGGCCATAGGATCCGGTGGCATGGTGCTCCTCCATAGCCGGCGGTAACGCGCACCGGCGACCGGAAAGATACACGATGTATACCCATGAAGCTACTGCCCCTCCGACAGATACGAAACCGCGCTCGTTCTGTCGTTACAGCGCCGGTCAGTGGCTCAATCCCTGCGCCTGGGCAGCTTTGAGTCTGCGCTGCCGGTAATACCGAGGGTACGCAGAAAAATGGGTAGAAACACGGCGCGCACGCGTTCCGCGTCGTTGGCCGTGAAAGACCCGCGCTGCTCAAGGTGATGGACGAGCCCTTCGACGCCGGAGACCAGGCCGCGGTACACCATCGGATCGACGTCGACCCCTGTGATGCGCGACACGTTGGTATCGAACAATCTGATGATCGTCTCGACGAGAGCGTCCTTGCGCGGTCCCAGCGCAGACTCGGGTCGTGCGGCCTCTGTCTGCAGCTCGATGATTACCCGGCCGCCGCTGACCTGAAGATCCAGGTAGGTGTCGATAGCGTTTCGGACCTTCAAGAGCGGGTCTGACGTGGCGGACACGACCTCGTGCGTCGAGGCGGCGAAGCGGCCTACGCGATCGTCGAAAAGCGCGACCAGGGCATCTTCCAGGTTGCGGAACACCCGGTAGAATGTGCGTCGTGAGATGCCGGCTTCGTCGAGCACCAGTTGAACCGTCGCGCCACGCACGCCCTGCTGCTCGATCACGCGCTCTGTCGCCCGCACGAGACGTTCGCGCATCTCGTCCCTGGCTGCGTCGCCTGCTGCGTGTGTGGTCTCGCTCACTGAATCCCGTCATCAGAGTGTAGGCGTTACAGAGTGTCGCCGTCGCGCGGCATCGTATCCGGACTGTCACGGTGGGTACAAGCCGGCGCCCTACAGCTACAGATCACGTTTTCCTGCATTCAGCAGTGCACAAGGGCTGAATAACCGCTACAATGCGCGCGCTGCGGCGCCGGCATCACGTTGGCGGGGGAAGCAGCAGGCCGCTCCAGCGACGCACTTTGGTGGGGTTCGCGGCGCGACCGGAGCGAGAATACGCACACTGCGTGGCGTTCGGCGCCGCGCATGAGACGACAGAACGCGAGCCTCTTCGACCGGACACACAATGATTCAAGCAGTACACACGTACCGTTCACGCGCTGCCGCGTTGCTGATGCCGGCTGCCCTCGCCCTCGTCTTCGGCGCCTGTGCAGAGGACGACGCGGAGACGGTGCAGGGCCCCTCTGACCTGAGCTATGATCCGGGTACCTGGGATGGCGTGAATTACACCGCGCAGGCACCTGTGATGCAGCGCCTGACGCGCGCGCAGTACCGGAACGCGGTCGCCGATATCATCGGCGAAGAGATCATCATCGCGGGCGGGCTGGAGCCGGACCTCGCGTCGAACGGCTTCCTCACCGTTGGCGCGGCGGCGTCGATCACTTCGCCTCGCGGCGTCGAGCAGTACGAAGCAAGCGCTGTGTCGATCGCATCACAGGCGATGAGCAATTCCGATGTGCGGGACCGGCTCATCACCTGCACCCCGGCCGGCGACGTTGACGATGCGTGTGCACGCCAGACCATCGAGACTCTGGGTCGACGCATTTATCGTCGCGCGCTGACAGAAACGGAGCTTGACCGCCTGACCAACGTCGCGGCGGTTGCCGGTGATACCATCGACGATTTCTATGAGGGCTTCTCGTACGCATTGGCGGCGATGCTGCAGTCGCCGAACTTTCTGTACCGTGTGGAAGCGGGCGAAGAGGACCCGGCGGGCGGACGCCGATACACAGCGAACGAGCTGGCCTCACGGCTCAGCTTCCTCCTGTGGAATACCACACCGGATGACGCGCTCCTGGACGCGGCGTCGGATGGCAGCCTGTTGACCGACGCCGGTCTCCAGGAGCAGGTGCAGCGGCTGCTTGCCGACGCTCGAGCCCGCGACGGTGTCGACAATATGTTCGCCGAATACCTGCAGCTCTACGAGCTGGAGCACCTGTCAAAAGACCCGACTATCTTTGTGCACATGAGCAGCGACGTCGGCGACTACGCGCGTGAAGAGACGATGCGTTTGATCAACGACCTCGTGTTCGATCGCGACGTCGACTTCCGCGAGTTCTACGTCGCCGACTACACCTTCATCAACCGCAAGCTCGCCGCGATCTACAACATCCCGGCACCGGCGCGGGAAGGCTTCGCGCGCGCCGAGCTCACGGAAGACGGAGGCCGACGCGGCTTCCTCGGGCAGCTCAGCTTCCTGGCTCTGCACTCGCACCCCACGAATTCATCGCCGACCCTGCGCGGACGTTTTATTCGCGAGACCCTCCTGTGCGGAACCGTGCCTCCGCCCCCGTCGAACGTGGACACCTCCATCCCCGAGCCGAGCCCGGACGCACGCACTCTGCGCGAACGTCTGGAGCAGGGGCACCTGAACGTGCCGAACTGTGCGAGCTGCCACCTGCTGATGGATCCCCTGGGGCTCGGCTTTGAGAACTTCGACTCTCTGGGACGTTGGCGCGAAACGGAAAACGACGCGATGATCGACCCGAGTGGCGACCTCGATGGCGTCGAATTTGAAGATGCGTGGGAATTCGGCGGCCTGATCGCTGAACACCGCAACCTGGCGTCATGCATCACGCGGAACGTGTTTCGCTACGCGTCGGGACGCATTGAGTCCTTCGAAGAAGCACGGATCATCGAGGGTCTCTCTGAGAGCTTCGAGAAAGGCGGGTTCCAGGTACAGGAGCTTCTCTTCGACTTCATCATGAGCCCGGGCTTCCGAAAGGTCGGCGCCATTGAATCCACGACTTCCAACTAAGCGAGAGCACCATGCGAAAAACACGAATCAGTCGACGATCGCTGCTCCGGGGCATGCTCGGTGGCGCTGCAGTCAGCATCGCGCTTCCGCCGCTGGATATCTTTCTGAACACCAACGGAACGGCGTACGCCGCCGGCGGCGCCCTGCCCGCACGTTTCGGCCTCTTCTTCTGGGGCAACGGGAACCTGCCTCACTTCTGGGTTCCCGAAGGCGAAGGCAGCGGCGACGACTGGCAGCTCTCCGATCAGCTGCAGGTGCTCGCGCCACACAAGGATAAGCTCTGCGTGGTCAGTGGGATGAACTGCAAGACAGAGAACATCATCCCACACAATTCCGGCGCGGCCGGTATCCTTACAGGCGCTTCTCTCGTCATCCGCGACGGACGCGACGACGAGACCTTCGCGGCGCCGTCGATCGACCAGGTGATCGCGAACGGTATCGGGCGGGACACGCGCTTTAAGTCGCTTGAGTTCGGTGCAGAGGATTCCGGCCGCTCGTACAACGGCCCGGACAGCCGCAATCCCGCTGAGAACGATCCCTACGCGCTGTTCGAACGCGTGTTCGGCGCCGGCTTCCGCGCACCCGGCGATGACGGTGTTGTGGACCCTGCGATCGGGCTGCGACGCTCCGTCCTGGACGCGGTGCTCGCCGATGCTTCTGCGTTGAATGCCCGACTTGGCGTCAACGATCAGCAACGGCTCGAGAGCCATCTCGACGGAATCCGTGACCTCGAGCTGCGCCTCGCACGACTCGAAGAGGATCCGCCGAACCTGGAAGCCTGCGTACAGCCCGAGCCGCCGACAGCGAACTATGAACCGATCGACGGCCGGCCGCAGTTGCAGGCGAAGAACCGCATCATGTGTGACATCGCCGCGATGTGCCTCGCCTGCGACCAGACCCGTGTCATCAGCAACTGGATCACCGGCGGTGTCAGCAACATCCTCATCGGTGACGCCACTGCGGGTCACCATCAGCTGACCCACGACGAACCGGGCGACCAGCCGCAGGTGAACGCCATCACGAAGGCAATCCTGGGCGAATACGCGTACATGCTCGAAGCGCTGCGCTCGATCCCGGAAGGCGACGGTACGCTCCTCGACAACTGTGCTGTGATGGCTTCTTCGGAAGTCTCACTTGGACGCACCCACTCGATGGAAGACATGCCACTGCTGATCGGCGGCAGTGCCTGCGGTCGAATCAAGAACGACTTCCACTACCGCTCCTTCTCCGGCGACAACGCGAGCACCGTGCTGCTCACTCTCGTCCGGGCAATGGGAATCGTCGCCCCATCATTCGGAATCGACGAAGGCATGGCTACCGATTCTCTCGGCTCCATCGAAGTCTAAGGCGAGGCTCGCATGATAAACGCAAAGAATGTCCTCGCTCCTCTGTGCATCGTAGCCGCTGCGTTCTTCGTCTCGGCCTGTGATGACGAGGAGCCCACCGGCGAAAATCGGGTCCAGGAGGACCCCATCTGTGGGGGCACTTCCGGCTCGCAGCTGATCATGATTAACCGTCTCGGTTGGGCCAGAATCCTCGAGGACGGCGTCGCCGCAGGACTCAATATCGATGACCACGTGAGCCTCGGCAGCGACGCCGAAGGTTGTAACAAGAGCGACTTCACGGGGGTCGACGGTAGCGAAGGCGTCGACAACGAGTTCGCTCGCTCGTTGCTACCGGTGTTGGAGAGCCTCGGCGGAATCGCCGTCGAAGGATTGATCCAAAATGCCATCAACGAGGGCGATCTGCTGATGGGTGTGCTGCTCGAGAACGTTGACAGCCTGGTGGACGATGATTGCGTGCACGCGACCGTGCTGCGTGCTTCGGGCGTACCCACCCTCGGAACCAACAATCTCCTGGAGCCGGGGCAGACCTTTGACCGCAGCGAGATCATCGAACCGGTCCGCGTGGAAGGTCTCGCTATCGAGGGCGGGCATCTGGTCGTCGGCCCTGTCGACGTGCAGCTCCCCCTCTTTGTATTCGACGTATTCATCGACATCACCGCTCGCAATTCGCTGCTGGAGTTCTACTTGAACCCGGATGGCTCCGCCGAAGGCGTACTGTCCGGCGGAGTGGACGTGGAGGAGATTGCCGCGATTGCCGAAGGGCGAAACGATATCGGCGCGCTGGAGACAGCGATTCCCCTCGCGGTGCGCGCGGCGGCGGACGTTCGCGACGAAGATGGTCGGTGTTCGCGAATCTCTGTGGGCCTTGAGTTTGGCGCCACGAACGCCTTCCTCTTCGACACCCCGCCGGTTGACGAGGGTGCCGACGAGACGCCCGCAGAGCCTTGAGTTCATCTGGCTCAGTCAGAGTGTGTCCGTAGCTGCGCAGAGTGCCGGGGAGCCGAATGCGACTGTTTGCTTTCGAGAAACGCCTGCTCGCAATTATCGCCGACGCCATGTTGCCCTCCGGCGTTCCGGGGGGACTTCAACGAGGCGCAGCGTCCGTGCCGACAGAAGCCTTTCTGAGCGACTTCGAGAAGTACGCGCCCGGCGAAAGCATGCTCGGGGTACGCGCTGCCACCTGGATTATCACGCTGCTCCCCCTGCTCTGGCGCTTCAAGCTGCGCCCTTTCGGCGCGCTGCGACCAACGGACCGTTACGCCCTGCTTAATCGGCTGGAGCAGTCACGATTCTATTTGATTCGCGAGCTGCCGAATCTGCTCAAGATCGTTGTTTGCATGGCCTGGTGTAGCGACCCGCGTGTGCAGCGGGACCTCCACTTTCTCAGTCCCGACAGCGCCCCACCACAGTGGCTGCTCGAAGCTTCTGAGCCCGCAACGAGCGAACGATGAGCGAGATTCACCACATCGATAACGTCGGCGGTGGCGCGCTCATCGAGGACAGCGCAGACGTTGTCATCATCGGTACAGGACCCGGCGGCGCCACCGCTGCGCGCGTTCTCACCGAGGCCGGCGTCGATGTCATCATGATCGAAGAAGGAGCGCCCTATCCGGCCGGCTTGCGCCGCGGAGACGCGTGGTCGGCGATGAAACTCTCCTGGCGCGATCGCAGCTTCCAAATCGCGAAGGGACGCTCCATCACACCCATGATCCAGGGCTGCGCTGTCGGTGGCTCAACGCCTATCAACGGCGCTATCATTCACAGGACGCCGGCGCCCATCATCGCAAACTGGGCGAAGAAGCACGGCATGAACGAGGTGATTAACGAGGCCGGGCTGAATCGCGTGTTCGGACGGCTGGATGAAGAGCTGTCTGTCGCGCCCACACCGAAGAGCGCCTGGGGAAACAACAACCGCCTCTTCGGCCTGGCCGCCGACCGGCTGGGCTGGAAAGCCGCGCCCACGAGCCGCTCGGTAGCGGGCTGCGAAGGTACCGCACGGTGCAACCAGGGGTGCCCTACCGCCGTGAAACAGAGCATGGATGTCACCTACATCCCTCAGGCGATGGCGCGTGGCGCGCGCACGTATGCGACATGTCGCGCCGAAAAGCTGTTGCGTGACGGCGACCGTGCCGCGGGCGTTGAGGGACGTTTCCGAGACCCGCTCTCCGGGCGTGTCGGCCCTCTGCTTAGAGTGAAGGCCCGGCGGGCGGTCATCGTCAGCGCGGGCGCCATACACACGCCTGTGTTCCTGCAGAACAATCGCGCCGGACGGAGCAGTGGTCAACTTGGAAAGAACCTGATCTGCCACCCCGGAACCTCGCTGATCGCGGACTTCGAAGAGCCGGTGGACTTCTGGTTTGGCGCCACCCAGGGCTACGAGTGTACGGAGTTCTGGGGCGAGCTCATGAAGTTCGAAGTTGTCGGCCTGCCGCCGTCAGTCGCCGTCGCCCGTCTACCGGGATACGGCCCTGAGTTGATGCGCAGCGCCTCGCGAATTCGCCACCTCGCCCACTGGGGGTTGCAGGTTCGGGCTACCAGCGAGGGTTCTGTGCGACGGGGCATGTTTGGTGGCCGACCCTCAATCAAGTACTCGATCAACGCCTTCGATGTTTCGTTGATGAAGAAGGCCTACGCACGTTTGGTGGAGATGGCATTCGCCGCCGGAGCGAAGCGCGTCCTGCCCGGCGTTCCCGGCATCCCGCAGGTGCTTGAGAGCTATGACGGCATCCGCCCCCTCTTCGACCTCCCGGACGACCCCAGACTCTTTCACTGCATCGCTGCGCACCTGTTTGGAACGGCCGCCATCGGCACCGAAGCAAACAACAGCGTTGTCTCTGAGACCGGCGAAGTCTGGGACACTCCCGGGCTCTACGTCATGGATGCGTCAAACCTGCCCACGAACATGGGCGTGAACCCGCAGCACACCATCTGCGGCGTCTCCTGGCTGATGTCTGAGCGTCTGGCAGACGTCGTCTCGGCGTAGGAATCATGGTGCTGCCGCGAGCCACGGCTGAAAGTGCCGGCGGCTGAAAGGTGAATCGCGGCGCATGAAGACGAAGAGCGGCGAGCGTTTCATCTCTGCCGCATAGCGCAGTATCGCCGGCTGCGAGGTGCCGCCTTTCAACACACGCACGCCCCTCTCGCGGTGTACATTCAGAATCCGAGTGTAGGCCTGCGCGGCGATGCCCAGCGCTCGTACAGACGCACCCAACACAAGGTCCAATCCACCGCAGGGCCCCCAAAGTACGTGTGCCATGTGAACGCGGGACCCGAAATAGCCGGCAACTTCGCCCCCTCGCTCTACAACCCAGCCGTAGTGGTCAGGACCGGCCCTGAGAACCTCGCGCTTCCAACTCGCGATATATGCGTCCGAGGCGCCGAACCAGCAGAATTGCGGCTGCTCGGTAAACACACGCCGTCGCAGCTCGCCCACAACTTCGACGTCCGCAGCAACGAGCTCACGTATGCAGACGTCCGAGGGTAGCTCGGCAGGCGCTGCTGCGCGCTCACTCCATGCGCGGCGTGCAGCGTCAACGGATCCGGCAAGAACCAGGGACGAGATGTTAAATCCGTGTGTTTCGAAGGTCGCGACAAGGGCACGGTGTGGCCATGGAATCCGCACCCAGGTCTCGTCATCGAGACCCGCCACAAGTGTGGAAACGCGTTCAGAGGCCCAGCGCAGGGCGTCGATATCTCCCGGCAGGAGTTCAACGGTCAGGTCACGGACCGGGCACCCTGTCCACGACCGGGGCTCCCGATTGACGGCCAGTACGCCGCGAGCCGTGTCACCGTCTGCCAGCACCTCAAACACGTCCGCGCAGTGCAGGCGGCGGCGGGCATCGCGCACGAGCTCCTGCCGTGCGGTTGCGAGGGCCGGCCATGCGGGGTGCAGGGCGCGGGCGGCCTCAGCGAGTCCCGCGGTCGCTGCGACGGCCGCATCATGACCGGTTTGCGTCTCCGTCACAGGCGCAGCCCACGGACATGTGCGCTCGCGTCGCCCGCGGACGCACCGCTTCGCGTGTCAAAAGAAGAAGCGGCTGATCGATTCAATGTAACACCCGGGGCGTTCCTGTCCCTCGACCTCGATCGTCAATGCAATGACGACCTGCACACCACCCTTCACGTCGCTGACCTCGCCCACCTGAGCGCCGCAGCGCACCCTCGAATTCACCCGCACGGGTGCAGGAAAGCGCACCTTGTCGACGCCGTAGTTTACACCCATCTTCGCCCCTTCGACGGCGAAGAGAGACGGCAGAAAGTAGTTGGACAGTGACATGGTCAGATAGCCATGGGCAATCGTCGCGCCGAACGGGCCCTCAGCAGCACGCTCCGGGTCCACGTGGATCCACTGATCGTCGCCGGTCGCCTCGGCGAACTGGTCGATCCGTGCCTGCTCAATGGTCAGCCAGTCCGTGTAGCCGAGGTGTTGACCCTGCGCGGCGCGGATCTCTTCTGCGCTATGAAATGTATGTCCCATTCTTCGAACCTCCGTGCGCGCAGCATGATGCCACAACGACCCGCCAAAGTGCATGGATCATGGCCCCGTCTCGGACGCGGCAGGTGCAACGAAGAGCTCGGTTCAGGTCGACACCTGCACCGGTGACCTGTACCATCGCCGCGCCGAACCCGAGTAGGAGGAAGTGATGCAGAAGCGTGGACTGATCGCATTTTGGAAGGACTACGACCGCGAGCTCTACGTGAAGGCGGCCCAACTCGCAGACGAGCTGGGATACCACTCCTTCTGGGTTCCCGAGGGATGGGGATATGAGATTTTTCAGCTGCTGACTGAGGTCGCCCTGAAGACCGAGAATATTCAGCTGGGTACCGGCATCGTGAACGTGTTCTCGCGCTCACCGGCGCTCATCGCGATGAGCGCGGCGACCCTCGACGAGATCAGTGACGGGCGATTGATTCTGGGAATCGGTACAAGCAGCCCGAACGTCATTCAGGGGCTCCACGGCCAGACCTATTCGAAGCCTCTCACGCAGACCCGGGATGTCATTCGAATGACGCGCGCCCTGCTCGCAGGCAAAGGCGCACACGAAGCTGGCGCCAAACTCCACGACTACCGTCCCTTCAAGCTTGAAATGGACCCGACACGTCGCGAGATCCCGATCTACGTCGCTTCACTCAAACAGAAATCCATCGAATCCATCGGCGAATGTGCCGATGGGTGGATTCCCACGTTCTGGCCCTTTGCCCGCCTTCACGAGGGCCATGAGTGGATCGCGAACGGAGCGGCAAAGGCCGGACGTGATCCGTCCGAAGTAACAACGGCACCCTATGTAAGTGTGATCCCAACCGGCACCGCCGACGGCAAGAAGCGAGCGGCTGAGATTATCGCCTTCTACATCGGCGGCATGGGTGAGTTCTATCGCAACCTCCTGACAGGTTTCGGTTACGGCGATGTGTGCGCGCGTGTCGTTGAAGTCTACAAAGACAAGTCCACTCGACGGGACGCATGGAAGCAGGTGTCCGAAGAGATGATCGACGCGCTGATGATCGCCGGCGATCCGGAATACTGTGTGGAGGAGCTGCAGAAGAAAGCAGCCGATGGCCTGGACCTGCCGATCATCAACCTGCCGCCGAAGACACCCTGGCCCATCATCGAGATGTTCATCCGAGGGCTGGCCCCCAGCTGACCCGCAGAATGAAAGCAGGATCGCGACGCATCTATTTCAGGAAGAGGCGCTGCGGGTCCAGCTCTTCTCTCATCAGTCGCAGGGCTTCGGCGGATGGTTCCGCCTCGGTCTTCAGCTCGTCTGCCACGCGAAGGTGCCAGCCAACGCCGGCACGAACATCGTCCACGCTAACCCCCGGGTAGAGCTCCGTGAGCACGGCCTCACCGGTCTCATCGAAGGTCATGACACCGTGATCGGTGATGATCTTCTCGGGCCCGCCACCGGGCAGGCCGAGCTCCCGGCGTGACACGCCGTTCACGCGGTGACCCGGCGATGTGATGTAGTCGCAACGCTCAACAAAGGCGCGCCGATTCAGTCTCATGATGATGAGAAGACGTCGCGCGTGTGTCGCGATCTCGCAGGCGCCACCGCTGCCGGGCAGCCGCACCTTCGGTCGTTCGTAGTCCCCGATGACCGTTGTGTTGATGTTTCCCCAGCGGTCAATCTGCGCACCACCGAGAAATCCGACAGCGATGCGACCACCCTGCAGGAAGCACTGAAATATATCCGCCTGTGACACGATTCCCAGGGAGCCCGCGACCAGCGCCGGATCACCGATAGAGACCGGCAGCCTCTCCGGGCGCGACCCCACAACACCGGACTCGTAGATCATGTTCAGCGAGGGCGCGTGCAGCCGACTCGCAAGGTTGCATGCGAGATTCGGCAGCCCGATGCCAACAAACACAACATCGTGATCCCGCAGCTCCGATGCCGCCCGCCAGGCCATCCGTTCTGCCGCGCTCGCTGTCACACCGGGATCAGTAGCCATAGCTGACCTCGCCCGACAGGCGCGCCTCGGGACGCAGGCTATCCACACGCTCGGCGCCGAGCAGCTCAAGATACTCGCTGCGTCCACTGACACCGTAGACCCACTTGTCCAGCCATGCCTGCACAGAAGCCCTTTCGCGGCAGACCTCGTCCCATTCCACGTAGAAGCGGTTGTCGCGATCGTAGCATCCCTGCACGAAGCTTGGGTGACAGCCCCAGGGCTCGTGAACAACTGCGTTCACCACCATTCCCGGGACCACCGTTCGATTCGGATCCCGACGAATGAGCTCTGAATCCACGATCTCTTCCGCGACAACGATCACCCGTCTGGACGCAAACGCGACCTCTTTCATCGAGCCTACGAGGCCCCATACCTGTGCGTTGCCTTCTGAGTCCGCGCGCTGACAATGCACGATAGCCACATCCGGATGCAGCGCCGGTACCGTCGCCAGCTCCCGCCCGGTGTACGGGCAGATGACCGAGCGGATATTGTCGTTGTGTCGCCCGATGTCAGACCCCCTGAAGTTGTCGAGAGTCCAGAAGGGAAGTCCATTCGCCGCGGCCAGCAGGCGCGACAGAAGGCCGAAGTGAGAGTACTCGTCGAGGACGATTCGATCGCCCTCTTCTGCCTTCGCCTCCACCCGTCGCCGTAGGGCGTGCAGGCTTCCGACGCCGGGGTTCCCGGACCAGGAGCAAACAAGTTTGGAGATACATCCTGCGGCCAGCATCTGATCGTACACGAGATCAGGCGTCAGCCGTACGGCGGTCAAGTCGCGACGTTTCTGGCGAATGATCTCGTGGCCCGCCGCAAAGCAGATCAGGTGCGTGAACCCGTCAATGACCAGGGTATCGCCATCCATTACATTCGCCGCAATGGCGTCGCGCATATTCTGCAGCTTCGACATCTCTACATTCCAAACATTTCTTCAGAGATGTCGCTGATGCAACGGTCCAGAATCTCGATAGCCATGTCGACCTCGCGGCGGCCGATGATCAACGGAGGCGCAAATCGAATCGTCGACCTGCCGCACGAGAGAATCAGCAGCCCGCGCCGGAAACACCTCTGCTCCAGGTCCTCGACGAAGGTGTCCGCCGGCTTTCCGCTTCCGGGAACCAGAAACTCCGCGCCGACCATCAGCCCGAGCCCGCGCACATCGGCCAGCACCTCGTGTTTGCTCTGCAGCTCCCGCAGGGACGCTCGCAGATAGGCGCCGACCTCAGTGATGTGGTCCAGTTCGCGCTCAACGATGTTCAGCGTCGCGAGCGCCGCAGCGCAGCAGACAGGGTTTCCGCCGTAGGTACTGCCGTGACTGCCACGGCCCCAGGTCATCACAGAGTCCTTCGCAATGATGGCGCCTATCGGCATCCCGGATGCGATACCTTTGGCCGACAACACAACATCCGGCATCACGCCGCTGTGCTCCGCCGCGAACATTCGTCCCGTGCGTCCGATCCCGGATTGCACTTCATCGAAGACAAGCACGATCCCGTGGGCATCACAGATTCTGCGCAGCTCGCGCAGAAAGCCGTCAGGAGGAATAATGTAGCCGCCCTCACCAAGGATCGGCTCAACGAAGACTGCAGCGACTTCGGTAGGCGATACGTAGCGGGCGAATATCTCCTCTTCTATGTATGTCGCGTAGGATGCGCCGTCACGCTCAGGCGACGCAAAGGGCTCCGACGGTGGATAGGGCACGTGAAACACGGAACCGATCAGCGGGCCGAAGCCTGAGCGATACTTTGCCTTGGATGCATTCAACGAGATCGCGCCCATCGTGCGGCCGTGAAAAGCGCCCCTGAAGGCGATAATGTACTGCCGCTTTGTGTGGTTTCTGACGAGCTTGATGGCGCCATCTGTCGCCTCGCTGCCCGAGTTTGTGAGGAACACCTTCTTCGGCCCCATCTCGGGTAGATAGCCCGCGAGCCGCTCACACAGGTCTGAGAAGGACTGGTAGAAGAAGTCGGTTCCGCAGATGTGCAGAAAGCGTGCTGCCGCGCTCTGAATCGCCTGCACGACCTCTGGATGTGCGTGCCCTGTCGATGTCGTCGCGATCCCGGACATGAAGTCGAGAAAGCAGTTGCCGTCGGGGTCGAATACCCAGGGGCCTTCACCCCTGTCGACGACCAGAGGGTAGGCCTTGATGTACGAAGGCGACGAGTTTGCCCGGTCCCGATCGATGATCGCCTGCCCCTTCGGTCCAGGCGGGCCCTGCACGATGTTTGGTTTGTATGGTGCTGACATTCCTTAGGGCTCCGCGCGTACAATGGTACGGGACTGCTCCCGCATGAACTGAGAGACGTAGTAGGGTCCGCAGCCGCCTTTGCCGGACGAGCCGCTGGCTTTCCAGCCGCAGAAGGCCTGTACACCGGGCCACGCGCCGGTCGTCGCGCCGGCGGCTCTGTTTGTGTACACGCAACCGGCCTCAACGCGATCGAGGAAACGTTGCACCTTTGCGGGATCAGCGCTGTAGACACCGCCGGTGAGGCCGTATTCCGCAGCGTTCGCGCGATCGATCGCGTCATCCAGGTCGATGAAAGTCCAAACACCGACCAGGGGAAGAAAAAGCTCGTCCCACTCGATTCGATGCCCCTTCGGAACTTCGACAACTGTCGGCGCTACGAAGTAACCGGTGCCGAAGACGCCTCCGTCAAGGCGCCGGCCTCCCGTATGCACGGTGCCATCAGCACGAGCACTCGAGACCACGCGCTCGTAACGGTCGACGGCGGACGCGTTGATCACCGGCCCCATGTACACGCCTTCCTGTGTGGGGTCGCCGATGGTCATGGCCTCTGCCTTTGCAACCAGGCCACGAATGAGCTCTCCCTTTCGTGACTCGTGTACGTAGATGCGCGAAAGCGCGCTGCACTTCTGACCGCTCAACCCGAACGCAGACTTGAAGCATCCGTTGATTGCGGTTTCGATTTCCGCATCGTCGCAAACAATGGCAGCGTTTTTTCCGCCCATCTCTAGGAAACACGGGCGCACATATCGCTCGGTCATCTTGCGGAAGATTGCGTGGCCGACTTCAGAGCTGCCGGTGAACGCGACGCCGTCCACACCGGGATGGTCGACGAGGGCCTCGCCCAGGGTCTCGCCTCTGCCATGCAGCACCTGAAACAGCCCGCTCGGAAACCCTGCGTCATGCATGCACCGGGCGAGCATCTCCGCGCACCAGGGCGCGTCTTCGCTGGGCTTGAGAATCACGGCGTTTCCGCCGAGCAGCGCGCCGGCGCTCATTCCCGCCGGGAGCGCGACCGGAAAGTTGAAGGGTGCGATCACCACGAACACGCCATAGGGTCGCAGGACGCTGGCGGTGTCCTCGTTATCGGACAGTTTCATCAGGGGCTTCACGAAGCCCTCAGCCTCTTCGAGCTGGCCGGCGTAGTAGCGGAGCAGGTCAGCGGCTTCCTCCACATCTCCCATCGCTTCGAGACGGTTCTTGCCGACCTCGAGCGCATTGATCGCCGAGAACTCCATGCTGCACGCCGAAATGTTGTCGGCGGCACGGCGCACGCAGGCGACCTTGTCCTGCCACGGCATCGCGCTCCACTCCCCGCGGGCGCGGCGCGCGTGCGCAAAGGCGATGTCGAGATTCGCCACATCATAGGCGTGCGCTCGAGCCAGAAGAGACCCGGTATCAGCGGGATTGTAGCTTTCGAGAAATGAGTCACTGCGTACCGGTCGGTCATTGACCCAGCTCGGGCATTCCTCGCCGAAGCGGGCTTGTACCGCTGCGAGGGCGCCGTCAAAGGCCCGATGCACCTCGCTCATGTCTGCATCAAGGACAGAGTATGTAATCCTAAAGGCCATGGTATCCTCGTGTCAGACAGTGAAATCGGAGAGGGTCGCGACGAGGACGTCAATCATGTGGTCGACCTCTTCACGATCCGCGATCAGCGGAGGCGCCAGCATCACAAGGTCCCCATCCACCCCGTTCGCCTGCCCGGTGTTTGACCACACCACGAGGCCATTTTCAAAGAGGCGCGCGCTGAATCGCTCTGCGACGCGGAGACGCCGCGCAAAGGGTTCCCGAGTCCTGCGGTCGGCGACCAGCTCTATGCCTGCCAGCATTCCCATTCCACTGACATTGCCGACGACCGACTGCTCAGACAGACGCGAGGCCAGCTCCACCTGCATATGGCTGCCGACGCGCCGCACATTCTGCAGAGTCCCGTGTCGCTCGAAGTAGTCGAGCACAGCGACGCCCGCTGCGGTCATCACCGGCGCCTGCATCCACGTCTGCGAATGCATGAAGCTTCCGCCGCCGGCGACCAGCTCGTCCACCAGCTCCCGTCGCACGATGAGCCCGCTTAGCGGTACATAGCCGGCGCTGATGCCCTTGCCGAACACCAGGATGTCCGGCGAAAAGCCCGTCGCCTCGCTGGCGAAGAAGGTGCCCACACGCCCCGCCCCGCTGAGCACTTCATCCGCGATCATCAGTACGCCAAATTCGCGGCACACCGCTGCCATCGCGCTGAAGTACCCTGCGGGCGGCAGCGCCGCGCCGGCGCTGGAGCCGATGACCGGCTCGGCGATGAAAGCAAACACACGGCCGCGCTCCGCGATCAACAGGTCGCGCAGCTCCGAGGCATAGTAGTCGGCACCATCGCGCTCGAAATCGTCGACAGGGCTACGGTATGCGTAGGGCGCTGACACGGTGAGCACGTCGGACAGCAGCGGACCAAACACGGTCTTATAGTGAGGCCGGCCGGAAGCGCTGAGCGCGAATAGAGTGTTGCCATGATAACCCGGCACCCGCGCGACCAGCTTGTCTCTCTCGCCGTCGCCCCGCACCGTCGCCAATTGCCGAGCGAGCTTGATCGCCGCTTCGACAGCCTCGGACCCGGAGCACAGGAACGAAGCCCGGTCGAGGCCGGCGGGCGAGAGCCGGCTGAGCCTGGTCGCAAGCTCCTCGGTGGGCCCGCTGGTGAACTGCAGACCATTTACGTACGCGACGCGGGACATCTGTGAGTGGATTGCGTCCGCAATCTCGGTGTTCCCGTGGCCGAGCGCGGCGATGTATGCACCTGACGAGGCGTCGAGGTAACGCCGGCCGTCGGTGTCGAAGAGCCACACACCCCGGCCATGTGATACGACCGGGTAGTCCCGGTGCAGGTCTCGCAGCAGCACATTGCCCTGAGGAAAACGTACTGTCATCGTCGCTCCACACACATTGCAATTCCCTGCCCGACGCCGATACAGAGCGCTGCCATTCCGCGCTCTTTGTCTTCGCGGCGCAACGCGTGCACGAGGGTGCCCAGGATTCGGGCCCCGCTGCAGCCGATCGGATGTCCCAATGCGATTGCGCCACCGTAGATGTTTACAATCTCTTCATCGAGGCCG
The DNA here is from genome assembly GCA_030427825.1 of bacterium. Lineage (GTDB taxonomy): Bacteria > Myxococcota_A > Bradymonadia > REDH01 > REDH01 > JAUICO01. The sequence goes on along the minus strand of JAUICO010000017.1, from coordinate 10,600 downwards.
AGGCCTCGGACGCAGGCAATGGACTGAGCAGCGAACGCCTCGTTCAACTCAACAAGGTCAAGGTGGCCGACGTCCCAGCCGGCGCGATCAAGCGAACGCTTGCCCGCAGGGATCGGGCCCTCCCCCATTGTGTTTGGATGGACGCCTGCGCTCGCAAACGACACGACAACCGCCATCGGCTCCAAACCCAGCGATTTCCCCAGGGCTTCACTTACCAGCAGGAGCGCAGCGGCACCGTCGTTTACCGGTGAGCTGTTGCCGGCTGTCACGGTGCCGCCTTCCCGAAACACGGGCTTCAGCCGAGCGAGGGACTCCAACGTGGACGAGGGTCGTGGCGACTCGTCGTTGACGACAAAAACCGGCGCACCTCGGGTCCCGGAGACGTCCAGGCCGACGATCTCGTCTTCAAACACCTTCCTTTCGATCGCCGCCGCCGCTTTGTGTTGGGAGCGCAACGCAAACAGATCCTGGTCCTGCCTTCCGATTTTCCACTTATCGGCCACGTTCTCGGCAGTGATCCCCATCGGATCCAGGGAGAACCGTCTCGCCATCAACGGATTCGGAAAGCGCCAGCCGATCGTCGTATCGAAGACCTCTGGAGGCCGGCGATCGAATCCTCTCTCGTACTTACGAAACGCGAACGGCGCGCGACTCATGCTCTCAACTCCGCCGGCGATCACGCAGTCAGCGTCTCCGGTCCAGACCCGCATCACCGCGTCGCTAACGGCCTCAAGCCCGGAACCACACAGCCGATTCACTGTCACTGCCGGAACCTCGTAGGGAAAGTCCGCGAGCAGCGACGCCATACGCGCCACATTTCGGTTGTCCTCGCCTGCCTGATTCGTCGCGCCGAACACCACCTGATCGCAGCGTTCAACCGCACTTGGCTGCCGCGATTGCAGCGCGCGCAGCACATGTGCCGCCAGGTCATCGGGGCGCACCCCCGAGAGGGAACGGCCGTATCGCCCGATGGGAGTTCGTATGGCGTCGACAATCCACGCGCGGCGGCCGGCTGGGATAGACTCGTTCATGCGCATTCCCTCGGGGTTGAACGTGAACCCGAGATGCGAGACCCAGCCTCGCGCACCGTCGCCGTTCGTCTCCCCGCAGACTCCCAGCCCAACACGGCGCTTCCCGAGAGACCGAAGATCGAGCACTCACGCGTCACCGCGTCCGGCCCTGACTTCGTCTCCGGGAGATTCTACTGCCAAAGCTCTCGCGATGGCAGCGCGGCGTAGAGCTTACTCGATTCCGGTAAAGTTGGGCGCGCGCTTCTCTTTGAAAGCGAGCCGTCCCTCGTTGGCCTCGGGGCTCGTGATGCGCGGCCAGCCAATCTTCATCTCGTTGGCCAGAGCCTCCTCTTCGTTCAGCTCGAGGTTCTCGATCACAGACTTCAGAACAGCCTGCACCGCCAGAGGCCCGTTTGCCGCGATGACCTGCGCGATCTCTCTGGCTTTGGCGAGCGCCTGGCCGTCAGGGACGACATGGCCGATCAGTCCGATCTCCAGGGCCTCCTGTGCGCTTACATCCCGCGCCATCAGGAGAAGCTCCAGCGCCTTCGTGTAGGGGATCTGACGCGCAAGCCGCACCGTCGAGCCCCCCAGAGGAAAGAGGCCGAGCTTTGCCTCACGGACGCCGAAAATTGCGCTCTCGCCCGCCACCCGAATGTGCGTCGCCTGCAGAATCTCCGTGCCACCTGCGATGGCCCAGCCTTCTACCGCAGCGATCAGCGGCTTCATGAGCTTCTTCGACCGGAGAAATGCGCGCTGCCACAGGTCCTGGTCTTCGTCGAGTCTGCGCTGCCACTCTGTGTCGTGACGCGCCACCTGTTCTTTCAGGTTCGCCCCGGTCGAGAAGTTCCCCTGCGACCCGGTCAGTATCACTACCCGAATGTCCGGGTCCGCCTCGACCATGTCCCAGGCGTCCCCGACTCGAACCATCATCTCTTTGCTGAAGGCGTTCTTCGTGCTCGGGTCGTTGAGCGTCAGCGTGCAGACGTGGTCGACGGTTTCAATCAGCAGATGCGGTTCTGACACGGTCCCCTCCTCGGTGTTCAGCCAAACTGCAACACGTTCTAGTTGGACCGGTGACAAAATGCACGGCGTCTCACGACGCGCGGCGCTGCCGCCCTCAGATGCCCCGAAAGCCTGCCACGATCGCGTCGACGACCGTCGGATCGGCGAGGGTGGAAACGTCCCCCAGCTCGTCCGAGCGTCCCTCTACCACCTTGCGCATGATGCGCCGCATCACCTTGCCGGAGCGCGTCTTCGGCAGGCCCGGGATGAACTGGTATCTATCCGCACGTGCGTGCGCTCCGATCTGCTGACGCAGCGCATCCTGCATCCGTTTTTCGAGCGCTTCTCCGGGCTGTGCGCCCGGCTGCATCACGACGAACGCATACACGCCCTGCCCCTTAACGGGGTGCGGGAAGCCCACCACCGCGCATTCGGCGACTTCGTCCAGCACAAGGATGGCCGACTCGAACTCCGCAGTACCCATGCGGTGGCCGCTGACGTTGATCACGTCGTCGACGCGACCCGTAATCCAGTAGTACCCGTCGGCATCACGGCGGCATCCGTCGCCGGTGAAATACCGGCCGGGATAGGTCGAGAAGTATGTCGCCACGTAGCGCGCGTGGTCGCCCCATACGGTACGGGCCTGGCCCGGCCACGGGTGCGCGATGCAGAGGTGTCCGCTGGTCGGGCCGTGCTGCTCATGGCCGTCCGAGTCGACAAGCAGGGGCATGATACCGGGCATCGGCAAGGTAGCGCTGCCGGGCTTCGTCGGTGTCGCCGGCGCGATCGGTGAGATGCAGATCCCGCCGGTCTCTGTCTGCCACCAGGTGTCCACGATGGTGCATCGCTCTTCGCCGACGACTTCGCGATACCAGACCCAGGCCTCAGGATTGATCGGCTCTCCCACAGTCCCGAGAACCCGAAGCGACGAGCGGTCGTAGCGTGTCACCAGCTCATCCGACTCGGCCGCCAGGGTACGAATCGCGGTCGGCGCCGTATAAAAGATGTTGATCTTGTGTCGCTCGACCATGTCCCAGTAGCGGCCGGCGTCGGGATACACAGGCGTCGACTCAAACATGAAGGTCGTCGCGCCGTTCGCGAGGGGACCGTACACAATATAACTGTGGCCTGTGACCCAGCCCACGTCGGCAACGCAGGCGTAGATGTCGCCGGGACGCAGGTCGAACACGGTCCGGTGTGTGTACGCCGTGTACGTAATGTAACCGCCGCAGGTATGGACCAGGCCCTTCGGCTTTCCGGTGGAGCCTGAGGTGTAGAGGATATACAGCGGGTCTTCCGCATCACACACAACCGGCGTGCACTGCTCCGCCATCCCGTCGACGGCATCGGCCCAGCTGATATCTCGGCCTTCGACCATCCCGACCTCGGCCCCGGTGCGCTCGTACATGATGACGCGACGCACACCGGCTTCACCGAGCAACGCGCGATCAACCGTCTCTTTGAGCGGAATCCTTCGGCCGCCGCGCAGCCCCTCGTCCTGGGTGATTACCAGCTCCGCGTTACAGTCACGGACGCGGTCCCGAAGTGCCTCGGACGAGAAACCACCAAACACGACCGAATGAACAGCACCGACGCGCGCGCAGGCCAGCATCGCGATCGCAGCTTCGGCGACCATGCCCATGTAGATGATAACGCGATCGCCCTTCTGAATCCCGTGGTGAGTCAGCGCATTGGCGAGCTTACACACGTCGCGGTGCAGCTCGCGGAACGAGATGGCACGGGTATCGGTGGGCTCATCGCCCTCCCACAGAATCGCGATGTCATCGGGTCGCTCCGCCAGGTGGCGGTCAATGCAGCTCTCCGTGATGTTCAGGCGGCCGTCCGCGAACCAGGCGAAGGGCTGGTCCTGGACCGTTGTATAGTCGCCGACGAGACCCTGTTGGGGCTCCTGCTGCCACACGATCAGGTCGCGGGCCACGTCGAGCCAGAAGCCGTTCGGATCGTTGGCTGCCCGCAGCCAGTGTTCGCGCCACGCAGCAAGAGAATTGATAGGTGTCACAGCGCCATTGGTGACGCGTTCAGGTACCGGCCAGAGTTCGCTCATTGTGTTGCCTCGCACATTCGGGTCGATCATTGTAAAGCACGCCCGCACTCGGGATTCCAGGGGGCTGCATAGCTGCGGCTGACAAGGTCGGCCCGCCCCGGTGTCTCTGATATCTTCTGGATTTCCCTGCAACCGCAACAGGAAGCGAACAATGAAGCACCTCAACTCAGGTCGAATGTCACTCGTAGCAGCTATCGTCTGCGCCACATTCATCGTGGCATGCGATAGCGACGACGACGCCGCAGACGTCGAGCTGGACTCCGGCAACGACGCTGCGGACACGCTCACCGACGGCGGCGACGATACAGCCGACGTGGACAGCGACGGCGAAACGGGGGACGACGTCGAGCTCGACACCACGCCCCCTACGCTCCTCGAGTCCCTGACAGCTCCGGGCCCCTTCCCAGTGGGATACCGTCGGGACGCCGTCGCATACGCCGCGCCGACGATCGAAGGCGATCGCAGGATGCGACTCGTGATCTGGTACCCGGCGGCAGAAGCCCGCGGCTCACAACCCAACTACTTCGACATCTTCCCGCCTCACAGCAGGGTGTACCGGAACGCGCCGCCGGCGAACGTCACGGACGTTCCACTGCTCGTATTCTCGCATGGCCGCCAGGCATATGCAGAGGTCAGCGGCTATCTCGCCGAGCACCTGGCGTCCCATGGGTGGGTTGTCGCATCACCGGATCACACCGGCGACACCTTCGCCGACGGCACCACGATCGACACGACGACCCCCATGCTTCGTCCACACGACATCACCGCGACGATCGACTTCATGCAGGACCTGCCCGACGACCACCCTCTCGACGGAATGCTCGGCGTAGAAACCGCTGTCGCCGGACACAGCTTTGGTGGCTACACAGCGATGGCCGTCGGCGGCGCGACCACAGACGGCACCGCGTTGCTCGAGGCGTGCGAAGAAGGCACCGTGACCGGGTTCGACTGCGACGGGCTCACCGAAGAACGAGCCGCCGTGTACAACGCCGGCTGGCTCGACGAGCGCGTGCTGGCGATCATCCCCATGGCAGGCAACGGCTACAGCCGCTTTGGCGACGCAGGACTGGCCAACGTGAGCGTACCTGCCTTTGTGATGAGCGCAGACGAAGACAACAACCCGACAGACGGGGATCCGGGCTGGGCAGCCGTAAACGGACCCGGCAACTACCGCATCAATATCCTCAACGCCGGGCACAACGTGTTCACCCATGTGTGTGATCTGGGCATGGGTGGCGACCTCGGGTGCAACGACGACGACATTCCCTCGGATGACGCATTCGACATCATCAACGCGTATGCGCTCGCGTTCCTGCGGAACGTCATCAAAGCGGACGCAACCACGCTGCCGATTCTCGACGGCACCATCGAAGTAGACAGCCGCGCGGTCCTCTCGGTCGGCGAATGAGATTGGCACGCTACGAAGCTGCCGGCGCTCTTCCAGACAGTGTGTGGCTTCAGGTGGGACGAATCAGGGGCTGATTCTTCTGGCGCTCCACGACCTCGTAGCTGCGCCACCATCGCATGCGAAACAGGTCGAAGTATTCACCAACGATGAACTGGTCGGGAGCGAGCCCGTTCCCGGCCTCTTCTACGCCGGTGAAGAGGTCGCCGGACGTGGTGGCCCATACACACATCAGCCGACTCACGACGCCGTCGCCGACCCGCCAAACGAAATACCGGCGGTCTCTGAGGCGAGCGCTGACAACAAACTCCGTAGCCCCGGTGAGGTCGATGCGTCGCATCGCGTCGCCAACCGTCAGAGGCGACGCGGATTCCCCACCGCACTCCGCCAACTTGAAGCGCATCCCACGAATCTCGGTGAGCTGGGAGACGTAGAAGTCGTCGTCGATCTGCCGAAACGCTGTGTCGATGTCCGTGTCCATCGTGCGAACATGAACCGGGAGCCTGCGCGGCACAAGCCAGAGAGCAGGTGACAGCGATCACCCTGCACAATTATGAGGACACCTGGCGACTGAACCCTCGATGAACATGAAACTCCGGCTTGTCCTGATAGCTCTGGTGCTGCTGCCGACCCTGCAGACCGCGGACGCGCAGGAGTGGTCTGCGCGCTGGGTGGAGACGGCGCAATGTCAGTCCCAGAGGGGCGAAACAGGCATCGCTGGGACCGGCTTCGTCGATGCGCTTCGCGCGCGGCTCCCGAACCTCGAGATCGGAGACGCCGAGGCAGGCCCTCGCACCTTTGAGCTCCTCTGGTCACCCAACGCTGCAGGCGCATGCGTCGTGACTGTTGCAGGCCCTGATCTCTACGTCGCGTTGGAGCTGGGGGCGCATGCGGGCTGGGAGGCGCGCGAGGCCGCAGCAGCGCGAATCGCATGGATCCTCGAAGCCGCCGCGCTTCAGGAGACGATTCACGACCCCGAGATGATCGCGTACGGCGCGTCCATCTACGGCGAGGTCGTCGCCCTGAACATCGTGCGTTCCAGCACGTTCGCGATCGCTCACGAGCTCTCGATACAGGGCGAGGTTGTCTTGCCCGCTCGTCGCTTTGCGTCCGGTGTGCGCGCCGCGGCTACCAACATCGCGCGGGAGCTCGCAGCCGAGCGAACGCGCAACGCTCCCCCGGTCGAAGAAGCGGCCGCTGCGGTGGAGTACATCGGGTTCGGCGGCGATATCGTACCCGGCATCGGGACCTCATCATCACGGGCCGAGCTCGGCCGACGCGTGTCCCTCGGCCTGCTCGGCACCCTGAGCGGCGGCATCAACGGCGCCGAGTTCACCCCCGGAGTCGCGATCAATCACGGAGACCTCCGGGGCTTCCAGTTCGGTGGCGTCACCGCGCAGACACGAGGCGCTTCGGCCGGCATGCAGCTCTCTGCGCTGAACACGACCGCGCTGGGCTCCATCTTCGGTCTACAGCTGTCAGCGCTGTCGAACTATTCCCGCGGCGTTCACACCGGGGCTCAGATCGCCGCCGCCAACGTAAACCGTAGTTTGCTCTCGGGGATGCAGCTTGGCCTCGTCAATATTGGCCACGACGTACGCGGCGCGCAGATCGGGCTGATCAACGTGTCGTCCACATCCACCGCTTCGATCGGGGTGATCAACATCGTCAGGCGTGGCCGGCGCGAGGTGGAAATCTCTGCGGACGAAGCCGGCATGATGATGCTCGCCTACAAGTCGGGAAGCGACATCTACCGGAGCATTCTACGGGGCGGCGTTCACCTGTGGCGCGGTGCGAGCTCCCCGCGAGCCATCGCCCTCGGTGGTGGCTTCGCGTTTCATATCGGCATGCGAATCCCGGCCCACGTTGAGGTCGCCCTGACGCTGGACGCGCTGCTCTATGATCGCCCCCGCCCCGAAGTGGGGCTCCTGACCACCTTCGGTGTATCCATGGCCTGGGAGGTCACCGAGCACGTCGCGGTCTTCGCGGGACCCTCCCTGCGTGCCCTCACACTGAGCGAGCAGAGCGTGGTTCCGATCGGGCCGAGGCACGGGCAGGCTGTGGACACCACGGGCGAGGTGGTGTCGATCGGCTCGACGAACCTGTATACGGATGGCTGGCTCGGATTCAGCGCCGGTTTTCGATTCTATTGACTGCACAGCCGCCCAAACCACGCCTGACTGAGCTCAGCTACGCTGCGGCCGTCTGCTTCGTATGCGTGGCCTATCTGGCCGCACTTGCTGCTGCCTCGGTATTTGTGCGAGCCGACGTAGTCGCAGACCCCCTCTGGGAAGGCGCGGGGGCAGATGCGCTGGCGACGGTTGTCATCTTTGCCTTCAGCTGTGCCGTTCGGAACACCAGCATGTATGACGCCTATTGGAGCGTCGCGCCGGTGCCGCTGGCGGTGTTCTGGGCCGGCCACGCGAGCGCCGACGGCGACCCGACGCGTGCCTGGCTGGTTGTGGCGTTGGTTTGCATCTGGGGACTGCGCCTGACCCTGAACTGGACACAGCATTTCACCGGAATGGCCTACGAAGACTGGCGTTACACCGACTTTCGCGTGAAGACCGGGCGCCTGTATCCGCTCGTCGACTTCTTCGGTCTGCACTTCTTCCCGACGGTCATCGTGTTCATCGCGATGCTCCCGGTGTGGGTCGCGACGATGCAGGGCGGACGCGAGTTCTGGTGGCTGGACGTGGTCGCCGCGGCGGTCACCCTCTCGGCGATCTCGATCGAAGCGCTCGCCGACGTTCAGCTGCACCGCTTCCTGAAGACCCGCGAACCCGGCGAAATCATGCAGACCGGGCTTTGGCGATGGTCACGGCACCCCAACTACTTCGGACAGATGCTCTTCTGGTGGGGCCTCGCCCTGTTCGCCATCGCCGTTGACACGGCGTTCTGGTGGACGGCGTCCGGCGCGCTCGCGATTTCGCTGATGTTCGTATTCATCTCGGTGCCGCTACTCGACACCCGCAGCATCGAGCGCCGACCGGGCTACGCTGAGCATGCTCGCCGCGTGTCTGCTCTGATCCCACTGCCACGCCGCTGAACCGGAGACCCTCCGATGCAGATCCCCCGAGAGAGTTTGGAGCTGGACGCAAGCGCGCGCGCTACGGTGCCGGGCAGTTATGTACGTCTGAGCGACGGTTGGACCCGTTACGTAGACAATGCGGGTTCCGGCATACCTGTCGTACTTGTGCACGGATTCGCGTCCTGGAGTTTCGTGTGGGAGCCGATCATGGCTGCCCTGACTGCGGGCGGACGCCGGGTCATCATGTATGACGTCTATGGACGCGGGTACTCCGACCGGCCGGACTGCAGCTACAACCTGGAGCTCTTCACACGGCAGCTTCGCGAGCTGCTGGTCGCCTGCAATGTCGACGGTCCGGTCGACCTGCTGGGCTGGTCCATGGGTGGTGCCATCTCGATCGGCTTCGCAGCACAGTTCCCCGATCGCGCGCGGCGCGTCGGCGTGATGGCGCCGGCGGGACTGCCTGTGAAGGCGCCCGCTGCAGCCCAACTCTTTCGTCTCCCCGGCCTCGGCGAGCGCATCGCGCCCCTGCTGGGCCCCCTGGTGATTCGAAACGTAGCAAAAACCAATCTCGCGCACCCGGAGCGCCGCGAAGAGTACATGCGAGACTTCATCAAGCCCTGCGCGTACCGCGGATACATGCGCTCGCTGCTGCGCACCTTCGAGGACTTCCCCCTATACGACATGCGCGAGGCGTACACGGCGGTCGGCAACTCCGGACACCGCACGATGATGATCTGGGGGCACCGGGACGCGATCTGTCCCTTCTCAAATGCGGCCACCGCTACCGCATTGATGCCGCAGGCCGAGCTCTACGACTTCGATGACATGGGCCACGCCTGCCACTGGGACGACCCGGAGGCGGTATCGGGCGTTGTGAGCGCGTTTTATCACTGAGCGCGTTGCGCGCGAGATCATGCTCGCGGACGCAGATCTCAGGCCCCCGAATCTGCCCCTGACTCTGTGCCGGCGGCAGCGGCCGCCTCGGCCTCGAGCTCGTCCTCAATGCGCAGGCGAATCCGGCTCTTGTTCTTCGGAAACTTGCCCTGCATGGGCTCGTAGAATTCACGGATTCGATCCATGATTTCCGGGATCTCCAACGACGAGTCGAGAACGTCCACGATGCCGCCCTCCCGCTTTCCGTAGTCCAGGTAGGAGAGGATGATGGGCACGCCGGCTTCGCGCGCGATGTAGTAGAATCCCGACTTCCAGTAGTCGCGATACGACCGTGTTCCGGACGCGGGAACAACGAGTATCAGCGACTCCGACTCAGCGAACTTCTTCGCCAGCTGCTCGGTGAAATTGTTCGTCTTCGAGCGGTCGACAGCGACCCCACCCAGGGCTCGCATCACCGGTCCTTTGATGCCGGTGAACAGGGCGTCCTTGCCCATCCACTTGATCTGATAATCAAAGATGGTGGCGTGGGCCAGGAGCAGTGGGAAGTCCCAGTTTGAGGTGTGTGGCGCGCCGATGATGACGCCCTTCTTGATCCCCGGCTCCGGCCACGAAGCAACCTTCCATCGCATCAGCTTCAGAAAAGTGCGGGCGAGTAGTTTCTTCATCGGATCCTCAAGGGGATGCGCGGAAAAGGGCTGGACGCAGGACACCGATCTCGGGTGTTACTGCCGAGACCATTCCAGAGCACGGTCGTCTACAACGTAGCCGTCCAGCGCAAGGAAGCGGCGACTGCGCTCTGCCGGACGATCGCGGAACCCGTACTCGCCGGGAAGTGTGTATTCGACCATGAACACGTCGCGACCCTCGTCCTGCGTGAACTCGCAGCGCGTGCCCTCGCCGACGATGCCAACGCTGCTGATGATGTAGCACGCGGGCAGACCCTCGGCGCCGACGAGCACGTAGTCGCTCTCTGCCTGCACAATGAAGCGGTCGCGGGAAGGGACCGGAAACACGTCGTAGACAAGGTTCGAGGAGGTGTAGAAGTGGTCTCCAGATGACAGGAAGACGTAGGTCTGACCGGAGTTATCGGGACGTCGCATGCTGATGCGGTGATCCCGGTCGATGCTGAGCGTGAAGTCCTGCTCTTCGGTCTCTCCAGCTTCGCCGCCGCCCTCACGCACCCTGGT
>JAUICO010000156.1 GCA_030427825.1 bacterium | reverse complement strand
CCACCCCGCGCGCACTTCGGCGCGACGCGTATCGAGCGTCTGCGCGAGCTCAGCGGCCAGGGGATTCGGTGCAGCTGTGTGCTCCCCGCCAATCGGTCGTAAGATGACTTTCGCCACGCTCAGGCACCTCCCTTAAGAAGCTGGGGATGTTGCGGGATAAACTGGCAGTCGTAGTTCCCTTCCACGAAGGCCGGTGCATTCGCGATCGCGCTGTGCAGACCCAACGTCGTCGGCACCCCTTCGATGCGGGTCTGCGACAACACCGACTGCAACTTCTCGATCGCGTCCGCCCTGGTGCTACCATGCACAATGAGTTTCGCGATCATCGAGTCATAGAAGGCCGGAATCCGGTACCCTTCCCGCAGATGCGTCTCCACTCGTAGCGCGTCTGTCGCCGGCGTATCAAACACCGAGATGGTGCCCGGCGCCGGCCTGAAATCCTGCGCCGGGTCCTCGGCGTTGATGCGACACTCAATCGCATGCCCGGTCCAGGTGATGTCTTCCTGCCGCAGGCTCAGACGCTCGCCCGCGGCGATACGCAGCTGCCAGGCGACCAGATCCACACCGGTGACCACTTCGGTGACCGGATGTTCCACCTGAATGCGGGTGTTCATCTCCATGAAGTAGATGGCCCCCGATGCATCCATCAGGAACTCCATCGTGCCTGCATTCTCGTATCCGATCGCCGCGACCGCGTGGCGAATCTTCTCGCCGAGTGAGTGCCGAAGATCCGCGTCGAATCGAGAGGCCGGGGCCTCCTCGAGCAGCTTCTGGTGATTGCGCTGAATCGAGCACTCTCGCTCGCCCAGGTGAATGACCCGTCCGTAGCGGTCTGCCAGAATCTGAAACTCGATGTGGCGCCCACCGACGATGTACTTCTCCATGTACAGGTCGCCATTACCAAATGCCTTCTCCGCTTCGCGCCGCGCGTCATTGAACGCCTTCTCAACCCCCTCAGGGGCATCCACTCGGCGCATCCCGCGGCCGCCACCACCGGCTGTCGCCTTCAGCAGCACCGGATAGCCGATCTCTTCTGCGAGGCGGTGCGCCGTCTCCACATCGGCGACAATGTCGTCCGACCCCGGCATTACGGGAATACCCACGTCGCGCATGGTCTCACGCGCCGAGGATTTGTCGCCCATCGCCGCGATCGAAGCCGCCGACGGCCCTACGAAGGCAATCCCGTGCTGCGCACATCGACGAACAAAGCGAGCGTTCTCTGACAGGAAACCGAATCCCGGATGCAGCGCCTGGCAGTCCTTGATGTTCGCCGCCTCAAGCAGCGCGTCCTGATTCAGATAACTGTCCGCCGCCGGCCCGGGCCCGATGCACACCGTGTCGTCCGCCTCTTCAAGGTGCGGCGAATCACGGTCCGCGTCGCTGTACACGGCAACCGCCTGCGCGCCCACAGCATGGCACGCGCGAATAATCCGCGCCGCTATCTCGCCTCGATTCGCTACCAATACTCTGCGAAACACGTCTGCCCCTTGCGATTCGTTGGGATGCGAGACTCCGTCTCGCGCTCTGCCAAAGGGCATACGCCCTCTGGACACCCACGGAACGCGCTTCGCGCGTTCCTCTATGGTTGGCAAGTCCGTCAGCCCCTCAGTTGGTTGACCGCTTCGAGTCACGCGACCATGTGCAGAGCCATGACGCAGCAGACGACTACAGAAAAACTCGGCCCCCTTGAGATCGAAGCCCTTCGGACGCGCCTCTCCGCTGCAGGATTCGAGTTTAGAGACCTCGCCCACGCCCACTTCCAGGCACGCAGCGATGGCGCGACGATCTCGGCGTATCGTAGCGGCAAGGTCGTCTTTCAGGGCACCAAAGCCGGGGCATGGTCTACCGGGAGCCCGCTGCCGAAGAGCAGGAAGAAGAAGACTGGCAGAGTCTCGGCGGCGGAGCTGGAAGTCGGCGGCGGCCGCGCGGCGGCCCTGCAACGAGCGTACGAGAAGCTTCCGACGCCGCGGCCGCAGAGTTGGATTGGTATCGATGAGGCGGGGAAAGGCGACTACTTCGGCGCCCTGGTAACCGCAGCGGTTCGCGTACAGCACAGCGACCTGGAGTGGCTGGCTGAGCTGGGCATCGGCGACTCCAAGGGGCTCAGCGACGGCTTTATCCGCAAGCTGGCGCCGACTTTGAAAGAGGCGCTCCCGAACCATGTGATCGTGCTGAAGCCTGCAAAGTACAACGAACTCTACGCTCGCATGAAGAACCTCAACAAACTCCTCGCCTGGTGCCACGCGGCAGCCGCCGAGGGAGTGCTCGAAGCGGATGACGCGGAGCTGATCCTGAGCGATCAGTTCGCGAAGAACGACATTGTGAAGCGCTCGCTGAAAGAGCGTGGCGCCACAAAGCGCTTCGTGCAGCGCACCCGCGCCGAAGATGACGCTGCGGTCGCCTGCGCATCAATCCTGGCCCGCGACGCCTTCGTTCGCTCGATGCGCTACCTGGAGAAAGACTTCGGCGTGAAGCTGCATCTCGGGGCGGGCGCTCCGGTGCTCGCGGCCGGCCGGCGCGTAGTACGGGACCACGGACCGGGCATCCTCCGGGATCTTGCGAAGCTGCACTTCAAGACGACGCAGAAGATCACCTGACGACTAGCCGGGTACGACTGCGGGCCTGCTCGCGTCACGCTCCCGGACCTGCGCAAAGTACAGGTCCAGAATCTCACGCACCTCGGCCTCGCTTCGTGCCCGTTGCACCGAAGCGCGCAGGCGACTGGCGAGGTGCAGACCCTTGCTGAAGTAGCCGCACACCGCTTTGACGCGCGCCGTCGTGCGACGGTTCTCCCAGTCTTCGGCTCCGTAGCGATCCAGATACCCGTGCAGGGCCGCGTGGCGGTCGTCGATGCCGGGTTCCTCGAAGGGAGTTCCGCGAAGCTCGGCGGCGATGCGCGCGATGGCCCACGGGTCCGCCATGACGCCGCGGCCGACCATGACGCCGTCGCCTCCGGAGGCTGCGAGCGCGGCGCGCGCAGAGGCGCCGTCCACGATGTCTCCGTTCACTACGAGTGGAATCGCGACCGCTTCCTTGACGCTACGGATTTCATCCCACCGGGATTTCCCCTTGTAGCTCTGCATGCGGGTGCGGCCGTGGACCGCCACCATCGCTGCGCCGGCCGCCTCGGCTGAGGCGGCAATCTCGGGAGCGTTCAACGAGCTGTCGTCCCAGCCAAGCCGCATCTTCACGGTCATCGGAACCGCGATTGCGCTGTGCACGGCGTCGAAGATTTCCCGCGCCAGGGCGGGTTCTTTCATCAGGGCTGAGCCGCTGCACCCTGAGGTGACGCGCTTCGAAGGGCAACCGAGGTTGATGTCGACGATGTCTGCGCCGAGCCCTTCGCAGTGGCGGGCGGCCTGCGCCATTCGTTCGGGATCGCGACCATAGATCTGGATCGAGACCGGACGCTCTCCCGCATCGAGCTCGGCCATGCGCCAGGCGGCTTTCACGTCGCGCGTAAGGCCCTCTGAGCTGACGAACTCCGTAACGGTAAGCCCGCACCCGCCGAAGGAGCGGATCAGCGAGCGAAACGCGCGGTCGGTGACGCCTTCCATCGGCGCCAGAGCCACCGGCGGGTCGATCGGAATGTGCGCGATGTGAAAAGCGTTCATATGGGTGTCGTCGGTGCCGAACTGCGTACTTTGGCACGGCGGATCGAGATTACAATGAAAATGGCGGACGAAAGCGCCCGATCCGGCAATTCGCCACAACGCGACCGCGCGATGTTACGACAGGGTGCTCGGTTGTCCCGTGAATGAATAGTACACATACTTCGTCATGACTGATGCCCCGGCGCTGCACGGGGCGCCCCACAGGAAGAATGCCCGCAGGGCACGCGATGCACACCGCACTACATACCCATATCGCGCGCGCGCTGAGCGTGCTGCGAAGCGTCCCATGGCGGACGATCGCGCTTCGTCTTGTCATGGTAGTGGCGGGTCTGGTCCCGGCGGCGACGATCATCGCGGTGGGTGCTGCGCTGGCTTCGCCGACGACGCACTCCTTCGACCGCGGTTTCACCCCGTCGCCGGCGATCATCACGGGCAGCGCAGGTGGCGAGCTGCGCGCAACCCGCTTCGGCGTCACCAGCTACGGCCCCTGTCGCGGATGGATCCCGTCGGAGGCGAACCACGTGATTCGTCTAGAGCAGAACTTCCACGCCATGCGCTGGAAGATCGAAGCCCCCGGCGACACGACCCTGCTGATTCAGGGCCCCGACGGGGTACGCTGTGCCGACGACGCCGGCGGCCGCGACCCGCAGGTAGAGGGCGAATTCCCGGAAGGAACCTACCGGGTCAGTGTCGGCAGCTACACCCGCGGCGAGACCATCCCCTACCGCCTTGTGATCACCGACCTGCGCGCGCCCTGAGTTCGCGCGCCTCGTCGCCGTAGCGCGCGCTGCGCCCTAGTGATCGTGCTCGGCGTGGATTCGATCGCGAAGCTCGAGGACGCGCAGGCAGGCGGTGCGGTCTTCGAGGTTGCAGGCGTCGGCGAAGAAGTTCAGCGCTTCGCCGTTGCTGGCT
Source organism: bacterium (assembly GCA_030427825.1). Lineage (GTDB taxonomy): Bacteria > Myxococcota_A > Bradymonadia > REDH01 > REDH01 > JAUICO01. The sequence continues at coordinate 2,641 of JAUICO010000156.1, read as the reverse complement.
TCGACGCCATCGCCCTCTTCGTAGCGGCGCGCAGCTTCGAGGCAGGCGTCCAGCTCCCGCTCCTCGAGGCAGAGAGCTCGCAGCGCGTCGAGGGAGTACGCTGGTGTCTCTTCGGCCGTCTGCGGCTGGGACGACCGGTCGGCGCGCACGCTCTGACGACGACAGGCGCCGAGTGCGAGAGCCAGCGCCACCACCATCACCAGCGCCCGGGTCCGTGACGCCGTCTGTTCTCTGCGTATGTTCATGGCTCCTGCCCTACTGCTGCGAGGCGCGCCGGACAATGGCGTGCTCGGCGGTGGTTTCGGCAGACTTCCGTGGCACGATCGACGGCACAGCGATACGATGTGGGGGCTTCAGAACCTCTTGCAGCGGGAATGACATGAGAGCCCTTCGAATCATCGCGATCGCCCTGCCCTTTGCCCTCGCCGCTTCGGCCTGTTCGAAGAATACGCCCGGCGCCGAGCTTCCGAGCGACCCCACTGTCACGGGAACACCGACCGCGACGGATCCTGCGCAGCAGCCGGAGCAGACCGCCGTTGCGACCTTTGTTGCCGACCCGGCGGCATGCGGCGGCGCCCGTGACTTCGCGCGTATCTACTTCTCCTATGGGAGCGACCGCCTCAGCGCTTCAGCGCAGAGCAGCCTCGACGACAACCTGGATCGCCTTGCGTCCTGCCCAGAGGTCTGTGTTCAGCTCGTGGGCTGGGCCGACGATATGGAGCCTGAAGCAGTGGCCCTCTCCGGCGCCCGCGCCAACGCGGTAGGGGTGTATTATGTGAGCAACATCGAGGCGGCGAATCCGGACCGCTATGGAGTTGTTCCGGGCGGAGTGCACGTCGACTCCCGCTCCAGCGAGGATCCCAGCACCGGCGATTCCCGCGTCCGCTACGTCGAGACACGGACCGTGGTCTGTCCCCGAGAGGCCGCAACAACGCCCTGATTATCGGCGCGACAGTAAGGCGCCCGCAGCGATCACAGATTCACTTGACCCCCCACCACGGCAACGCTAAATCCGCGCTCCCCTTTTGGGGAACGCATTCCGGCGTAGCTCAGTTGGTTAGAGCGGGTGACTGTTAATCACTAGGTCGTAGGTTCGAATCCTACCGCCGGAGCTTCATAAGGCCCAGGCTAGTCAGCCTGGGCCTTTCTCTTAACAGGACCCTCGTCGGCATCGCCGGCGGGGGTCTTGTCGTATCTGCCGTCGTGGTGCGGGTTTGCGGCGGGTCGCTGGTCGATGCTGGTGCTCTCTGCTCGGGCGGCGCCAGAGTACCTCTGCTCGTCGTCGGACCCAGATCGGTGCTCTCTGGGTGCTCTTGGGCCTCAGAGACGCCTCCAGACGCCGAAAAGCCGGTTCACACCAGAGAGCCGATGGTTAGCCCGGTGAGAGTGGGACAGCCGGAGGCCACAAAATGCCTCCTTGACGCGGGCATCCTTTGTGCCCAATATACCAAGTCGCAGAACCAGTCCGCGAAGGCACGGACCCCGTCGCGCAGCTTCGTCGTAGGGCGGTATCCGACGTCGTGCTGGAGGTCGTTCACGTCGGCGTGGGTCACGCGCATATTGCCCAGCTGCTGGGGCAGGAGCGTCTTCTGCGCTATCCGCCCCAGCGCAAACTTGAGCGCCTCGATCACGTCCAGCAGACGCTCGGGCGCGTCGTTCCTGATGTTGTAGAAACGGTAGGGGGCGGAGCTACTCGCTGTGTCCGCGGCGTCGCTGTTCCAGTCGCCATCTGGGCCCGGCGGCCTGTCGAGCGCGTGAACGACCCCCTCGACGATGTCATCAACGACCGTGAAGTCCCGCTCCATGTCGCCGTTGTTGAACACCTCGATCGGCCGCCCCTCGACGATCGCTTGTGCGAAGAGGACCAGGGCCATGTCCGGCCGCCCCCAGGGACCGTAGACCGTGAAGAAGCGAAGGCCGGTCGTGGGTAGGCCGAATAAGTGGCTGTAGGAGTGCGCCATCAGCTCGTTCGACCGTTTGGTAGCGGCGTAGAGGCTGATCGGATGGTCGACGCGGTCACGAACCGAGAACGGCACGGCCATGTTGTCGCCGTACACGGAGCTCGAGGAGGCGTACACCAGGTGCCGCACCGCGTGATGGCGGCAGCACTTGAGGACGTTCAAGAACCCGACGACGTTGCTGTCGACGTACGCACGTGGGGCTTCGACCGAGGCACGGACACCCGCCTGAGCGGCGAGGTGAACGACGAGTGCGACGTCAAATGAGCGGAAGACATCAGCGATCGCCTCGGCATCGACCAGGTCGGCCCGAACGCCCGTGAACGCGTAGTGTGCCTCCAGCTGCCGCAGGCGGTCCTCCTTGAGGGTGATGTCGTAGTAGTCGTTGAGGTTGTCGAACCCGATGACGTGATCGCCTCGGCGCAGGAGTCGCAGAGCCGTGTGGAACCCGATGAAGCCGGCCGCTCCGGTTACCAGAACTGTCCGTGACATCCTCTCTCCTCAGGCTGGGCCTTCTTCATCGTCACGAAGCACCCACCGTACGTCGTAGCCGAAATGGTCGTGCAGAACTTCTGGGACGCAGGCGGCGTCGATCCCCTCGAGGCACTCGAAGCCGTCGTCGTCGTAGGTCTCCAGCCGGTCTCCGCGGAGGAACAGAAACCGGCTCCCCACGACCAGGGAGA
>JAUICO010000016.1 GCA_030427825.1 bacterium | reverse complement strand
TTCACTGCTCCCAACGGCTTCCACACTCCTGCAGAGACGATTCAATGGCGGAACAGGCACAGCGCGACATCCTGGAATTCTGGTTCGGCGACACCGACGCATCGGGCGCCTACGACGCATCGCGCGGTGCTCTGTGGTTTGGCAAGAGCGATGACACCGACCGTAGCATCCGGGAGCGCTTCGGCGGGTTGGTGCGCCGCGGCGCAGCCGGTGAGCTCGACGACTGGGCGAGCACCGCACAGGGACGTATCGCGTTGATTCTTCTGCTGGATCAGTTCACGCGGAACATCTTTCGCGGCAGCGGCGATATGTATCAGGCCGACGATCGCGCGCTTCGCCTCGCGCTGGAGGGCATCGAGAGAGGTCACGACGACGAGCTGCATCCGGTCCAACGCCTGTTCATGTACCTGCCGCTGGAGCACTCCGAAGAACTCTCCCACCAGGAGCAGAGCGTGAAGCTGTGCCAAAAGCTGGCGGCGACGATCACCGATCCCGAGCTGAAAGCGCGTTACGACGACTTCACCGGGTACGCAGAAGCGCACCGCGACATCATCGCGCAATGGGGGCGCTTCCCGCACCGCAACGCGCTGCTGGGACGGGAATCAACGCCTGAAGAGCAGGCCTTTCTCGCAAAGCCGGGCTCCTCATTCTGAGGCTGCATCGGCTCGAAGCCGGCGATCACCGCGGGGGCAGGCACGACTCCTGATCGCCCAGGTCGCAGGCCCGCTGTCCGAAGACCGCAGCCACGTCGGCGTCCGCGTCGACGCCGACGCCCCGAAAATAGCAGCCGGCCAGTTGCCGGCAGCCGAGCGCGTATCCGGCTTCGCAGGAGCGCTGTGCGGCGGCGAAGGCGCCGACCGGGTCTGCGGGTCCGGCGATGCCGCCCTCCAGGAAGAGCGAGTGGTAGCGGCAACCGCCGGCGTGGCCACGATCGCAGCTTCGGGCAAAGAGTGCCCGCGCGCGTCCAAGGTCCTGCGGAATCGCCTCACCGCTGCGGTGCATCACAGCGGCGCGGTAGCAGGCCGCTCCGTCGCCGGCATCGCAGGCGCGTTCGTACAGGCGACCGGCGCGCGGTGGATCGGCGGCGATGCCGACCATCCCGCCCTCGTACATCGCACCCAGTACGGCGCAGCCCAGGCGTGGATCCGACGCGCAGGCACGCTGCATGAGCGAAGTGCCATGTTCAGGGTTGGCCGCCACTCCCCGTCCGTGCGCATGCGCGTGGCCCAGCTGAAAGCAGCTCTGCATCTGCTCCTGCTCGCAGCCGCGCTCGAAGAGCGGAACAGCGCCGGCCGGGTCCGGCTCAGCGCCGTTGCCGCCCGCAAGCATGTATCCCGCGAACCAGCAGGCCTCCGGCGCGTCTGCGTTGCAGGCAGCGGTGAGGACTTCGAGCGCCCGCGCCGGATCGGCAGCGCCATCCTGCCGGTCCCGCAGCTGTACGGCATAGACCACACACGCCTGCTGATTACCGGCCAGACACTCGTCTTCCGCGGCAACCGGCTCACTACCCTCAGCGATGCTTCGTCTGGCGTTCAGCATGAAGGCACCTCGCGGTGGACACGCATCCTGCTCGCCGGCAGCGCACTCCTCGGCGGTGAAGAAGGCGATGCTCCATTGAAAAGGCATCGCCCCAACGCCGGCTTCGTCGCCCCCCGAAGATTGTTCGTCGGAGCCGCTGGAATTGATGGAGATCTTACAGCCGCCGCAGAGCAGGAGCAGCAGCACGACAATCAGAGTTTGTTGCTTCATGATCGCGACATAGCCGCGCCTCTTGCGCCCTTCAATTACGACGCTTGTGCGAAGCGTGACCGGGCTCGCGATCCGAATGCCGGCGCCGGTCCCAGAGAGTTTACACCCGCGCCAACCCCGTACGCCAGCGCGCCATATGCGACTCACGCTCTTCGTCCGTCATCGTGCTCACGAAGCGCCGCTCCTCGCGCCACGCAGCGCGAATCCCGTCGAGGTCACTGAAGATGCCCGCACCGAGCGCAGCCAGCATGGCGGCACCCAACGCGGTGGTCTCGATGTTCTCCGGGCGGCTGATTTCGGTGTCGAGGAGATCGCACTGAAACTGCATCAGGGTGTCGTTCGCCGCCGCGCCGCCGTCGACGCGCACCACTGCCAGCGGAGCGCCGTGATCACTCTGCATTGCGTCCAGGATGTCGCGGCATTGAAAGGCGATGCCTTCGAGCGCGGCGCGAGCGATGTGCGCCTTGCTTGTGCCGCGGGTGATTCCGTAGATGACGCCGCGCGCGTCAGGGTTCCAGTGTGGCGCACCGAGGCCCGCGAAGGCAGGCACCAACACTACGCCTCCGGTGTCGGGTACGCTCTTCGCCATCGATTCGATCTCTGCCGCAGAGCGAAAGAATCCGAGCTCGTCTCGCAGCCACTGCACCACCGCGCCGGCGATGAACGCGGAGCCTTCAAGGGCGTAGGTCGTCGTGTCGCCGAGCTTCCAGGCCGCGGTGGTAAGCAGGCCGTGCCTGGAGTGCACGATCTCGTTGCCGGTGTTCATCAGCAGAAAAGCGCCCGTGCCGTAGGTGCACTTCGCTTCGCCGGGTTCAAAGCAGGCCTGTCCAAAGAGCGCGCTCTGCTGGTCGCCCGCCATGCCAGAGATCGGGATTCCGTCGGGCAGAAAATCAAGGCCGCGTGTGTGCCCGTACACCTCGGCGTTGCCCGCGATGCGCGGCAGAGCGCCACGGTTGACGCCGAGGTGGCCGATCAGCTCGTCGTCCCAGGCGCCGGTGGCGAGATTCATGAGGAGTGTCCGCGACGCGTTCGACACATCCGTCACGTGCTCTGCGCCGCCGGTCAGGCGCCACACCAGGTAACTGTCGATGGTCCCGAAGGCGGCGTCGTCTTCGCGCGCGGCGGGCACGGCGTCCATGATCCAGCGCATCTTGGTACCGGAGAAGTACGGGTCGAGGACCAGGCCGGTGCGCTCCTTGAAGAGCGGCTCCAGCCCCTTTTCCTTGAGGGCCGCGCACATGTCTCGGGTGCGACGACACTGCCACACGATGGCGTTGTGCAGCGGTCGCCCGGTGTTGCGGTTCCAACACACCGTGGTCTCTCGCTGATTCGTGATGCCGATAGCCCGGATGCGACTCACATCGACGTCGTGTGTGTCGATGACCTTGCGCACGACGGCTGAGACTGAGGCCCAGATCGCCTCGGGATCGTGCTCCACCCAACCCGGCTTCGGGTAGATCTGCGGGAACTCCTGGTTGACCGTTCCGACGACGCGCAGCTGTGCGTCGATCAGCGCGGCGGTTGAGCCGGTGGTTCCCTGGTCAATGGCGAGAATCAGGTCGGACATCGGGTGGCTCCTATCAATCGACGCGAACGAAGCGCATGCGTGTGTAGCCGTCATCCAGAATGAAGGCGTTGGGCGACTGGAACTCAAACTCCTCGATCGTCGGGTCTTCACCGTCGATGTGCATCCGCACCCGCGCAGTGCGGTCATCCTGCTCGATCCAGGCCCACCGACCGCTGTCGTCGATGGCATCGCCGAGCAGGGATCCGACCATGCGCAGCTCACCGCCGGCCTCAAAGCGAAGCTCGACGTAGGACCCGGTGGTGACCAGCTCTCTGCGGAACTCCCGCTGTTCCACGGGGCTCAGCGAGGGGTCGTCCGCCAGGTTCAGCACCTCAGCAGACCAGCGTCCCACGAGGAGCTCGCCGTCGCCGAAATCCTGATCGCCGTTGAGCGCACGTCCTCGATCCGGCGCGTCGTCGCGCCATCGGGGGCGGTTGGGTAGAAACACGATACCGGCGCGGCGCCGATATCGGGTCGGCTCACCCTCGTCGTCCAGAATCTCGAAGGTGTTGCTGTCAATGAAGACAACGTCGATGAAGCTGGCGTTGCCGTCCATGAGGACGCTGATCACGCCGGTGGTGCCGTGGTCGACATCTACAGCCCATGTACCATTGCGGTAGTCGACTTCGCCAAACAGGGTCAGCTCGGCTTCGATGCGGTGATCGGCGTGAAACTCGAACAGGGACTGCGTGTTGTTGACGATGTCCGACATCGCCGCCCGCTGTTCATCCGTCAGGCTCGGGTCCCCGGCATCGGCGCGAAAGTCCGCTTCCCATTGCCCGATCATCAGCTCTTCGATCCCGGCGACCCCCCTGAGGCTGTGGTGGGTCGCAGCCGTCGGCCGACCGTCATTGCCCGAGATGTTCCCCGGCGCGTTCGTTGCGCTGCCTGCACAGGCGCTCCACCCGATCGAGGCGAGCGCAACGGCGAGAAACAGATGCCGACGCACGGTCATGTCAGCTGCCCTCACGAGCCCGATGAAAGGTGATCGCGCTGCCCTCTTCGCTGGTAATGACCAGTGTATCGTCGTCTTCGAATCGAATGCGGTCCGTCGCAGAGCTGTTCTCGCCGGACTCATCCGGCAGGGTGGACTCGATCGTCAGGCGGTCGCCGCGGCCCTCGATCGGTCGCCACGTACCCGACCGTCGCTCCGCACCGAAGACGACGGTCAGCGTTCCGTCGGTGTCAAAGCGCATCGACGTCTCGAGCGATGACGCATGCTCTGAAGCGATCTCCTGGACGATGGCCCGCAGCTCTTCATTCGGCGGCTCCGGCAGCTCGTCGACCAGATTGGGGATCACCATGTCCCAGGTACCGATGAGGCGCGAGGTGTCGACGTCCTTCTTGCAGCCGGTGCAGGCGAGGAGTGCGAGGGTGACGATGGCGACAGAGACAGGTCTCATGCAGAAATTGCTCGGTGTCAGTGGTACATCAGGGTCGGCGCAATGCACTTGGGAGTGCACGGGCGCGCGAACGCGCTCTCGACGAGATTATGGAGCAGCAGGGCGCCGAAGCAGCACCAGCTCTTCGCCCGTGGACTGTCGCGTCATCACGATCCGATTCGCGTCTTCGAATAAGACCACAAAATCCTCCGCTTCGCGATCTTCGCCTGACCGTGTCACTCGGAGCACAGTCGCCGAGACCTGCGTCGCCTCCCAGTTCGAGCGCACCTCGGCGCCTTCATCAGCGACGTTCGCGCGGGACACGACGGTGCCGTCGTCGTTGAACTGAATCTCCATCTCAATGACGGCCGCGAAGCGACGGGCCTGTGCAAGGTCGTCAGCGGGGATCTCGGAACGCTCCAGACTGGCCTGCATGTCGGCACGCCAGCTCCCCACCAGCTGCGAAGCGAGGGTGACCTCCTCCGGTTCGGCCGGTGACTCGGCTTCGCTCTTGCAGGCCGCGACCGCGATAACAACGAGCGCGACACAAAGGGACGTCGCGACGCTGCGCGAGACCTGATGCGCACGAATCCGGCGCGGCGAGGCGGCGTTGGGCCGCGGGTGCTGGGATGGGGTTCTTTGGGTGCTCATGTGCGCGGCCGCTTAGTCAACGCCGAGGTTACGGTCGAGGGCGGCGAAGAACTGGCGGATGTTGCGCGCGTTCTGCCCGAAATCCGACTTGCCGACACGACTTCGTGAGCTGACGAAGACGATGCTGCCGCCGTCGCCGTTGGGTTGCACCCGGATCACCATGTCGTCGGTGAAGAAGCGTGTCCGCGCCGTGCCGTTTACGATGTGCGCTTCATCGTGGCGCTCGCTGACCGCGAAACGTCGTTCGGCGTCGAGAACCTCGATGGCAGCGTTGTACACGCGGGCCTGCGAGAAGCGGTAACTCTGCGGCTGAATGTCCGGATACTGCGCGGTCTGGCCGGTGCTGACATGGTTGATCGGGGGCCAGATCATCATCGAGACGAAGGTGAAGGCGCCGAAGCTCAGCCCTACTACGAGCAGGACGATACGCGCTCGCTTCGCCAGCTTCTGGCGGCGCGCGATCTTCATCGACATCGTATCCTGCGGGCGGCCGGCCATAGGGTTACTCGACGAGGAGCAGGTAATCAGGCGTCGGATTCAACGGGCAGGAGTACAAATACCTTCCCGGTTCAAGCTCAAGCTCAAAGGTAGCGGGTGCGTCTGCTCCGATTCCACCACCGGCAGCAAGGGTGGTTTCAGGCTCGTCTTCCGGCCGCAACCAGAAGCCTACATCCCGCGGTACGCCCTGGTTTACGACCGTGATGTGATAGCTGCCGGGCGGCACCCGAAGCACCTGCTGCGTGCGCATGTCGAAGCGCTCGCGGTTAATCCGACGACAGTCATCCGCGGACTCCGCGTCGTAGCGGTTGTGGGGCTCGGCGGCTGCAAACACGCAGGGGCGCTGCACCAGGGTGAGCATCCAGGTGCCGGCTACAAGTCGCGCGAGCGGCGAGTATCCATCCTCTACGGCTTCGGCAGCGAGCACCAGGTCATCCGGTGGCCGTACGCCATCGAGATACTCCGACTCAGGGACAAGTACGGTCCCGTTGTCCGCGTTGGCAGGCACGGGAGGCGGTCCGGTCTGCTGCTGCGATCCGCAGGCGGCGACCAACAGCCCGTATAGGGCCGTGGCCGCGATTCGCAGGGCGATGCGGCGCGATTCGGCGGTTGCGAGCGCGCCGCCGGCTGTCTCGGATGCGTTCGGTGTCACAGTTCACGCTCTCCACGGCAGGGCGTGCGTGATGTGCACACCGCTCGGATTCCCAACCGGATCTACAGCGCAGGCGTATACCAGAATGCGCACACCGGCGGCAGAAACCCGCGTAAAAGCGTCGCTCCACGCCGGGTCGATGTCGCGCGCGGGCTCGAATCGATCACAGTCGTCGCGAGTGACGACAAGCAGCAGCGCCGCCTCCTCGTCGCCCTGTTGCACAATCGACTCCAGCTCTTCGAGGTGTTTCAATCCCCGCTTCGTCTGCGAATCCGGGAAGCGCGCCAGGGGCGGATCCGCCAGGGTCACCTGCTTGACCTCGATCCACAAAGCGCGCCCTTCGACGGTCGCCAGAAAGTCGAGCCGAGAGTCCCCGCGCTTCACTTCAGAGCGCAGCGTCTCAATACGCCCACCGATATCTACGATGCCCGCACGCAGCGCCTCTTCGGCGATCGCGTTTGTCCGCGACGTGTTCACAAGAACAGTCGCGCCGGGGGTCTCCACGAGCTCCAGGCTGAAGCGCAGCTTGCGCTTCGGGTTGTGGCTGTCCGAGATCCAGCACCGTGCGCCCTCGTGTATCAACCCCCGCATGCTGCCGGGGTTCGCGCAATGCACCGTGCGCAGCTCGCCCTCGACCTCAACATCCGCCAGAAAGCGTTTGTAACGGCGCAGCATCCTGGCTTCGATCAGCGCGTCGAACTGCATCGGTATCGGTCCTCGGGGCGGAGTGCCACACCTACCCAGCGCGCTCCCGCCCGTCGAGCCCCCCGGGACCCCGATGCTGACGGGTTTTCGCGGAAACACAAAGCATGGTAGGGCTTGCTCCAGGGTTCCGTACGAACCGATGCCAGATCCACCGCGAGCTACCCGAATGAGCGAGTTTCCGCCTGCCCGGATAGACACCGACCGCCTTCGGCTTCGCGTTCCCCGCGAAGAAGACGCGGTGCCGATTTTTGAGCGTTATGCGAGCAGCGCCGAGGTGACTCGAATGATGCTGTGGCCGCCGCACTCGGTGGTGGACCAGACGCATGAGTTTCTCAGCGCTGTGCGCGACAACTGGGAGCGCGCCGAAGGGCACCGCGCCTGGACCATTCGGATCGGCGACGATCCCCATCCGGTCGGAATGATCGGGCTGATGATCCGCAACCTCGGCGGGGTCGAAATCGGCTACATCCTCGCGAAACCCTGGTGGGGTTTCGGGATCATGACCGAGGCCGTGCGCGCGGTCACAGAGCGGGCCCTGGCGACCCCGGGCATCTTCCGGGTACAGGCCACCTGCCACGCAGACAACGCAGCCTCGCGACGGGTGCTTGAACGCGCCGGCTTTCACCAGGAAGGCGTGCTCAGCCACTATGCAAACTATCCGGCGCTGGGCTCTGAACCTCAAGATTGCCTGCTGTACGCGCGCACGGTGGCGCATTCTGCGCCCCGCTCGGTAGAGCCGGACTTCAGCGAAGGACGCTACGACCTGGACTGATTCGCAGGTCCTGTTCGGCACTCTGTTCGCAAGCCTGAACAAGCTCGCTGTCTACAGGCCCAGGGAAAGCTGAGAGCCCGGTCGCACGAAGGTTGTTGTGCCGCCGGTCTCGGGCATCGTCATGTCGCTGTCTCGCCGGCGGTTCAGGTGCAGTCTCGTGCAGGTCAGGTCGAAGAGGCGCTCGATCGCGTCCCAGCGGGCGCCGACTCCACTCATTCGAGCTCCGAACGCGCTGCGATTGAGGGCGCCGGACTTCGTATCCCGAAGGGCGTTGAACACCTTCTGCTCCCGGTCCGGGTATGCGTCCGCCAGCCGCTCGGTGAACACCGGCAACACCTCTGCGGGCAGTCGCAGCAGTATCCGAAACGCCGACGTCGCGCCCGCCTCAGCCGCGGCCTCAAGGATGTCGACAATCTGTTCATCGTTGAGCCCGGGAATCACCGGGGACACCGAGACGCCGACCTCAAGCCCGGCGTCAGCGAGGGCCCGTATCGTGCGCAGCCGCACCGATGGCGAAGGCGCCCCGGGCTCGATGCGACGGGACATCGTCTTGTCGATGAAAGGGATCGACACATGCACACGCACAGCCGCTACATGATTCAGCTCGCGCAGCACGTCGATGTCGCGCTGAATCAACGCCGCCTTCGTGATGATGCCCACCGGATTGCGGAAGGCACGGCACACTTTGAGGCACTCTCGCGTCAGCTCATAGCTTGCTTCGAGGGGCTGATAGCAATCTGTGTTGCCCGAGAACACGACGGTCTCTCCGGCCCATGAGGGCTTCATGAATGACGCTTCAAGCAGCTCTGCGGCGTTTCGCTTGACGACGATCTTCCGCTCAAAATCGCTCCCTGCGCCAAAATCCAGATACTGGTGGGTCGGCCGTGCATAGCAATACGCGCACCCGTGAAAGCAGCCACGGTACGGGTTCACACTGAAGGTGAAGGGAATATCCGGGCTCGTATTTGCCGACAGGATGCTCCTTGAGTGCTCCTCAAAGACCTTCAGATGGGCCGGCGGTGGCGCGTCAATCCACTCCACGTGGGCGCCGGCCCACGGGTTCGGCGGGTTGTTGACGGGCTGCGATGGCATCAGGGTTTGCTCCCAAATAAGAACATACGTTCAGTATGATCCTGTCGGCTCGGCGTCAATTGATCATTCCGACCCTTCACACCTGGGGGCTCGGCGACTAAGCCGTCTGCTCCCTCGATCAGGCGCCGCCTGAGAACGCAGCCCGGAGCGGGTCGTGAGCCAGTCGAAGATTCAGCGGGTAGCCATCGCCAATCGTGGCGAAGCTGCAGTTCGTTTCATGCGTGCAGCACGTACATGGTCGCGCAAGAACAGGAGCCACGTATCGGTCGTCGCGATGTATACGACGCCGGACGCGGACGCTTCCTTCGTCAAGATGGCTTCGGCGGTCGTCAATCTCGGCGAGCCCTTCTACACAAACGAAGATGGCGAACGGCGAAGCGTCTACGTCGATGTCGAGCGCATTGTTGGCGCGGCCGTAGACGCGGGCGCCGATGCGATCTGGCCCGGCTGGGGGTTCCTCAGCGAGAGCCCGGAGTTCGCAGAGGCCTGCGAGCGCGAAGGGATCAACTTCATCGGACCGCCCGGCTCTGCCATGCGGAAGATGGGCGACAAGATCGCCGCCAAGACCCTCGCCGAGGAGGCCGACGTTCCGGTCAGCCCCTGGTCGTCGGGGGCGGTGCGCACCGTCGAAGAAGCGACCGAACACGCCGAACGCATCGGCTACCCGGTGTTGCTCAAGGCAGCTGCCGGCGGCGGCGGTCGAGGAATCCGCAAGGTGCGTTCCGCAGAGGACATCAAAGAGGCCTTCGCCTCTGCATCGGCCGAAGCGGCCTCCGCATTTGGCGATGACTCGCTCTTTGTAGAGTCCTTCGTGTCGATCGCGCGCCACATCGAGGTTCAGATTCTCGCCGACAAGCACGGCACCGTCTGGGCACTCGGTACCCGCGACTGTTCCGTGCAGCGTCGCAATCAGAAGGTCATCGAAGAGGCGCCGGCCCCGGGCCTTGAGCCCGAGGTCGAGCGAGCTCTGTGCGAGGCATCCATTCGCATGGCCAAGGCCTGTGGATACGTCGGCGCGGGCACCTGCGAGTATCTGCTGCTCGAAGACGAGCGCACCTTCTATTTCCTCGAGATGAACACCCGCCTGCAGGTCGAGCACACCGTCACTGAGGAGATCTACGGGTTCGACCTTGTGAGCGCCCAGATCGACGTCGCCACCGGACGGGCTCTGCCCGAAGGCGGCCCGCCGGAACCCCGCGGCGTTGCCGTCCAATGCCGCCTCAATGCTGAGGACCCGGACGACGGATTTGCACCGCGCTCGGGCCTCCTTACTCGCTTCGCCGTGCCCCAGGGGCCCGGTGTTCGCGTGGACTCGGGTTACTCGCCCGGCACCACGGTACCCGGCGCTTTTGACTCCAACATCGCGAAGATCATTACCTGGGGCGCGGACCGCGAAGAGGCGTGGGCGCGCTCACAGACCGCGCTGCGCGACACGATCGTGGCCCTGGACTCCGGGCTGACGAATCGGTCACTTCTGCTGGAGCTCGTCTCCCGATCGGATGTGCGCCGCGGCGCCGTGACCACCGGTTGGCTTGGAGACTACCTCGAAAATCGGCCGGACCCCATCCATCGCAAGTACCTCACAGTAGCCCTCGCAGCTGCCGGTATCGGCGACTACCTCGAAGAGCGTCGCGGTCGCCTGCTGCAGTTCTTCGGCGAAGCCCACAAGGGTCTGCCGCGGCGCATTCCGAACGCAGAGCCCGCCATCTACCGATACAAGCTGGGCTCTGCCGCGGTCGAAGTCACCGTCGCCTGCCTGGAGCCGGGCTTCTTCCGCGTCTCAAGCGGCGCCTGGTCCGCGACCTTCCACGCGCGTACCACCGGCGGCACCACCCTCATTCTCGAGTACCAGGGTCACCGACACTCGGCGATTCGTGTCAGCATGCCGGCGCACGTGAACATCGACGTCGAAGGCGTCGCCCATCGCCTGGAGCGCAGCTCAGACGGCCGCGTTCAGTCCTCGTTGCCGGCGGCGGTCACCGCAATTCACGTCGAGATCGGTCAGGAGGTCGCTGTTGGCGATCGCCTCGTAACCCTCGAAGTGATGAAGATGGAGATGCCGGTGCTGGCTCCGCTTGCCGGTACCATCAAGGCCCTGCACGTGACCGGCGCGGCCCAGGTCGGCGTCGGCGATCTGCTCGTTGAGATCGAAGAGAGCGGTGACGGCGAGGTCGAGGAGGCCCCGACCGTCGACGCGCCGCTCCCGAACACACAGGCCGCTCCCCGGGACCCGTTGTCCACCCTGCGCTCGGCGTTGCTTGGATTCGACATCGGCGACGACGAGCTTGCCGCCGCCCGAGAGGCGCTTCGAACCGGCAACTCCGGTGCGCCGCTGAGCGCACTGTTGGCGCTGGTTCGTGGTTGGGTTGTTCAGGACCAGCTCTTCCAGAGCGGTCCCTACGACGACGCACTCAACGACGCGAAGGCTTCTACGGTCGAGCAGCTTGCGCACTACCTGCGCGTACGCGATCTCGAAGATGAGGTGCTCTCGGAGCGTTTCGTTCGTCGAATCAAGCGACACTTCACGATGCACGGCCTCAGTGAGCCCGACCGCAGCGAGGCCTCCGACGAAGCGCTGATGCGACTCTTTCAGGCGCACCTTGTGCCGGAGAGCAAGTCCACACTGCTGCTGCTCGATGTGTTTGCAGCGCTCGGCGCGATGTCACCGGACGGCGCCGCCGCGCTGGAAGAAGCGCAGGGACGCGCAATCTTCGAGAAGTTTGCCAACTCCGCCGTGCAGGCCAAACAAATGCGTCTCGCGTCTGCGGCATGGAAGTTGATCCACATCTGGTACGACCGTCCAACACACAGAAAGGAGATGCAGCGGGCGGCCACAGACGCCGTAAACGCGGTGTCTGCGCTGACCTCGAGCATGGCAAACAGCGAGCGCCGCCGCGAAGCCGCTGAGCAGCTGCGTGTGCTGCCCAAGGCCGCGGTGCTGGCTGCGCTGCCCGCCCGCTTTCCATCGGCCGAGGCGCATGGACAGCGGCTTCTACGGAGCCTTGTTGAGCGTCTGTACGGCACCCGCGACCATGAAGCCGTAGCGTCGGGCATCGACGGCGTCTTCTCGCGCCTCGCCTGGATCTCGGAAGGCCGCAACGCGGTCGTTGTGCTCCTGCCGAGCATCTTTGAGATTCCCCGCGCCCTGAGCGAACTGTCTGCCGAAGCAAACGCCGTCGACTTCATCGTTGCCGCACCGCCGGAGCTGGACAAGCTGGAAGAGCTCATCATCCTGCCGGCGCACGTCGAGCGTGCAACGGTCATGTGGAGCCGCGCCGGCGACGGGCTGAGAGCCCGCACCTGGCGCCAGAATGCAGGCAAAGTCTGCCACGACGAGTCCGTCGATGACATCCATCCGGCAAGCAAACAGGCTCGCCTTGTCGGGCGCTACTCCAAGTTCAACCTTACTCGCCTTGAGACGCCGGGCGGCGTATTCTTCGCCCGTGGCGACGCCAGAGACGGCAGCAATGACACCCGCTTCCTGATTGTCGACGTTCTCGATGACTTCACTGTCGATCACGTCGGTGACATGGTTCGCGTGCCCGCGCTCGAAGCTGTGCTCCTCAACGCGTTCCACCGACTTCGCGAGGAGCTCGCGGAGTTCGAAGGGCGCGCGCCCTCGTGGAATCGCGTTACCGTCATTATCCGCCCCGTGGCACACATCTCACGCAAGGCGCTGGAAGCGATCGCCCTGCGCATGAGCCCGCCGTGTATTGACCTCGGCCTGGAGAAGATCGTTCTCGTCGGCAGCTTTGCGCTGGACGGAAACGCTCCCGAAGAGCTGTACGTGGAGTGGTCCAACCCGATCGATATCGGCGTACGCGTCGCCTTCTCGAAGCCGCGCTACCGCCCGCTGGTCATCCTCAGCGACGTGCAGCGCAAGGTCATCTCGGCCCGCCGCCGGCAGCTCTATTACCCCTACGAGATCGTCCGCCTTCTCACCGACCCGCGGGAGGGTTTCTCTCCCTACGACGGCGAGTTCGTCGAATTTGAGCTCGACGAAGACACAAACTGCCTGGTGCCGGCTGATCGTCCACACGGACAGAACACCGCCAATGTTGTCGTCGGCCAGATCACGAACCGCGGTGACGCTTTTCCCGGCGATCTGACCCGCGTGATCATCATGGGCGACCCGACAGCGACTATGGGTTCGTTGGGCGAAGCCGAGTGTCGACGCATCAACGCAGCGATCGATCACGCCGAAGACAACAAGTACCCGATTGAGTGGTTGGCGCTCTCTTCAGGCGCACGCATCTCTTTCGATTCCGGTACCGAGAACCTCGATTGGACCGCACGTACGCTGGCCCGAATCATCCGGTTCACCCAGTCAGGCGGTGTCATCAACGTGATCGTCGACGGCCCGTGTGTGGGCGCCCAGTCCTACTGGAACGCCGAAGCGACCATGCTTGATCACTGCCGAGGTGCGCTGATCATGACGCCGCGCGGGTACATGGTGCTCACAGGGAAGCGCGCGCTCGAATACTCGGGTTCTGTTGCCGCCGAAACAAACAGTGGCATTGGCGGGCTGGAAATCATGACCCCCAACGGCGAAGCGCAGTACACTGCGCCGAACCTGCAGGCCGCCTACGAGCTTCTCTTCCAACACTACGAATTGACCTATGTCCCCGCAGGACAGGGCTACACAGTTGCCGGTAAGAGCAGTGACCGGATCGAGCGCGATGTCTCCGAGACCCCGTATGCGGGCGTAGGCGATTTCGCGACGGTCGGAGATGTGTTCTCTGAAGCCGCAAACCCCGGGCGTAAGAAGCCGTTCTCGATTCGTGAGGCCATGCGCGCGACCCTGGATTCGGACGCGCCAAACCTCGAGCGCTGGTCAGGTATCGACGGTGGCGAGACCGCCGTCGTCCTGCACGGAAAGCTCGGGGGCCAGCCGGTGTGCATGATCGGTATCGAGTCTGTACCGGTGAAGCGAAAGGGCTCCGCACCCATTGACGGCCCGGACCAGTGGATGAGCGGGACGCTCTTCCCGGAGTCGAGCCGTAAGGTCGCGCGCGCGATCAACACCGCCAGCGGGCTGATGCCGGTTGTGGTGCTCGCGAACCTTTCAGGATTCGATGGCTCCCCGGAGTCTCTGCGACAGCGACAGCTGGAGTTCGGAGCTCAAATCGGACGCGCCGTTGTTAACTTCGAAGGTCCGATCGTCTTCTGTGTTGTGTCCCGGTACCACGGCGGCGCCTATGTTGTGTTCAGCCAGGGCCTGAACCGCGACCTGCAGTCCATCGCCCTCGAGGGCAGCTATGCTTCGGTGATCGGCGGCGCTCCGGCCGCTGCGGTTGTGTTCCCGCGCCTCGTCCGCAAGCGGGTCAGCGAAGACCCACGGGTGATCGAGGCCGGCGAGAGGCTTGATACGGCGAATCCGGACGAGCTCGCTGAGCTGCAGCAGGCACACGACGATCTTCGCCGCCAGGTAGAGTCCGAAGTGCAGATGGCTGTCGCCCGCGAGTTCGACGCTGTGCACTCGGTGCAGCGCGCGATGGATGTCGGCTCACTCTCGGGCGTCATCTCGACGCCGGAGCTTCGTGCGCAGCTGTGTGAGCGTGTTCGTGAAGGTGTTGCCCTGTACAACGACCGCCGCTCGTAGCCGTCGCGCAGGGTTCCGGTCCCGGCGCCCGATCACCGCGCCCGGTCACTGCGCGCTCCCGCGGTGTTGCCTGCGCGGATCAGTCGAAACGGAGCACCGCGCCGATTTGCGTCGCATCGACCACGGCGATGCTCCGGCCGTCCGGCGACGGCAGAACACGCAGACCGTGGGTATAGCGGAACGTGAGCTCCTCGATCGACGTCCACACGCCGCGGGTGTGCCGGGTGATCTCTCCGCTGAGGACTGCGACGTCTCCATCGCTGTAATCGTGGCGCCACAGGTAGCCGGAGTCGCGGCGAACAGCGAAGTACCGATATCGTCGATCCGCTGTAATCCCCGCCTGCATCAGCAGAAAGTCGGGAACCTGCGCCGGCGTGATCTCCTCCCCGTGCCCTGTGGGGACGCTGACGCGAAAGAGGCGCTCCCGCGACGCCATCAGGACGTGCTCGTCGTCGATCCAGCCGACGAATCCGTCGGAGCCGCCGACTCCCTGATCCGTCGCGCAGGGGTAGTGGGGTCGTCGGTTGGGAACGCTCTCTGAAGGGACGTCGACCGGCACCTCGGACCTACGCTCCGCGCGGCCATCGGGAGCGTCGATCAGCCGGTCCCAGGGCACCGACTCACAATTGAAGTACGCGTAGCATACCCGGTCACTGAAACAGCTGTGGTGCAACGGGCTGCTGAAGAAGAGCGTGTGCTCGCCCTGGAATGAGAACGCGCCGTCCCATTGTCGCGACCCGTCCGGGCTACGCAGAGGGTTGTGCATGGTCTGATCATCGACGCGACACTGCCTGTCTTCACAACGAAATGTCTGCTCTGCCGTGCCCCCCACGAGGTGACCATCCGGCGTCCACGAGAACACACAGGCTTCTGACTCGGAGTCCCGAGACACACAGGCAAGGTCGCCTGTTTGCATCTCTCTCGTCACGCGAATGACCTCAGGTTGCGGATAGAACGCCGGCAGATCGGACACCTCGCGTTCGAGATCTCTGATCAACTCATCGGCAAATGCGGCAGCTTCAGGCGCGGAATAGCGCTCGTGTATGAGGCGCGCCCAGTCGAGACGCACGGACTCGTACTCAGCGTCCGACAGGAGGACCTGAAACTGGTCGCTGACGATCATGCGACGAAAGGCCTCATCCAGGTCCGCAGCGGGTGTGCTCATGACAGAGCGCAGCCACAGCGCCGCCGGCTGCATCGCATCGGCGATCGGTTCGCCCTCGCCGTCGACGGCGAAAGCTACGACCCCGAGCTGGTCTTCGCGTTGCGGGGCCCAGCCCCAGACCTGCTGCAGCCTGTACGCGCAAAGCCCCCGGTCAGACTGCGACTGTTCGTCAACGCCGCAGCTTCGCAGGGTCAATCCTGTGCGGCCCTGCGCGAGATCCCGAGAGGGAGAGTCGCCGAATGCTTCGAGCTCGATTGCTTCATCCGGGATTTCGTCCGCACTCAGCATCCAAACACGGCAGCTGATCATCCCGTAGGGTCCGGCCTCGTTGTTCTCGAGGATGGACGGGGTGCACAGCTCGTATAACATGTTTGCTTCAACGCGGCTCCCGAACCAGCTGCGAAGCTCCTCTTCGGTGAAAGGCGACTCGCCCTCAAAGATTCCGTCAGCGTACCACTCGTGTTCCCAGACCCGGGTCGACGCGCACTGCAGGTCGACATAGTAGTCTTCAAAACCGAGCTCTCCGTCCGAGCCCCACGCGACGACGGAGGGATGGTCGGCCGCCGTCTCGGGTACCGTACTGACCAGATGTCCCCGTACCGCGCCCCCCGGGTTACGTATCTCGGTGTGCACAACGATCAGGCGCCCCTCCGGGGCATCGCAACCGCCCGCCTCAGACGCAGGTGGCCAGATGATCTCCGTCTGTCGCGCAGTCGTCGCCTCGCCGAACACCACCGTCGCGGGCCCGAGATCACCGGCGAGCGCCCCGGCGTCTCCCGCTGCAACGCTGATTTCGCGAATCGGCAGAGGCTGCGGATCCGCCGGGACTTCCCGCTGCACGCGAGCTTCTCGCTGTGCGCAACTCGGCAGCGAGAAGGCCGCCGCAACAAGGCTGAGTACGACAGCGGCAGAAGCAGGCGTGGAGAGTCCCACGATCCGAGTTGTTTGTTGCATTGGAGGTCGAGGGCCGAGGGAGAGCTTGCAGACAAACGCGCCTGCCGCGCGCGTACAGTGTCAACGAGCAGTGCCGAAGATCGGTGTGCGGGTCAATCGACGGCAAGTGGCGCGCCCGCAAACGCGCGAGCGCGCCTTCAAGGGCAAGGTGCGTTGACCGGGGGCTTCGAGCGTCAGAAGCGAGCGCGAATCTCGAGCGTGCTGTTCCAGTCGGCGTCGCTCTCGAGGTCATCGAAGTCGATTCCGTCGCCGTTTCCGAAGAGAGCCCACGAGGCGCCGAGGGTACCTGCGAGGCCAAAGTGGCGCGAGAACCAGAACTCGCCGAATGCGCGCACGCCGAGGCTCAGGCCGCCGCGAATGTCCGCGGTCCAGGAACCGTCGGTTGCGTAGTGAGAGTCATAGTCGACGACCTGGCCGATCGAGGCTTCGGCGCCGACTCGAAAGGGGCGGCCGAGCTGCAGGGCGAAGCCGGGTCCTGCGGCGAGGGTCACCCGCGCATTGATGTCGTCAGCTTCTCTCTGCACGCCGTTGTCGTCGACGCTGAAGTCGAAGTCACCGTTGTACCCGCCAACCCCGGATACAGTGCCGAACACATAGAAGCCACGGTCGCCACCCCGACGGACGTAGAACGTGGCGCCCCCGTAGACCTCGTCGCCGACGGACTCCGCGCGAGCACCGAGTCCCAGCACCCAGCGGGTGCCACGCGCCTGACGTCGCTGACGGCGAGTGAGCTCTGGTGGAGCGCTGTGGTCGTGGTTCTGAGCGCAGAGCTCGCACTCCAGCTGAGCCGCGACGGGCGCCGGCGTAGGTACGTACCCGGGCGACGCAGGTGCTTCCGGCGCGTGCGAAGGCGACACCGGCGCCCCGGCTGCGCCCAGATACCCACCCGCAGCTTCAGAGTCGTCGAGGTATCCGCCGGACTCGCCGTCGTCCCCTGTACCCACCGCAGCGCCATCACCCGTGGTCGGCGACGCCTCGACCTGCGAGTTGACCGCCTCACTACGTACAGCGTCGCCGCCGGTAGTCGCGTTGACGTTCACTTCGATCTGCAGGTCTCCGGTCGCGGGCTCTGCGTGGGCGATGCCGGTGAAAGTCATGAGACACAACGCGATACCGAACGACCGGCAGAGCAGGTGACGGTTCAAGCGCAGGTGGGCGTTGTTTGTTGAAGCTGCCATGTCATTCTCCATGAAACGCATGTGGTTTGCATCGCTTCTGTCGAAGGACAGCCCAATCTTTGTGCAGAATCGGCGCAGATTTCTTCCTCCGCAGAAAATGTGTGTCGTGCTGCACAAAGATCCGGCGCGTCACCGACAGAGTGCATGTTCCCCGCGCAAGCATATGGAGGCGGATATGAATCGGTTGATTGGAGTTCTGATAGGTACGGCAATGGCGGCGTTGTTCTCGCAGGCCTGCGTGTTTCACATCGAAGACGAGGGCGAAATCTGCTCGGAGTGCGAAGGCTTCGACTGCTGGTGGGATGACGAAGATTGCGATGATGAGGGCGATCCGGCCTTCTGCGAGAGCAACCCGGACTGCCCGCCGAACTGCGAATGTGTCAACGGCGAGTGCGATCCCCGCGACGAAGAGCCCGACGCTGATTGCGTGTTCAACAGCGAATGCGAAGGCGGCGAAATCTGTATTGATACGGAGTGCGTAACGCCGACTGATTTCGGCGATGGCGGCGATGGCGGCGATGGCGGCGATGGCGGTGACAACAGCGATGGCGGTGACAACGGAACTGGCGATGGCGGCACCGAAATGTGTGTCTCCGATGGCCAGTGCGGCATCGGTGGCACCTGTGACCACGGTATGTGTGTGTTCGCCTGTACCTCGTCTGACGCGTGCGCTCCGCGTCAGGCCTGCGTAGACGGAATGTGCGCCGATGACCCCGCCGGCGGCGATGAGTGTGTGTTCGGAACCGATTGCACGGAGGCGTTGTGCATCAACGGATTCTGCGCCCCACTCTGCGATGCGGACACCGAATGTGCTGTGCTCGAGTTCTGCGACCATGGGGTCTGCCGCCCGGACTGGCGGCCACGCGCGGACTGCGCGAACAGCAGCGAGTGTGCTGACGACGATATCTGCGTCGACGGCGCCTGCCGCGTCGCCTGCTGGTCGGACGCCGAGTGCGGAGACGGCGCCTGCGTGCTCGGATTCTGCCAGTAGGCCACGAGTCCGCGTCCCGCTCTGAACCTCACTCCCCGTCCCCTCTGGACCTCATCCCGACCGCGCTACGACCTATCCACGCCACCTCTTGAGACGCTCGCGAATCTCGGCTTCGAATCCGGAGTCGGACGCTTCGTAGTAGCGATTGCCACGCAGTGCTTCAGGCAGGTATTCCTCGGGCACGTAGTTGCCGTCGAAGTTGTGTGGATACTTATAGCCGCGTCCGTATCCCAGGGCTTTCATGCCCGCGGTGGGGGCGTTCACGATGTGCTTCGGAACTTCCAGGTTCGGGTGTGCCAGCGCGTCCTTTCGCGCACGCCCGTACGCCATGAGCACGCTGTTCGATTTCGGGGCGGTAGCGAGATAGGTCGCTGCCTGGGTCATAGGGAGAACGCCTTCCGGAAGGCCGATGAAGTCGAAGGCGTCGCGGGCAGACACCGCCACCTGCAGGGCGTTCGGGTCTGCGTTTCCGATGTCTTCGCTGGCGAAGATGACCATCCGTCTGAGTATGAACTTCGGGTCTTCGCCGGCCTCGAGCATGCGAATCATGTAGTAGAGTGCGGCGTCGGGATCGCCTCCTCGCATCGACTTGATGAAGGCGCTCACGGCCTGGTAATGGGCGTCGCCCTTCTTGTCGTAGAGGACTGTCTTCTTCTGCCGGGCCTCCGTAATGGTCTCGACGTTGATGTGCGCGATGTCACCCTCGCGAGCCGCGATGTCAGCCGCGATCTCAAGGGTATTCAGCACCCCGCGGGCGTCGCCGTCAGCGCTCTCGATCAGGGCATCGAGAGCCTCGTCGCTGATCTCTATCGCGGTAGCACCCAGCCCTCGTTCGTCGTCCTTCAGGGCGCGTTCGGCCAGAACACGAAGCGCGCCGCTGTCCAGGGGCCGCAGCTGCAGCACACGCGCCCGCGAGCGCAGCGCATGAATGACCTCGAAGCCCGGATTCTCGGTCGTGGCGCCGATCAGCGTCACGACGCCGGTCTCGACGAAGGGCAGCAGGGAGTCCTGCTGCGCCTTGTTGAAGCGGTGAATCTCGTCGATAAACAGGACGGTCGCCTGCCGTGAAACCTCGCCTCGAATGCGCGCCCCTTCGACGGCCTGACGCACATCTTTGACGCCGCCGAGCACTGCAGAGATGGGATGAAATACGGCTCCGATGACCTCCGCGTAGAGTCGCGCGAGGGTGGTCTTTCCGGTCCCCGGCGGCCCCCAGAAGATCAGGCTGCGCGCGACTTTTCGTGCGAAGAGCGTGTGCAGAAACCGCCCCTCGCCCAACAGGTGTTGCTGGCCCACGTACTCGTCCATTGTACGTGGACGCATCCGCTCTGCGAGTGGGGTCCATGGCGGGGCCTCAGCCGCACCAAAGAGCTCACCGCTGCGGGCAGTCGCCATCTTATCCCAACCGCGCCTGAACGGCCTGCGTGAAATCCGTGGTGTCTGCCGTGCCTCCTGCGGAGTGCGGCATGATGCCCTCGGCGAGGGTGGCGCGGATCGCCGCCATCAGTCGGTCGCCCGTCTCGTTCCTGCCGAGGTGCCTCAGCAACAACACCGACGCGAAGAGCAGGCTCATCGGGTTCTCACGCCGGCTCCTTGCGTGCTCTGCCAGGTCCGCGTGTCCCGAGGTAAAGATCTCGATGCCGTCCTTCGTCAGATTCATCGACGGACAGTTTGAGCGACCTCCAACCAGACCCGCAGCGAGGTCAGCAACGATGTCGCCGAAGAGGTTTCCACAGAGCAGAACGTCAAAGCGCTCCGGGTACATCGCGAGCTTCATGCACAGCGCGTCGACGATACAATCGTCGTGCTCAATATCCGGGTATTCCTTCGCGATCTCTCGCGACACGTTGAGAAACATGCCGTCGGACTTCTTCATGATATTGGACTTGTGAACCGTCGTGACCTTCTTGCGCCCGAGGCGACGCGCCTGCGAGAAGGCCTCGCGCGCGATCTGTTCGCAGGCGCCACGAGTTGTCACTTTGAGGCTCTCAAAGGTGCCCTCAATCGACTCGTGTTCCATGCTCGCGTAGATGTCCTCTGTGGTCTCGCGCACGATGATCACGTCGACATCTTCGAAGCGTGTCTTCAACTCCGGCACCGAATGAATCGGACGAATGTTTGCGTAGACGGACAGCGCTTTGCGAAGCGCGACGATAGGCGCCGGTTTTCCCTCTTCGCGGCGACCCTCGATATAGGGCATCAACACATTCTGCGTTCGCCGAGCCGAGGCGAGGACATCTTCGCTGACAACGCCTTCATTGATCGCGACGACCTCCCACTCGAACTTCACATCGCTGGCCTCGAGGACGGGGCGGACCGCGTCGATCAGGCAGTGGTCGCGGCAGTCACCGTCAACGACCAGAGTTACGGGTATTCCCATGGTTATTCCCTCAGAGCTTGTCGATGATGGCGTCGGTAAACTCGGCGGTGTTTGCTTTGCCGCCAAGATCGCCCGTCAGTGTTTTTCCTTCGGTCAGTACGTCCCAGACGGCCTGCCTGATGTTGTCGGCGATCTTCGTCTCGCCCATGTAGTCGAGCATCATCAGTCCCGAGAGCATTACCGCCAGCGGGTTTGCGATACCCTGGCCGGCGATGTCCGGCGCGGAACCATGGACGGCCTCGAAGACGGCGATTCGATCGCCGACGTTGGCTCCGGGAACGACGCCCAGGCCGCCGACGAGGCCGGCGCAGAGGTCGCTGATGATGTCTCCATACAGATTCTGTAGAAGCAGCACGTCGTACTGGTTCGGATCGGCGGCGAGACCCATCGAGATGTCGTCGATCGTGGCCTCGTCCTGCTCGATGAAGGGGAAGTCCTGTCCGACGCGGTGAAAGGCCTCCACAAATGCGCCGTCCGCGAGGGGAAGGACGCTCTTCTTGTGGCAGACCGTGATGCGCCGTCGCCCGTGGTTGCGGGCATAGTCGAACGCCCAGCGCGCGATGCGCTCCGCGGCGCTGTAGCTCGACACCTTCAGGGTCACGATCGTGCCCGGTGTCACCTCGTGCTCGATGCCTGAGTAGAGACCCTGTGTGTTCTCTCTGAGCACCACGACGTCGACGTCAGAGAAGCGCGACTTCACGCCCGGGAGCGAGACCACCGGTCGCCAGCCTGTGTACAACTGCAGCGACTTTCGCAGCGCTACGTTGGCGCTGCTGAAGCCCCGGCCTTTGGGCGTGGTCAGTGGCCCCTTGATGCCGATGCGGTTCCGCTTCAACGAAGTGATCACCGCGTCCGGGAGCGGCTTTCCGCCCGCTTCGAACGAGGTCATTCCCGCCGGAATCGTCTCCCACTCGACCGGAGCGCCGGCCGCCTCCAGTACCCGGCAGGTAGCTCCGGTTACCTCTACGCCGATCCCGTCACCCGGAATCAGCGTCACTCGATATGTCATGCGCCTCTCCTGTGCATGCGCAGGTGATTTGCACGTTGCAGAGGGTGCGACAAGCGCTGTGATTTCACCGGAATGGGTGACGGGTCGGTCGACCGGTGATCACGCCGGGTCGGAGGTCTTGCGCAGGTAGGGCTTTATCTTTTCGAAGCCGGGGAAGAGCTTGCCGGCTTCCTCGTCGCTCAGCGAAGGCACGATGATCACGTCGTCGCCGGGGTTCCAGTTCGCCGGTGTCGCGACCTTGTGTTGTGAGGTGCGCTGCAGGCTGTCGATCACGCGAAGCAGCTCGTCGAAGTTGCGACCCGTCGCCGCCGGGTAGGTCAGGGTGAGCTTCACCTTCTTGTCCGGACCGATCACGAAGACGCTGCGGACGGTGAAGGTGGCGTCCGCGTTCGGGTGGATCATCCCATACGCGTTGGCCACTGCGCGATCCGGATCAGCCAGCAACGGGAAGTTCAGCGCGCAACCGGTTACGTCCTTGATGTCACCGGCCCAGGCGTTGTGGTCCTCCAGGGAATCCACACTCAGGCCGACGACCTTGACGTTTCGCTTTTCCCACTCGTCTTTCAGCGCCGCCACGGTCCCCAGCTCGGTCGTGCACACCGGCGTGAAGTCAGCAGGGTGGCTGAAAAGCACACCCCAGCTGTCACCGAGATAGTCGTGGAAAGAGATGGTGCCCGCCGTCGACTCGGCGGTGAAGTCAGGTGCGGTGTCTCCGAGGCGAATTGACATGATGGTTCCTGGGTCCTGGGGGTGGTGTTGTGCCAACGGCATGTGTGACACAGCCGGGTTTGTAGGTATCGCGATCCCGACTTTCAATGGGCTCCTGCGCGCTTTTCGCGCGGCGCCGGACGATGAGCGTTCCGCGCCTTCAGAGCTCGCCCGACGCGCCCGGGCCTCGGCGGCGACGGCGGATCAGAAAGAGCCCGGCGACGAACGCGATGCTGCCGAGCGGCGCGTTGCCCGCGTGTGTAGCGCTGCACTCCGAACACCCGCCGGCTGCGATCAGACCTTCGCCTCCGTTTTCCGGATTCACCTGGTTCGGTGGTATGATGTCCGGGGCCTGCTGGACGATCAGCTCGGCGATGGTGCCGGTGTTGTCGGTGATGACTTCGCCTTCGCCTGAGGTCGTCATCGCGAGAATGCGGCTGTTCGCCGGTATCCCGCTGCTGAGGTCCAGGGGCCAGGTATTGAACTGACCGCGAACTACATACCCGGAATCAAACTCCACCCGCCATGGCGCTTCGCGCTGTGTGTATCCGGGCTCGCACTCGATGATGCGGTCCCTTGTGTGGTTGTTGCTGTATGTCTCCAGGTCCGGATTGAAGTCGAAGACGGGATCTACCGTCATCTCCGCCGCCGAGAGGGTCGTGTACATGCGCGTGACCCAATCCACGGAGTCGAGGATCTCCTGTGTGTCCACCATCGGCTGCCACACGGTGGTGTCCCAGTCGCCGAGCAGCGTAGCCGGATCCAGGCCGGCGATGTCAGTGACGCTCCAGTGAAGATAACAGAAGATGCAGCTGTAGAAGTCGTCTTCGTCGACACCCTCAGGTACCGCGAGGTGTCTGCCGAGCACATCGTTGACGCCGTCCCAGAAGACAGGGCCGCTGAAGCTGTTCAAGTCCTGTGACGCGCTCATCAGCCGGTCGAGGAGCTCCCCTTCACGATCCGTCCAATCATCGGCGAGAATGCTCAGCTGGTCGTCGCGCTGCCATTCGGGCAGCACGAGGTCGGCGAAGGAGTCTGCGGTCTCTGCCATCTCAGTGACAAAGCCCTGCCCACCGGATTCGTTCGCGGCCGCAATCACAACGTCATTGTAGGTGGGCGCGGGATTGAACCAGTTGATCAAGGTCTCATTCAGCTCCAGCGCGCGATAGTTCACCGGCACAGCGCGCTCCGCGCCGCCCACCCAGACCATCACGCCCATGTCGTCGTTTGCCGCGACGGCGGTGAGCTTGATCGGGATCATTGGAATGTCACTCTCGTAGTTGAGAATGACGGGGCGAATCTCGCCCGTGTCCGCATTCTTCGTCAGACGGATGGCGAGCAGGTTCATCCCGTCCTCAAGATAGGGACGGATGAGGTCCGGCGCGGTCGAAGTGACCTGGTAGTTGTTGCCTGTGAGCCAATCGAGGGCGAGATCGGCGATATCGGGCAGGGTCTCGTCGAGCTCCAGCACTACATAGTCGTAGGGGCCAACGGTGCCCGAGTCGAGCACGGTCACACCGCCGTTTCCCGGGTCGGCGTCGCCGCTTGCGTCTGACACCGAACCCGCGTCCATGCCGCCGCCACCGAGCTCCGGCGGCGGCTCCGGGTCACATTCGCCTTCGACGATCGTGTTCAGGCGATAGGTTGGATTCGTCGCGGCCTGCAGGCGGGAAAAAGCCGTGTTCGACGAGATTCCGAAGCTCGGAATCCCCGGCACCGGCAGCAACCAGCCGAAGCGGTCCGCTTCCCCCTGATATAGAATCTGCACCACCGCCGTGACAGTGCCGTCAGGGTTGTCCGTGAAGATAATGCGCTCAGCCGCCTGGTTCACCGGCTGCGTTGCGTCGCAGAACATGCCGCCGCAGGCCTCGGCAGTCGATGGGGCCGCGACCAGCGCGACGGCGAGCGCGACGGGAAGTGCAGCGCAGGCGGACACCGCCGCCACGACCGGAAGTCGTCGAATCATTCTCATTCTCCTGCGCGGCGCAGCTCGTGGCACGCAGCGCTCAGATCGGGGTCAGGCGTCGAAATGAGCGTACCTGGGGCGAGATCGGGAAGCAAGGCAGTGGGGCACGAGACGCTGTCTCGCGCTCTGCGATTGCGAGACGCTGTCTCGCGCTCTGCGAGGGGGCGTGTGCGCCGATGGCGCCCACCACTACCGCGCTCTTCGGCTCGCCGCAGGCGACCCTCATCGTTTGCTCCCCCTCGAATCCCCGGGCGGAAAGCTGCGCTTTCCTCGAGGAGAAGGCTGTGGGCTTGACCGAACCGCCCCGCTTCATTCTGTCGAGCGGGTGCAGTCTGCATCGGGAATCAGCTTTGACGATGAAGTGGTGCTGGAGGGTGTCGCAGCGACCTGGTAACCGGTGACGCAACCGCGTCAGGCCGATACCGGCAGGCGTGGACTGAAATTGCGGCGTGTGGTGCCTGCAGCCGGTCGCGGGCGTCCACTGTCTCTATGCAACCTACGCGGAGATCGAAATGAAGTTCCTCAGCCTTGCCCCAGCCATGCTCGCCCTGCTCATGTTGTCAGCATGCGGAGACGACGATGCTTCCACGAACGACACGGGAAGCGAAGACACCGGAAACGCGGACGCGCAGGACAGCGGGTCAGATGACACGGGAACGTCGGACGGCGGAGACACTGGTGGCGATGCCTGTGCCGATCTGGCCTGCGTCAACGGTACCTGCGACGACAGCAACGACCCGGCGGCATGTGTCTGCACGGATGGCTGGGAGGGTGCGGATTGTGGCACCCTGACCGAACCGCCGCAGGACGGACTGGTGCTCTGGTTGGACGCTGACGACCCCACGAACAGCGGTGTCGTCGCCGGATCCAGCATTGACGTGTGGGTCGACCGCACCGGCACCACCCGGAACCTCACGGCGATCCCGGGTGGAGAGCCGTCCACCGTCACAGTGAACGGTCGAACGGTTGCCTCCTTCGACGGCGCCGATGACGCGCTGAGTGTGACCGGCTTCTCCGGACTGACGGACATCACGCACTACACAATCATCATCGTCGGAAAAGGGCGCGGCCTGAACCAGGCGTTCATCGGAGGTGTTGAGGACGGTAGTAGCGATCCCGGGCTTGTGATTGAGACCAGCTCCGGCTCAAACGCCCGTTTTCTGCACCGGACGCCGCCGGGCACCGAAGGGGGCGACGAGATCCTGACGTCGAGTGGCGCCCTCGCCGCTGACGTGCTGCACCGAATCTGGGCAGTGCGCTCCTTCGACACGCCGAACCGCCGCGTGGTGCTGCACCTGGACGACGAGCTGGGCGCGCTCAATGGAACCGGAGACGCGGACAACTTTGCCTCGGACCTCGATCTGTCCATCGGCACCGCGGGCACTGGAGACGGTTTCCTCAACGGCGAGATCGCCGAAGTGCTCGTGTATGTCGGCGCACGCTCGCCGAACCAGAACCCCGAGCTGGTCGCGTACCTGCAGCAGAAATGGGGCGTGGAGTAAACGGTCGGCCCTCGGCTTTCCGCAGCCGAGTTGGGTGATAGACGCCGTTGGTCGGGCCCTGATAGAGAGTTCGGCGCGCAGACGGATTCCCGGCGCGTCGACCGACAGTTGTTGCTACGCACGCGCAAACCCGGTCATACCCGGCATGAGCCGCCCACGGCGCGATCGCCGCGGCTTGAAGCGACTCCGTAGCCAACGAGTACAACCCATGCCCCACACCAAAGCAGAGGCCGCTGACAGCGCCGACGGACGGGTATTGCGGGCGCAGGCGCTGCGTGAGCAACGCTACCAGCAGATTCTGGTCGCCGCCGCGCATGTGCTCTCATCCCGCGGCTATTGGGACGCCACCCTGAAGGACCTGCTCGACGAGGCCGACATTGCGCGGGGGACCTTCTACGCGCACTTCCCCGGCGTCCGAGCCGCATTCGACACCCTGCTGGAACAGTTCGTCGACGAGCTGGCAGCCACAATACAACGGGTGGATGTCGGCAGCGACATAGCACCCGGGATACAACTGCGCGCCAACATCGAACGCGTCGTAAACCTGTGCGCCGAGAACGCCGCTGTCGCTTCCTTCTTCCTCAACTACCACCCCGGTGAGAACGAAGAGCTCAACGCCCACGTGGAGCGCTTCTACGCGCGCCTGCGCAGCCTCGTGAACAGCTCCCTTACCAGCGGCGAAACGATGGGCCTGATTCGCCCCGGCGATCGGGAGTTCCGTATCACCTTCATCCTCGGCATCATCAAAGAAGCTCTCAGCACATACATCGTAGCGGACGATGCAGCGCGGCTCGCCAGCCACACGGAGCTCGCCACACAACTCCTGGATTTCGCCCTCCAGGGCCTCTCCGCCTCGGCTGACCTGCTCACGAGCTGAGTGGCGTATGGCGAGGGTGCGAGGGCTCTGCCCGTGCGCTCCCCCGACACGAGCACGCAACGCCGTTGACCGCGGCGCTACGTCCCAGTTAAACGAATAGACTGCACACCCAGTCTACCCTATATTCATCCAGGAAAGCGCAGCTTTCCACCAGGGGTCGAGGGGGTGAAAACCCCCTCGCAGACCGCGAGACAGAGTCTCGCCCCACGCTCCATGCCCTACGCTCCACGCCGCACGCCCCACGAGTCTACATGTCGGAATTCATCATTGGGGTCGACGTTGGTTCGACGACGGTAAAGGCGGTGGTTGTTCGCTCGACGGACCGCGAGATCGTTTGGAGCGACTACCAGCGACACAATACCCGTCAGGCGGAGTGTGTGTTGGAGTTCCTGGAGCGAATTCAGGGCGAGTCGGGCGCTCGGGCGGGTGCGGCGCGGGTGTACATTACGGGCTCAGGTGGTGGCCCGATCGCGGAGAAGATCGGGGCGCGGTTTGTGCAGGAGGTGAACGCGGTCACTCTGTCTGTGGAGGCGCTGCACCCGGACGCCGGTAGCGTCATTGAGCTGGGTGGACAGGACGCCAAGATCATCATCTTTAAGGAGAACACATCGGGCGAGAAGAAGGCGATCACTTCGATGAACGACAAGTGTGCTTCGGGCACCGGCGCAACCATCGACAAGTGCATGATCAAAGTTGGGATGGATCCGGCAGAGGTTCAGAGTCTGAGCTTTGACCCCACCCGCCTCCACCATGTGGCGGCAAAGTGTGGTGTGTTCGCTGAGACCGACATCGTGAATCTGGTGAAGTCGGGGATTCCGGCGCCTGAGATCATGTGTTCCCTCGCGGACGCGATCGTCGCACAGAACCTCTCCGTGCTCACCCGAGGCAATACTCTCAGACACAAAGTCGTACTGCTCGGCGGACCAAACACCTATCTGCCGTTCCTGCAGCAGGCCTGGCGACTGCGCATTCCGGAGACCTGGGTCTCGCGTGAGTATGAGGTTCCGGATCTGCCCATCGAAGAGCTGATCGTCGTCCCGGACAACAGCCTCTACTACGCTGCCTACGGCGCGGTGATGCAGGCGGTACTCGAATCGGACAACATCGGCGTCTTCGAGGGGCTCGACGCGCTCCGCGAGTTCATCGACCATGGCCGCAAGGCGCAGCTGGGTGCGTCGGCAGGCCCGCCGCTCATCCAAACAACCGCCGAGCTCGAGGCTTTCTATTCGAGCTATCGGACGCAGGATTTTGTGCCGGCGACATTTGAGCCGGGCGAAGTGGTGCGCGCAGTGATCGGACTCGACGGTGGAAGCACCTCGTCGAAGTGTGTGTTGGTTGGCGAAGACGGGCGCATTCTGAGCAAGCACTATGTGCTTTCGAAGGGGAACCCGATCCAGGACACGAAGGAGCTGATGGCCGACATGCGCGACTTCGTGTGTGATCAGGGCGCTACCCTGGAAGTCATCGGCTTCGGCGCCACCGGATATGCGGCAGATGTGTTGGAGGAATCGCTCAAGTCCGACGTGAACATTGTGGAAACCGTGGCGCACATGATGAGCGCCGTGCACTTCTTCGAAGACGTTGATGTGGTCTGCGACATCGGCGGACAGGACATCAAGGTCCTGTTCATGAAGAACAACGACATTCGAAGCTTCAAGCTCTCGAATCAGTGTTCTGCCGGTAACGGGATGATGTTGCAGGCGATGGCTGACCAGTTCGGCATCCCTGTGACGGAGTATGCGGCGAACGCATTCGGCGCTGAGCTGTCTCCAAAGTTCAGCTACGGTTGCGCCGTCTTCCTCGACAGCGACCGTGTGAATTTTCAGAAAGAGGGCTACTCCAAGGAAGAGCTGCTCTCGGGGCTGGCGCAGGTCCTGCCGAAGAATGTGTGGCAGTATGTTGTGCAGATCCCACGCATGTCCGCGCTCGGTACCCGCTTTGTATTGCAGGGCGGCACCCAACGAAACGAGGCCGCCCTCAAGGCGCAGGTCGACTACATCAAAGAGCGGGTTCCTGACGCCGAGGTGCTGCTCCACCCGCACTGCGGCGAAGCGGGCGCCATCGGCGCCGCGATGGAGACTCTGCGTGTGGTCGCGCGCAAACAATCGACGACCTTCATCGGCATCGAATCTGCGATCAATCTTGAGTACTCCACCACCAACGATGAGAGCACGCGCTGTCACTTCTGCGAGAACGAGTGCAGCCGCAGCTTCATCGACACGGTAACGCCTGAGGGCAACACGAGCCGCTACATCAGCGGCTTCTCTTGTGAGAAGGGAACCGTCGAGAGCATGGAGGCCCTGAAGATCCTGCAGAAGAAGCGCGCAGGACTGAAGCGGCACTATCCCAACCTGGTCGAATACGAGGCGAAGCTCGCGTTCCGTCAGTTCTACACCCCGGAGCCGCTGCCGGCCGACGGTGCGCTGATCGACGACATAGAGACCACGCGCGGTCTCTTTCACAGAACAGCGCGCAGGAAAGTGAAACGCGGCTTCGTGCGCGCTCCGGAGGCGGCGGCGGACCTGCGCTCAAGGGTGCGCATTGGTATCCCACGGGTGCTGAATCTCTGGAGCACTGCGCCATTCTTCCGCACCTACCTGGAGACCCTCGGTGTGGGAATGCGGAACATCGTGTTCAGCGACGAGACCAGCGAAGAGATGTTCATGGCCGGGGGCCGCTATGGGTCCGTCGACCCCTGCTTCCCGGCAAAAGTGTGTCAGGCGCACATCCACGACCTGCTCATGAACAAGCACACAGGTCGACCTCTCGACTACATCTTCTTTCCGACGATCACCCATGTCCCGTCACCGCTGGTCGGTGTCATGGATAACACCGCATGTCCGATTGTCGCAGGCTCACCGGACGTGATTCGGGCCGCCTTTACCAAAGAAGTCGACTTCTTTGCGTCGCGGGGCATCGAGTACCTGGCGCCCGCGATCAATTTCGACGAGCGCAACCTGCTCAAGCGCCAGATGTTTGAAGCCTTCGAAGGGGTGCTTGCTCTCACCGAAGACGAAAGCGACTTTGCTGTGGCACAGGCCTGGGCGGCTCTCGAAGACTTCGACCGCCGGATGGAAGAGCGCGGGCGGAAGTTGATCGAATCGCTGGAAGAGAACGACGAGGTGGGTCTGCTCCTGCTCGGTCGCCCCTACCACAATGACCCGGGCATCAATCACAGCATCATGGACGAGTTTCAGGTGCTGGGATTCCCGGTGCTGTCGATGCGTTCCATTCCCAAGGACGTCGGTTGGCTGGCGCGATACTTCGGCCCGGAGTTGGAGTCGGGGGCCATCGACCATGCCCTCTCGATTCAGGAAGTGTGGCCTGAGAACTACAGCTCGAATTCGGCGATGAAGGTGTGGGCTGCGCGATTCGCAGCGAGACACCCCAACCTCGCGGTGATCGACCTCTCCAGCTTCAAGTGCGGACACGATCCGCCTACCTACGGCCTGATCGACGACATCATTAACGCGTCTGCGACGCCGTACTCCGCGTTACACGATGTGGATGCAAACAAGCCGACGGGCTCGATCAAAATTCGCGTAAAGACCTTCGCACATCGCCTGGGTCTGTTGCAGGAGCAGCTCGAGGATCGCGCTGTTGCCCGCCGAGAGCTGGCGCGCCGCGTGGAAGAGAAGCGCCTGTCACTCATTGACGAGAAGATCAGTCAGATTCGTGCCGCGGGAGGCCGTGTCCCCGCCCGGCTGCTCGAGATGCGCCGGCAGTGTGCGTCGAAACTGAGCGAGGACAACTCGACCTCACACGCGACCGCCGGAGACGCGTCAGGCGCGGAACCCACTTTCGACATTCGCGATTACGCCCAACCGATTCAGCCCGCGGAGTAAGCAAATGGATGACAATATCATGGACGAAGGACTCTTCGAGGACGGTGACTTCAACATCGCTGAAGAACTGGCGCGCTTTGAACGCGAGGAGCGTGAGCGCCTTGGACTCGAAGAGCAAACACACGAGCAGTACGTCGAGCAGATGCCCGGTGCTTTCACCGAGTCACAGCGAGAGCACACAACAATCCTGGTCTCGGGCCTTACCCTCGCCCACGATCAGCTCGTCGTCGCCGCGATCAGCGGGCTGGGCTACACCGTCGATCATCTCGACGTGCCGGACACAGACGCGCTGCGCTTCGGCAAAGAGTTCGGCAACCGCGGGCAATGCAATCCCACCTACTTCGGTGTGGGCAACCTGGTGAAGTTCCTCAGCGAACGCCGCGATGAGGGGATGACGGTCGAAGAGATCAACAACAGCTACATCTTCCTCACCGCCGGCGCCTGCGGGCCCTGCCGCTTCGGCATGTACGTTACGGAGTATCGAAAAGCACTGCGCGATGCAGGCTTCGAGGGTTTTCGCGTCATGCTCTTTCAGCAGCAGGGCGGTTTGAAGCAGGCGACGGGGGAAGGCGCGGGTCTGGAGTTCACGCCGCCCTTCTTCATCGGCCTGGTCAAGGCGCTGCTGGTCGCGGACGCGCTCAACGCGCTGACCTACCGCGTTCGCCCGTACGAAGTCGAAGAGGGCGCCACGGATGCGGCCCTCGAACGAAGCAAGCAGCTCTGCATCGACGCGCTATCGTCGCAGACGAGCATCATCTCGGCGCTCTGGAAATGCCGTCGGGAGTTTGCTGCGATCCCCGTAGACCGCACTCGCATCAAGCCGAAGGTCGCCCTCATCGGCGAGTTCTGGGCGATGACAACCGAAGGCGACGGCAACTACAAGATGCAGCGCTTCCTTGAGTCCGAAGGCGCTGAAGTCGACATTCAGCTGCTGACCGCGTGGTTGCTCTTCATGGTCTGGGAGAACGTGCGCGATACCAAACATCGGCTGATGCTGCGCGAGCACGACGGTGGGCGGCGCGGGCTGATCAACAAGGAGCCGGCGAAGAAGATCGCACAGCTCGCAGGCGCCGAGATCGCTGTGCGCGGCATCTTCCAATCCATCGCCAACCTGGTCGGCCTGCACGGATACCATCTGCCCGACATGTGGGAGTACGCCCGCGAGGCGCGCGCCTACTACAACAACGACGTGCGTGGCGGCGAAGGCCACATGGAAGTCGGCAAGTTGATCGTGAACACTGAGAAGAAGAAGTCGACGATGACGCTGAGCGTGAAACCCTTCGGGTGTATGCCTTCGTCGGCGGTCTCGGATGGTATCCAGAGCATCGTCACCGAGCGCTACCCCGAAGCCCTGTACCTGCCGATCGAAACCAGCGGTGACGGCGCCGTCAACGTCTACAGCCGCGTGCAGATGGCCCTCTTCAAGGCGCGCGCGGCCGCCCGCAAAGAGGTCGCCGAGGCAGAAGCTGAGTACGGGATCAGCGTCGATGAGGCGCGCCGGTTTATCAACAGCAGCCGAGTGCTGCGCAGCCCCCTCTTCCGCGCACCGCACCGCTACACGACCACGGCCGCAGACAACGTGGCGCTGGCAGGAGCCATCAAGAACCCCCGCCGCACGATGCTTCGTTGGGCGAAACGCCAACTGGGAGCTGTTGCGTGAGTCTTGGGTGTGCGAGACGCTGTCTCGCGCTCTGTCCGGGGGCTCTCGCCCCCGGATACCCCGGCGGAATGCCGCGCATTCCTCGCTGGGGATCCTGTCAGGGATGTGAAGTCGGGAGAACCTTCATGCCGCCGAATGTCATCTCAAGACTTCGGAAAGCATAGCTTTCCGATGGGTGTCCAGAGGGCGATAGCCCTTTGGCGGTGCGCGAGGAGCAACCGAGGATTCTGCGAAGCAGAACCCGCAGGGCGGTAGTGCAGATCGCCAAGCAAGCACCCTCGCAACTCACCGACAATGCCCGTCTTCGATGACTCAGCAGATCGCCGGCGTTGTGTTGCGGTGTTTGGCGATCGTGCCTACCTTTAAGGCAGGCGGCGTGTGCCGCACTGGAACGCAGAGTAGGGAAAATACAGGGTTGTCCGCCGCTTGCTGTCGCCGAGTTGCCATCCAGGTGCTCGGCCCGCAGGGAGGTGAACATGAACAGTCTACGACAGGCACTCTGGTCCCTGACCTACCTGAGCTGTTTGATTGTTCCGGTGTATGTTTCGATTGTCATCTATCGCAACGGGGTTCCGCCGGGCATCTCGGCGGCGATAGCGATCGGCGGTGTCGGTGTCTGTATGCTCTTCATGCAGCGTGTGCTCGCGTTTCGGGACGACTGGCGCTCCTGGCGAAAGGAGCTTGCGGTTGATCTGCTGCACTATGTGTTTTCGACCGGGACCGTCTCCCGCCTGACCGAGCTGGCGCTTCTTGCTGTGGCGACGGGTGTCGCCGCTGCGCTCAGTGGATCGCACGAAGTGATCTTCTGGCCGGAGACACACATTGCGCTTCAGCTGCTGCTCGCTCTGTTGATCGCTGACGCCGGAACCTGGGCGGTCCACCGATGGATGCACCACAGCGCATTCTTGTGGCGTTTTCACTCGCTGCATCACAGCTCCGAGAGAATGCATATTCTTGCGTCGGGGCGCAGTCATCCGGTGAACACGGCGCTCATCTACCTGGCCCAGACCGCACCGCTGATCGTGCTCGGGGCCCCCGCCGAGGTGCTCGTTGCCCTCGCGGTGTTCACGGCGTCGAACGGGATGTTGCAGCACTCGAACATCCGGTTTCGTATCGGCCTGCTGAATCTGCTGCTGATGGGTCCCGAGCTGCACCGCTTTCATCACAGCGTCGACGAAGCCGAGTCCGCCCACAACTTCGGCAGCAACATCGCGTTGTGGGATCACCTCGCAGGGACCTGGCTGTTGCCCACCGGCGAAGCGCGAATGCGCGACGTGGGTCTGCCGGCGTGGCTGACTCGGGTGAACTTCTTTGATCACCTGGCGGCGCCGTTTCGGCGGGAGTTGCCGGCCCCCGACGACGCAGGGACAGCGGTGACGGAAGGGTGAAGCAGAGGTGCTTCTCCACGTTGCGACTGGTGGCGGCTGCAATGATCGGCTATGCGGTCACCGGAATCCATCGTTTGGGGAGACAAGAATGACCGCTCGCACCCTTCGCATCGCGTTCTGCGCTGCCATCGTCGCCACGTTCGGCGCCTGTGCATCTTCTGGAGACGAGAGCACCGACACCGGTGGCCGACCGGTTGATACGGGTCGCCAGGACACCGGCAATAATGACACGGGCGGTACGGACACCGGGAACACGGATACCGGTGGCAATGACACCGGGAACACAGATACCGGTGGCAACGACACGGGCGGCAATGACACCGGGAACACGGATACCGGCGGCGGTGACACCACCGAAGTCTGCGAAGAGATCGCCGTGACCGCAGACGGCGCCCTGCGCCCTGCGGACATCATCTGGGCCATCGACACCTCCGGATCGATGACTGACGAGGCGGCGATCGTCGAGGACAGCATCAACGATTTCGCCAACTTCATCGGGAGTTCCGGTATCGACTACGCGGTGGTCATGATCGCTTCGCATCACGACTTCAGCTGCGGAATCTTCGATCCGGATTGCCCGAATGGCGGCGACTACTTCCCCGTCTGCGTTCCGCCGCCGCTCTCGGGCAGCCCGGGCTGTCCGGACACCGCGAACAACCCGACCTTCCTGCATCCGCACCTGCCGGTATACAGCACGGACGCGCTGCAGGTGTTGAGCGAGAATTACATCTTCTATTCACAGGCACTTCGAGACGGCGCCAAGAAGCACATCATCGTCGTGACTGACGATCAGTCGTCGATGAGCGCTTCAGCATTCAACAACGCTATGGCTGCGCTGCCGGCGCCCGGATTCGGCGACTATACCGTCCACGGCATTATTCAGGTCAACGGCAGCACCTGCGGCGTCGAAGTCGGCACGGTCTACCAGACCCTCGCCAACCAGACCGGTGGCGTGATCGCCGACGTCTGCTCATCCAACTGGGGTCCCATCTTCCAGGCGATCCAGGACAGTGTTGTCGATGGCGCGATCATCCCCTGCGGTTATGCGATCCCGACCTTCGGCGAAGGCCAGGAGTTCAACCCGGAGCTCGTGAACGTCTACTACACCGACACTTTCAGCAACCGCACACTGTTGCCGGCCGTCGACGGCGTCGAGTTCTGCAGCGGACAGCAGGCCTGGTACTATGACAACCCCGCCGCGCCGACGACGATCAACATCTGCTCGTCAGCGTGCGGAGATATCGAGGGCGAGCTCGAGATCGCGTTCGGCTGCAACACGGTGAAGATCTAGAGCCGCACGCGACGAAGTTCACTCGCGGGCCGGCGCACTCCGAAGTGATGCTGCCTGCGGGCGGGTCGCGCCGAGGATGCGCCGTCGCGGCCTTGTGCTGCCGCGTTCGATGGGGCGCTGACCACGCGACGCGGCGGCGACAATAGGGTACAACGCCCGCGGTGCGCTGCCGGGGGACGCGCAGCGCTCACCAGAACATTGAGGACATCGATGAAGGACCTGCGATCCATCTCACTCTATCTTGGCCTGGTCGCGCTGATTGCGTCGCTTGTTGTCGCCTGCGGGGACGACCCCGGGCCAGACGTCGGCGACGTTGGTGACGACGTAGATCGCGACGCTGACATCGGTGACGCCACCGACGACGCGGACACCACCGATGATGCCGATGACGCAGACGTGGAACCCGGTGAGCCGTGTCTCATCGACGAGGACTGTGGCAACGGTGAGGACTGCATCGAAGACGTATGCACGGTCCGCCCCTCGACCCCATGCGACCTGCAGGGCGACTGCGATCCCGACCAGGTCTGCACGAGCGCCGGCTGCGTTCCGGCGCCGTTCTGTCGAAGCCTGGACAACTGGATCCGTTGCGGTCGCGACCTGGACGCCATCGAGCCGGGTCTGGGTCGCTTCGGCATCTGTCGGGATAGCGCATGTGTTGTCGGCTGCCAGCTGGACAGCGAGTGCGCGGACGGCGAGATCTGCACGGACTACGGCTCCTGCCGGGCGTTCGAGGGTGACCTCAGCGCGCCGGGGCCGGGCGGGGGCAGTCGGGCGCCACTTCAGGCAGGCTTCGGCCGAGCCTTCCTGGACTTTACGATCGGAGTACCGCTGGGCGGGTACGGCAGCCGCGCCCGTTCCAACGATGGGCGCTACGCGCTGGTTCTTGAGGCGTCGATCGGCTCCTTCGATGGCCTGTATGCGGATGCCGCGCTCCTCGATAACGGCGAGCATGAACTCGTGTTTGTTCGCATGCCGACCGTGTTTCCGTCCGCACACATTCACGAGCGTGTGTGCCGGCAGCTGCAGGAAGAGACTGGGATCGACTGGCGGGACAGCCTGGTGATCTCATCCACACACACACATTCGGGGCCTGCGCGACTGTGGCGAATTCCCCGCGACACGGCGGTGAGTATTGGCGTGCTGGGTGCAGGCGAGTTTCGCCAGGAAGTTGAAGACGGTCAGGTGCAGAGCATCGTCGATGCGGTGCTCGCGGCGATCGACGACAAGGCTCCGGCGCGCTTCGGTTGGGACATCATCGAAGCCTTTGATACCGACGACGTGTTTGCCCGCGATCGCTGGAACGCCACGCCGCCCTTCGATGACAACCGCATGCTCCTGATGCGTGTCGATGACATGGACGGCGACGTGCGCGGCGTCCTGTTCAGTTTCGGGTCTCACGCTACGGACAACGAGAGCAACTACGCAACGACCGACATGAGCGGCGGTGCAGAGTTCGGGTTGAGCACAGCGTTGAGCGAGCGCGAAGGCCGGTATGTACCTGCACTCTACCTCAACGAGAACGGCGGTTCGATGTCCCACGCCGGCGGCACACAGGGACACAGCTTTCCACACAGCCGCGAACGACTCGGGGCGTTGATTGTCGACCGCTTTCTGGACGATCTCGATGCCATCCAAACATCGAGTGACATCTCGTTGTCGTCTAAGACCTACCGGTTCCCGATCACATACGACTACATGTACGAGCGCGACGAATGGAAGGGTGCGGCGGGGGTGCCCCTCGGCGGCGAGTACTCCACCGGCGCCATTCAGTGCGGCGGCACCTTCGATGATCGAGACTACAGCACCTACATGGAGCCCGGCGTCATGGATTGTCTGTCTGTGCGCCTTCTCGCCCACAACCGAAACCCCTCGATTTTCGCCCGAAGCCAGGTGACCGCGATCGAAATCGACGGGCTCTCGGCGATCACCGCGCCGGGTGAGATTACGATGGAGCTGGGCTGGGAGGTCCTTCGCAACCTGCGCGATGTGCACGGTATCGATCCCCTGGCCGCCTGGGTCTTCGGCTATGCGCAGGACCACCTCCTGTACCTGACGCCGACGAATGTCCGCGGCGAGCTTCCGGTCTTCCCCGGAATCTCGACCCCGCAGCCCCCGGAAGACTATCCCGACTTCGCGATGAGCTATCTGCAGGGCGGCTATGAGCCCAGTCTCACACCCTGGGGTTGGAAGTTCGGCGACTTCTTCATTGAGCGTGCCGTAGACGCATTCTTCATGCTCGACGACGCGGACTATTCGCCCTCGATCCCCGAGGTGCTCCCGCAACAGTTCTCGCCGCTGATCGAAGAGGCGATTGTCATCGATTCGACCGCAGACACGCACATTGGCAGCGTCCTGCTGGATGTCCCCGCGCTGGTGCACCGCTTCGATCCGGTAGATTTCGAGTGGATCGGCGGAGACCCCGGGGCAGAGGCACCGCAGGTGCCGCGGGTGGCTCTGATGCGCTCCGGCGAAGGGGGATTCTCTGAGGTCGTGCTGCCGAATACCCTGCCCTATGACAACCGCTCGCCCTACATCGCGACCCGCGTTGTTCCCCGTGACGGCAACTGGGTGTGGGCTGTCCGATGGGAGGAGCTCAAGAGTTTCGAGACCGGCATCTATCGATTCGATGTAACCGGCTCCTACAAGAACGCGGCCGGCGACATCGTCCCGTATGCGACCCAAAGCTCAGCATTCGAGCTTCGAGCGACCGACGAAGTCGCGATCGAAGCGTCTGTGGACGCCGGAACGGTGGTTGCGAAGCTCAGCTATCCCACCCAGACAGCGATGAACATCAGCGATGACGACACGGATCAGGGCGCCCTCACCGGCTCTCTGCGGATGCGTCACTTCATGGTCCCGACCGGTGTTCCAGATCCTCTCTTTTCCGGCGAGGACATCGAAGGAGACGGCGTTGTTGTAACGGTTCGCGATGGCGGGGCGATCCTGTTCAGCGGCTCTCCGGCGGACGACGCCATCGTCACCGCCGGAGAGTCCGCCGGCGGTCGCAACAACGTACCCACCACCCGTATGCGCCTGACTCCGGTACCGGCCCTTGCGCCGGGCACCTACGATGTAGAGGTCAGCGTCACAGACCGCTGGGGAAACACAGGAACCACGACCTTCTCAGCCGGCTTCTGAGTCTCGCATGCGCCGGATGGAATCATGCGGCTACGACTCCCACAAACCATCTCGAATCCGCCTGCACCGAGAGCCCGACATGCAAAGTGATACCAGTGTTCGCGAAAGCGTTTCCGAGTACTACGGACAGGTCCTGTCGGCATCCGAGGACCTGAAGACCAATGCGTGTTGCGCGTCGGGAGCGCCGCCCACTTGGCTGCGCCCCTTCCTGAGCAATGTGCACGACGACGTGGCCTCGCGCTTCTACGGCTGCGGGTTTCCGATTCCCGAGGCGTTGGACGGCGCGACAGCGGTGGACCTCGGCTGCGGAACCGGACGGGATGTCTTCGTTATTGCTCAGCTGGTCGGTGCCCGGGGACTGGTGCACGGTGTCGACATGACCGAAGAACAGCTTGCGGTCGCGCGTGACACCGAGGCCTGGCACGCAGAGAGGTTTGGGTTCGCCGAAGCGAACACGCGTTTTCACAAGGGGTTGATTGAAGACCTCTCGGGCATTGAGACCGGCAGCGTGGATGTCGTTGTTTCGAATTGCGTGGTCAACCTCAGCCCTCGCAAAGACCTCGTGTTTGCCGAGGTCTTTCGGGTGCTCAAGCCCGGCGGTGAGTTCTACTTCTCGGACGTTCTCGCAGATCGACGCCTGCCCGAGGACATCGTCAGAGATCCCATCCTTTTCGCAGAGTGTCTGGGCGGCGCGATGTACAATTACGACCTGATCACCCTCGCGAAGAAGACCGGCTTCGGAGATCCACGGCTTGTGGAGTCGCACCCGATCACGGTCATGAACGACGAGATCGAAGCAAAGGTCGGTCTCGCTCGCTTCACCTCAGACACGATGCGGCTCTTTAAGCTCGATGGACTCGACGAGCGTTGCGAAGACTACGGTCAGATCGCGATCTACAAGGGTACGATCCCCTACCACCCCCATGGATTCCGCCTCGACGACCACCACGTTTTCGAGGCCGGTCGCCCCGAGAGGGTATGCGGAAACACCGCGGCCATGCTTCGTGACACGCGCTACGGCGAGCACTTCGAGGTCATCGGCGATACCAGCGTTCACTACGGCGTGTTTCCATGTGGTGAGACGATGGCGACGCAGGCGAATGGAAGCACGTCGGTACCGACCGCGACGTCAGTGGCCGCGCCTGCATCGACGACGAGCTGCTGCTGACGCAGTGCCGGCTGAGGAAAAAACCTCGCGCGGATCTCTGAGATCGTGAATACTCTCTACAGGTGAGCGTCTGAAACCGGCGTAACCCACTCTGATGCGCACTGCGCATGACCGGAGAACCGAGATGAAAGCTCGCATTCGACTGACCCTGGTGACCCTCGCCACTGCCGCTGTGACCCTGATGGGAACTTCGGCCTGCATCATTCATACACCCGCTGCGACAGTCTCGAGCGCAACCGTTGTGGCTCAGGGCCCGCCTGCCCGCGTCTACCACAATGGCCGGTACCTTTATTACCGGAACAACTGCTACAACTATTACTCGCACGGGTCCTGGTACGTGGCATCGCATGTGCCGCACCACGTCACGAGCTACCACCGTCCGCATCACGTCGCGCGACACGTGCACAGTCGGCAGACGACGCGGCCGAGCCACGTCAGTCACCAGGGTCGACGCACCTACACGCGCAGCAGCACAGCGCGCCCGTCGTCGAACAGGCCGGTGCATGTGGATCGCTCGGGTCGCCGCGTCTACCGGCGTTGAGCGCTGAAGAGCGCGCAGCTCGTATTCGCACCTATGTCGTGACCGGCGCCCTTGTCGGCGTCGCTGCGGCACTGGTGCTTGATGACGTTTTGGGTCTGGAAGGTCCCGGCGGGCTCATCGGACTCCTGATCGGAGCGACAACGCTGGGGGTATCTCTGGGCTATGGCCTGTCGCGACTGGGCGCAGAGGACGACGTCCCGGAACCGGTAGCAGCCGACGAACCGCTGCGCGAAGGTGGCACTCTCACCAATCGATTCTTCGCGTTGCCGACGACGACCTCGTCTGCGGTGCGTCCGGTTCGCGTGAAGTTCCATACCGCGCCGATGGCGCCGCCGGATATGGAACTTGAGCTGCTGATTCAGGAGTTCGATTTCACCGCCCGGGTGCAGGTCATGGACGGCGTCCTGTCGCGACTTACGGTACGGGAGATCGCGGAGCGTGCCGCGACGGAGGCCGGCAGCCGGGCGCCCCGTGCGGACCGGGATCCGAACCTGACGATGACAGCATTTCGCAGCGAGGGCCCGCTCAGCGACGACGGGCGTTGCTCTTTCGGGTGGACCTTCTACTTCACCGATGCCGAGCTTGGGCTTGCATGTGTAGCGACGACCACCGATCGCGAGATCTCGCTGCAATACCTGACGTCGGGCACCATTCATCTGCCGACAACCCTACCGGACATCGATCCGGCGACGGCGCTTGAGGTCGCGTACGAGGCGATGCCGGAGCTTGCCGCAGAGTCTCTGTACCTGCGCGTCAACCTGCCCAGCGAGGTGTTCCTGTATGTCAGGAAGCCTCTGACGATCGCCGACATCAACCTCGAAGGGCGAACGATACGCAATCTGAACAGCCTGCGGATGCTGCTCGATTCCCGCGACGAGGTTCCATGGGAAGGGGACCGCTTCGCCCTCAGTGATGCGCAGGACTTCTTTCGCCACGGCGACGCGCCGCCCGGCGAGCTCGGACGGGCTCTGGCCGATCCGGAGTTTGCAGCGTCGCTGCGCACAATGAGCGCCGATGCGATGCGTAGGCTCGGCGCCGGACTGCTCGAAGAGCACGGTCCGCAGGTTGTCGCCGATCTTGCGGTGCAGGCGGAGAGTGAGGACACCGTGGCCGCGGAGCTCGCGTGTGACCTTCTTGGCTGGATTCCCAGTGGCCTCTCAGCCGCCGTGCTACAGCGCGTCGCCGCCAG
This sequence comes from bacterium, assembly GCA_030427825.1. Classification (GTDB taxonomy): domain Bacteria; phylum Myxococcota_A; class Bradymonadia; order REDH01; family REDH01; genus JAUICO01. The sequence continues at coordinate 13,534 of JAUICO010000016.1, read as the reverse complement.
TCACCCTGAGCAACGAGTGCGCAGTCGCGCCGAGCAGCTGTTCACAGAGCGGCGTAAGCGAACGATGGGCGTGAATCCGGACCCTATCGACAGAATGAACTTTCAGGACTCGCGCTCGGCCATGGGCAAGACCAACATGGTCGCTGTGCCCCTGAAGTCGACCTTCGATATTGATGGCGAAGTGCTCGATCTGCTCGAGAAGGAGGCCGGCCTGACGGTCACACGCCGGCGCGTACTTTCGGGCCTGAGCCCTCTGCTGATTACGGCTTCGCTGCGACCTGAGCGCGGAGACACGGAAGGTCTCATCACCTCGACGCCCCTGCCGGTACCCTGCCATATCCTGCACCTCGTCGGCTCTGCAGCAGACACTTTTGCGCGGCGCATAGAACGGTGCGGGGTCTCGTATCCCATCGAGGACATCGTCCGCGACGCCGGCTCCGGAATGCCGACGCGCGCGCACAAGGCCGCGTTGTACCTGACTGCCCTGCGAATGGACTGCCCGGTGGGCTCCCAACCGCTGATCGACGCCTTTCATCGCGGCCGCCATGATCGGAACCTGCGCCGAGCCATCATTCTGGCGCTTGCCCACGCGAGCGGGCCGGAAGCGGCGGCCTTTCTGGCAGAGCGCGCCGGCTCTGACGATGCCGACGACGCCGCGTTCGCCGCTGAGGCCCTGACGCGCCGTTCGGGTGCCGGCGGCCCGCGCGTAGAGCAACGAACCGACGAGCTGCTGCCTCTGATCGTGGGACGCACCGGTCACGCGTAGGCAAGCTGCGGCGGGTTTGTCGAATCTCGCGTTGCGAACGCACCGTGCGCGCGGTGCGCCGGCTCAGACGGAAACCTCGGAGAGGACACGGTCTCCACCTGCGGAAATCGCTTCTTCGAGGCGCTTTTCGGCGAGCTCCATGAAGCGCTCTACGACTTCTTCCGGTGCGTCGTCGTCGCTCACAGCCTGTAGCTCCGCGAAGTCTGCGAGGCCTATAGAGACGGTCAGACAAATCCCTTCTTCTTCGTCGTGCGAAAAGGTCTGTCCGCGCACGGTCTGCAGGATTCGATCTGCGGCGGCCCGCGAACCCTTGTCGTCAGACTCTACGAAGAGCAGGCAGAACTCGCCGCCACCGATGCGCGCAAAGACGTCCTCGGCGCGGACGATGCCGGCGATACGTGCCGCCAGCTGCAGGAGCACCGCGTCGCCGGCGATGCGGCCATGGGCCTCGCGCACGGCTTCGAAGCGATCGACATCGATCAGCATCAGCGACAGCTTCCGACCGTGGCGGACCGAGCGCGCGATTTCCCGTTCCATCGTCTGAAAGAAGTAGCGTCGGTTGAATGAGCCGGTGGCGTCGTCGGTCGTCGTCAGGCGGTACATCTCGTCGTAGTAGGCGGCGTCGATGTTCGTTGCCCGCAGGAAGCGAAACACCATGTCTCCGAACTGGAGCCGGTCGCCGTGGTGCAGGCGCCGCCAGTCGTCATAGCGCCCGTTGACGATGGTCCCGTTCGTCGATCCCTGGTCATTGAGGATGAACTCGTCACCGACCCGTACGATTTTTGCGTGGTGTCTTGAGACACCCGCCGCGTGAATCCGGATGTCAGCGTCCGCCGAGCGCCCGAGGATGGTCTCGCCCTTGACGAGCATATAGCGTCGCGCCAGCTCCGGCCCCTTGACGCAGACCAGGCACGCGAGCCCTGCTTCTTCCTCAATGCGCGTCTTCAAGCGCAGGGTGCTGTCCCCCGACGCCTGGGCGAAGGACGGAGCGTCGGCAGGGACAGTATCGGTGTCTTCGACACCTACCACCTTTGTGGACTTGTCGTCGTTCACTGCTACCTCTGAGCGCGCGTGCCCGCCCTTTGCCGCGCGGATGAACGCGGCACCGGATGCAATGTAGTGGAATCCGGAATGCCTGTCTCCAGGGCGCTTTCCGGAGCGCATCCCGCTTGCAGCCCTACTCCTCTTCGTCGCCGTCCAGCTCGCCGTTCTTCGCGCGTGTGATCCAGTCCCGCATCTCTTCTTCGATTACCTTGAGCGCCTTCTTCTTGAACGGCCGCATGACAAAGGGGACATCCAGATCAAGAAGCGCTTCGGTGGGCTTGAGTTCGATGCCCCCATTGAGCGTCAATCCCTTTGCGCTGAACGAGATTCGGGCGGTGTTTTCGTCTACCCAGTCAGCGGTGGGCTTGAAGTCTGAAAAGCGCTCGGCGTAGCTCTGGAAAGCGCGGCGGGTCGCCTTTCGGGCGAGCTCCATAGAGAGGTCGTGGGGGATGCTGTGTTTCACCGGAATCTCCTACTTCGTGGGCGCATTGAACCGGGTCGACGCGCTATCGCGTCCCCTGTCCCCGGCTTGTTGACCCGCTTCCTTCGCGCGGGTCAATTTGCGAACCGGAGTACCAGCTTTTTCCTACCACGTCGAAAGCCGTAGACCCGGCCGCTGTTCCGTCGGCAACACCCGAGCTCTCGCGTCGACGGTCCGGGATTAGGCATACGTACTGGTGCACTTCCGCCACGTATGCGATGCGCACCTGCAGGGAGAGGAGAGGTCCGTCCTGCGCGATTCGTGGCTCGGACATTGCGCCTCGTGTACCCCCAGCCGCCGCGCACCCACGGACTGGATGTTCGACACCAAGAAGATCGTTGAGCGCTACACCAGCCTGTCGCAGAGTCGACCCTGGCAGATGCTCGCACTTTTCATGGTGCCGACGCTCCTCGCGATGTTCTTCGGTCGCCCGGGCATCAAGACAGAGTTTCAGGAGCTCCTGCCCGAAAATGCACCGTCGGTGCGCGCTCTGGACGAAGCCAAAGCCCGCAGCGCGCGCGCCGAGAAGTTTGCGATCGCCGTCGAGTCTCCAGACCCCCTCGCGACCGCGCGTTTCATGGATGCGATCGCAGAGCGACTCAACGAATGGGAAGAGGTTCAACATGTAGAGGTGCAGCGCGATCGTTCCTTCTTTCGCGACCACGCGCTGTTGTATCTGCCGGTCTCGGACCTGCACACAATTCGGCAAAACCTGCAGCGGCTTGTTCGAGAACGTCTCGCGCAGCAAAACCCTCTCTTCGTCGACCTCTCCGCCGAAGACGATGACGACGGCAAGTGGCGATACCCCTCGACCTGGATCGACCCGCTGACCCTCCAGGAGCTGGGGCTCGAGCGCGCGGACCTTGAGAGCATGTTTGCTTTCGCAGACGACGACGAACCCACAGCGGCTTCGCTCGACCCGACGGAGCAGGCGCGCCGAAACCTGCCTGAGGAATACCGCGACTACTTCATCGCTCCCCACGGTCGGGTCGCTGTTATTTTGGCTCGGCTGCGTGGGTCGAGCACCGACACGAAGTACGCGAACGGGGCATTTGACTATGGGACGCGCCTGATCGCGGATGTCGATCCAGGCAGCTTCCACCCGGCCATGCGCGCCGAGGTTGTCGGACCCTTCAGAGACTTCATCGAGGTACGCAGCATTATCGCCGACGTGTTTCGGGCTACCCTGATCTCATTGGGGCTGGTGCTGTTGCTGCTGGTACTTTTCTTCCGCAACCTACGCTCGATCCTGATCGTCATCCTGCCCCTGCTGATGGGGGTCAGCTGGACTCTCGCGACGATCAAGTTGCTCTTCGGCGACCTGAACACTCTGACGGCGTTCATCTTCTCGATGCTGATCGGCATGGGCATCGATTTTGGGATTCACCTGTACCGCCGCGCGCAGGACGAGTTTCACGCGGGCGCCGCCTGGGATCGCGCGCTGTACCTGTCGTTGACCCGCACCGGTCGTGCGCTCACCACAGCTACTGTCACAACGTGTGTATCGCTGCTGATGATGACCTTCGCGCGCTTTACGGGATTCGTTGAGTTCGGTGTCGCGTGCGCGATCGGCGTCTCGTTCTGTTTCCTTGCGACGGTCCTTGTTGCACCGGTGCTCGTGGGAGTCACCGAGACGATTCGCCCCATTACCCGTCGGCCGCGTCGCGCACCGCCTATGCAGCCGAAGTCCGTGCGGAGCACGACCTTTATGCGAGCCGCTGCCATCATGGTGCTGCTGCTCGCTGGTTATGGCCTTCTCTCCGCACGCGACACCCGTTGGGAATACGACTTCAGAAACCTGCGCGGTCCGGGGACCGGGCGCACAATCGAATACGGTGATGCCCTCGGCAGTCGGCGCACATCAGCGCCTGTGGTCATTCTCGGTTCGAGCCAGGATCAGATGCGCGAGGTGCATCGCGAGCTTCGCCGGCGACTGCATGCGGGCGACGACCGTCTGCGGAGTTTCACAACGATCGAGACCTTCGTTCCCTCAGGGCAGGAAGAGCGGATGGAGGTCATCGACGACATCTACGAGGTGCTGGATCGTCGCGCGGTGCGAAACATCAGCGGCAGCGACGGGCGCATGATCACAGAGCTGTTGCGACTGTGTGAGACGGAACCTTTCGGCGACGATGCGATCCCGGAATGGGCCCGCATTGAGCTGACCGAGGCCGATGGAAGCTTCGGCAAGCTGGGCCTGTTCTCGGCGAACGTCTCCTGGTGGGACATTCTCGACGTGCGCTCTTTTCAGAAGCGTTACCGGGAGATCGATATCGGCGACGAAGAGGTACCTCTCGCCACCCCCAGCTTCATCCTCGATGATGTGGTTCGATATGTGCAGGCCGACGGAAACCGCCTTGTATTCCTGATTCTGGGCGGCCTCCTGTTTGTGTTGATGATCGACCTTCGCGACCTTCGTGGGACGATCGCGTGTGTGGGAACCATGGCGTGTGCACTCCTGCTGACCATTGCGGCCATGAGCTGGTTCAACATCAAGCTCGGCCTGTACAACATGGTGGTGTTGCCGACGGTCGTGGGGACCGGTGTCGATGGCGCGATACACATTTATCATCGCTATCTCGAAGAGGGTCGCGATCGGCTCTGGTACGTCCTGCGTACCACCGGCGTAGCTGTGCTTGCCTCGTCGGTAACCACTGCAGCGGGCTTTGCCGGTCTGGTCCTCACCCGCCACAAGGGCGTCGAGTCGATCGGTTTCCTCGCACTGGTCGGCGTATTCAGCTCCGTGATTGCGGTGCTGGGAATGCTGCCGGGGATTCTATCCTTCGTCGGCCGTCAGGAACCCGACAACCCCTTCCTGACCGGCGCATACGGCAGTATCGAGGACCTGAAGGGAGACTCGACGGAGCCGTGAGTTCGCGTGGCCGGCGTGGCAGCGGCGGCCTCCATCCCGGCCTCCTGAGCTCGAGCGGTCTATTTCTTCTTCGGCCGGAACGCCTCAAGGCGCTTCGGGAACGTCTCGAGATACGCGCCGCCGATCAGGTCGAGGCAGTATGGGACTGCGGCGAACACAGCGTCCAGGCAGACCTGTATCGCGCTGGGCTTGCCCGGCAGCAGAATGAACAGCGTGTGGCCGCGAATCCCGGCGGTCTGGCGCGACAGAATCGCGGTCGGAACCTGGTCCAGGCTCACTGTGCGCATCAACTCTCCAAATCCGGGCATCATCTTGGCGCAGACCGCCTCCAGGGCCTCCGGCGTAACATCCCGTAGCGCCGGCCCCGTCCCGCCCGTACACAGCACCAGTGAGCAGGCGCTGTTGTCCGCCATGTCGATCATGGCTTCTTCGATCCCGATCTGTTCGTCAGGGATTACGCGATAATCCGTCTCGAAGGGCGTCTTTACCACGTCTTCAAGATAGTAGCTGATAGCCGGTCCGCTACGGTCGGGGTATTCACCGCGGCTGGCGCGATCTGAGATGGTCAGAACGCCGATCCTTGCGGCGGGTTTGTCGTCATGACTCACGGCGTATCACTCCAGGGCTCACCAGCGTTCGACTGCCGGCTGACGCACGAACGAATCTGAATCAAGGTTGTAGGCGACGAGATCACGGCCCCAGACACACCCGCCATCCAAACAGACGGCGCCGTCGACCCGCCGCGCACCATGCGCCGCCCAGTGCCCGAACAGTATTCTGGACTTCTTCAGGGGCAGGCCGTCGACCTCGTACCACGGCAGAAGCCATTTCGGCATTCGCCGTGTACCCATCTTATATCGGTAATCCGGGCTGCCATCCGCGGTACAGGCGCGGCCCCGTGTCACCATCGAGAGGGTAGCAATACTGCGCTCGGTGCCACGCAGCTCCGGGGTCCACACCGGGTCCACCGCGTCGCGGGCCGCGGCGATGAAGGCCGGCCAGTTCGGACCGCAGAGAAGCGCCTCGGCACGCTCGCACTCACGCAGGGCGCCCTGGTGCTTCCAGCGCGCCATCAGCGCCGCGTGCACCATGATCCACCCGGGGCGGGAGACCATCAGCGGGCGAGTCCGTATCCAGTCGACGAACTCATCGAGCTCGTCGGCGTTCAGCAGCTCGTTCAAGCTGTCCAGATTCTTCTGCTTTCGCACCCCCGCAGCGACTGCAAGGAAGTGGATCTCGTGATTGCCCAGAACCATCTGCAGATGCGGAAGCGACATGGCCCAGCGTAACACGTCGAGGGAGCGCGGGCCGCGGTTGATAATGTCGCCAACAAGCCAGATCTCGTCGCGCTTCGGGTCGATCCCCGCGCGCTCAATCAAAGCACGCAGGGTGTCGTAGCAGCCGTGAATGTCGCCGATCGCCCAACGTGCCACGGATGTTATCCTTCGAGCGCCTGGTAGAGGTCTGCGACAATGTCAGTCGCTTCTTCAAGTCCGACCGACACGCGAATCAGATTGTCCGCGATCCCCTGCGCAGCGCGCTCTTCACTGGTGAGGTCTGAGTAGCTGAAGATGGCGGGCTGGTGGATCAGACTCTCGGCGCCGCCCAGGGATGCGCCATGCTGAATCAGACGCACGCGGTCCACGACAGCCGAGGCAGCGTCGAGATCTCCGCGCACATGAAAACTCACCACGCCGCCAAATCCACTCATCAGGTCTGAGGCGACCGCGTGATCCGGATGTGAAGCGAGGCCGGGGTAGAACACACGCTCAACGTTCGGGTGTGCTTCGAGTGCTTCGGCGACGGCGAGAGCATGCTCGTTGTGTGCTTTCATTCGCAGGGCGAACGTTTTCAGCGATCGAAGAAGGAGGTACGCTGTTTGCGCGTCCAGCGTGGGTCCGAGCAACGAACGAAGCTCGCGGACAGCTTCCACGCGTCCGCTCCTGCCACACACCACGCCGGCGACAAGGTCGTTGTGGCCGCTGAGGAATTTCGTCGCCGACTCAATCACAATGTCAGCACCGAGCGCCAGCACTCTCGCGTTCAATGGCGACGCCAGAGTGGCGTCCACAATCAGCTGCACGCCGCGCCGCTTTTTCTTGAGGGCCGAGATGGCACGCAAATCAGCCACTCGCAGGTGCGGGTTCGTCGGAAACTCGCAGAAGATAACGCGGGTGTTGTCCTGCATTGCGTCTTCGATCGCAGAGACATCGTCGGGCGATACGCAGCTGCTCTGAATGCCGAACCGTCGCAGGGTCGCTCCGATGAACTCCCGGCTTGGACGGTACACATCGCTGAGGAAGATCATGTGCTGGCCGGCACTCAGGAAGGTCAGCAGCGAGGTTGTTACCGCCGCCATTCCGCTCGCCATCAACACAGCGTCTTCTGCGCCTGCGAGTCTGGCGAGGCGACGCTCCGCCTCCCGTACGGTGGGGTTGCTGTAGCGAGCGTAGTCAGGCTGAGGCGCATCGCCCCGAAGATGCGCCTGCAACGCTGCCGTGCTATCGAAGCGAAAGGTAGACGCGATGGCGACCGGCATGGTGATCGATCGCATCGGCAACGCCTTCACGTCGCCGCCGTGCACAGATTCCGTCTGGTCGATCTTGTCAGAACTCACGGCGGCTCCCGTCTTGAGCGCGGCGAAGTCTGTGCGAATTGCCGCGGAATGTCTACCGTCGATCGCCCCGCGAAGGGCACTTTTGGCAACATCGAGTGCGCGAAACTCTCCTCCGCTGATGGTACCCGCGCGGCCATGTCGCGGATCGGAGCGGGGACCGCGACCAGCAGCAGCTTTCCGGGAGGCGGACGGAGTCGTGGGGTTACAGGAGACGCACCACCGCTTCGCTGTCCATCAGGGTCTTTCCTGTGTGCAGATCGAGGACGGTTGCGACAAGCCACCGTTCGGCGTTCACTCCAAAAGAGATTTCGAGCCGTGGGTTACGGTCGCCGGGTTCGTGGGGAGGCTTCAACGTGCCCATTGTCGGGTTGCGCTCGTTCAACGGGACCACAAGCGCGTCGCCGGAGAGCTCGCTGTCACCACCAAGCTTGATCAGGTTGCCGGCAGCGTCCCATGCGAAGCGACGCTCCCCGGCGTGCGCCTCACCGACTTCAGCGATCACCAGTTTGAAGCTGTGCTCCGGACGTCCCAGGGAGCAGGTTGGGACGAGCTGACGCTTCCACAGGTCGGGTCGCGTTGGGATGCGGGTTCCTCGCGGGATGATGATCGTATGCTCCCGGTCATGTGTGTCCGGATCATGCGTCACGAACGCGTAGTCGTGGACGATATAGTCGGATTGCGAAAACGCGTCTGCGGCGAACACACAGGCACCCCACGCGACCGCCTCGAAGGGCTGCCACGCGCGGACGCGGCCGCGTCCGAAGCGCTGTTCAAAGAGCCCATATACCTGTGGCAGCAGGGTCGAGCCGCCTACCATCAGGACGTCATCGATGTTGTCTTCCTCGATCCCCTGTGCCCGCGCCTGTTCGAGGACGTCATCCAAACAATCGCCGATCTCGTTGTACATTCCACGCTCGGTGAGAATGGCGACGATGTCATCGCGCGCAATCTCAACGGGGGCGGCGGCGCCCCGGATGCGGGACTCGAAATCGCGCATGTCATCCGGTGGCACCATCGTAAACATTGTGCTGTCTTCGAAGTAGACGGCCTCTTTCACACGGCGTGCCTCAGCCATCATGAGGTGCCGCCACACCTTGTCGTGCTTCGCGTCGGGTGCCAGCAGGAATCCGTAGCCGGCCCGCCGGGCGAACGCGTCGAGGAGCCAGGCGTCGACCGTGTTTCCGCCAATGCGCCGGCCACTTTTCGCCAGCACCGTACAGGCGCCGGACGCCACCTCTCTCGCCGACAGATCGACCAACGCCAGGTCCAGGGTTCCACCGCCGAAGTCGACGACGATCACCCGCCGCCGGGAGCTGAGTCCCATTCCATATCCGATGGCCGCAGCGACCGGCTCGTCGAGGAAACGTACGCGCCGGACGCCGGCACGTTTCGCCAGCGCCATCAACTCGGCGCGGTAACTCTCGTACGCATCTACCGGTGTAGTGATGACCAGGTCCGTAACGCGATCGCCGGTGCTCTTCCGCGCCTCGGCGAAGAGTTCACGGATGAAGGCGCGGGCGACGTCACGCGCAGAAAAAGCACGGGTCGCGTTGCGTGCGATGGTCTGCAGGGGCATGTGTCCCAGCGCGGTCTTGAAACCACTCGCAAAGGCGGGTCTCGGGGCGCCGTCATTGCGTTCGACGGCCTGTTCTCCGATCCACGCGTGGCGGCCCCAGCAGGTGCGGCGAGCGAAGAGGCGACTGCGGCCGAGCCGCGCTCGGAAGCTGGTATCGGTGACCATCTCCGTGGCAGTCGGGACCAGGGGAGGTGCTTCAAGCCGGTCATCGGGAGCCGGTCGTCTGCTGATCTGCGGCAGGTCTACCAGGGCCGGTTTCTGCGACTCGGCGTCCCACCGAGCGAGGCCGGTGTTGGTGGTTCCGAGATCAAGTGACCAGTGCGACATGGACACGCTGATAGTCGACGGGTGTGCAAAATCGAAGCGACTGCAAGAGATCAGGAACTCCGCTATATGCCCGGCATGGTGCCTCGGCGAGACATGGTACAGGGCCTGATGGGCGTGTGTGCGGCGATGGCGTTGTCGGCGTGCATCTCGGAGCCGATCCTCACGATTCCGGCGGCCGGTGATGATGCGTCTGCCGGCGATGACATCGGCGGAGCCGACGTGGGAGCGGACGGGAACGAGACGCCGGACAGCGCAGAGGTTGTAGATGCGCCGGCGAGCACCTGCCCGGTCACGGAGGGACAGCGCGGCTGGGTCGCGCTGACGCCGATGTCGCAGGGGGGTCGCTTTGGCCATGGTGGCGCAGTCGTCGGCAACTCCCTCTGGGCTGTCGGCGGTATCGATCGCGAACTGAACCGGCTGAATACGGCGATCAGTCTCGATGTGGACGAGTGCGTCTGGCGCAACCAGCCCTCGCTTCCTGTCGCAGTGAATCGCCCGAACGTGGCGGCCATCAATGGAGATCTCTACGTGCTCGGGTTCCTGGGCGCTCGTGACGCGGCGGATGGACGCAGCTGGGTGTTGAGGGGCGGCGAGTTCGAGTGGGACGAGCTCGCGAGAATGCCGGAAGGCCGTGAACGAGGGGCTGCGGCGGTGGCTGTCGTTGATGGCGAGATCGTCGTTGCGGGCGGATTCCGCGATGGCGCCGCGGTGGCGCAGGCGGATGTGTACAGCCCGAGCCTGGACTCCTGGCGCAGCATCGCAGACATGCCGGACGCGCAGGATCGCGCGGTCGCGGCGGTGGTCGGCGGACGCATGATCGTAGCTGCCGGCCGGCGCGGTGAGCTGACGAGGCTGGTACCGGAGCCGGCGATCTGGAATCCGCAATCAGCGTCCTGGAGCGTTGGCGCCGCGATTCCCACGCCCCGCGCAGGAGCCGCCGCGGCGGCGATCGGCGACGAGGTCTTCGTCGCCGGTGGAGAAGGGAACCCGCAAAGCGACGAGGAGGTCTTTAACACCTTTGAAGCGTACAACGCTGCGACAAACACCTGGCGGAGCGTTGGCGGCATGCCGAACCCGAGGCACGGAGCGAGCGCGGGGGTGGTAGACGGGGTCTTCTACATCGTCGGAGGAGCGATCCGCAGCGGCGACGCGTCTGACCTGAACCGCGTCAACGCCTGGGTGCCCTGAGTCGACGGATTGCGAAGAGCTGCCAGAACGCGGGTGCCGCAAACAGCAGGCAGAACGCCGCCGAGAAGATGCCACAGAAGAGGTAGAGCATGGCGTCCGGGACGGGAAACTCTTTGCCGTAGAAGTGGGGCACGGTGAGCGTGATTGTGGTCGCCCACGCGGTGGCCCACGCGAGGGTTCCGCAGGCCACAAAACGCATCACTGACAGCGCGGAGGGACGGCCCAACTGCATCGCTCGTGCCGCGAGCAGGTGTGCGACTCCGACAGCGGCGAGTGTGGCTGCGACGATGAGCAGGATGGTCTGCAGGTGATACATCGTCTCAGGCAGGCCGGTCATCGTACCATCAGCGATCACTCGCAGGTACCAGTTGCGCTGCAGCATCACGATCAGGAAAGCGAAGGCGCCGACGAGGCCGGTGGATGCGCCATAGGCCGCGGTGACGACGCGCAGGGTGTCGTGCTCGGGGGAGGAGGGTTTCATGGGAGCGGGCGTGTAGCGTGCTTTTGCAGACAGCGCTTCATGAATCGTACGAGCAGAGCATCCGACGGAGCTCTCGGCAGCCAGTTTGCCGGCGTCGTTCCGGCCGATACGGAGCAGGACGTGCGGCCTCCATCGGGAAGCGTGGAGTCACGGGTGCCGCGCGAACGAGAGGCTCAGAAATCCGCGATATCGTCCACCAGGTCGGGATAATCGACGAAGGGATTGCGGTTGTGCTGCACCTGCTCAATGGCGTCGTTTCGATTGCGTTCGCGCTCATCTGGGGGATCGCTCGCGTGCCAGGCGCGGAGGACGGCCTCTTCATCCGGTCCGATGCCGCGCTCGTAGCGGATTGAGAAGTAGAAGTGGGCGCGAGCTATGTCTCCGCGGCGAACGGGGCGAACTTCGAAGACGGTGCCGCCTCCGGCGCTGGACTCTCCTTTCTCTGATCCGCCGTCGTCCCAGCTGCAGCTCGACCCCGAGCACGAGGTATTGCCGAAAGGAATGGAGCCGCGCTGGCTGTTTGCTGTCGAGTCGCTGGGGAAGATGTGGTGGATATCCGAGCGGGCGGGCTCCGAGCCCGCTCCCTCGGACTGCGGCCAGCTGTGTTCCGTGTTGAAGCCGTCCGGCGTTCGGGTTCCGTCCGGCGTCGCCAGGCGCCCGGTGTAGATGCACTCCAGCTTTCCGTTGACGACGTCGATATTGCCGCTGATGCCGTACATGAGGTCGCGCGCCCCGCTGTAGGAATAGGAGGTGTGACCGCTCACCTCGTCATACAGTGCGTCGCGAAGCGCATCGTTCGTGAGCCCGGTCCACGGATGACCGCCGGCATCCGAGGTATCGTTTACGACGGTGTCGGGTTCGTCCGCGGCGTCGGGTTCGTCCGCGGTGTCGGTCGTGTCTGTAGTGTCGGTCGTGTCGACGGTGTCGACGGTGTCTTCAGTGTCGGTGGCGTCGACGACATCCGCTGTATCTGCGGTATCCGAGCTGTCGGTCGCATCTGTAGAGTCGGTCGCATCTGTGGAGTCGGTCGTGTCGACGGTATCCGAGCTGTCGGTTGTGTCGATGACATCGGGCGTATCCCGGGCGTCGTCCGCGTCGTCCGCGTCGCTTGTGTCCGATGTGTCTTCGGTGTCCGGCGCCGCAACATCCCGTTCCGCGTCGCCTACGTCGACGGCGCTGTCGAAGACAGAGCTTGTATCCGGCGCCAGGCTGGATTCTGAGCATCCGATCAGCGCGCACAGAATCGCCGGTAGAATCGCGATGTGTGCTCTATGTGTAAGCTGGTTCAATGCGCCGATCTCCCGGACAGGGTGAGACGGTTTCATAGCGTGGAGCGCGTCGGAGTCAACGTGCCGGTCAGGGATCTTCTATGTCCAGAGCTGCACGGGCGCTCTTCGTCAGTCCTGCGCGCACCAGTGAGTAGGAGACTTCGATCAGCTCCATGACCAGCGCTTTGGGGATACGTCCGTCCAGGGACAGCGTGTTCCAGTGCTTCTTGTTCATGTGATAGCCGGGAACAATGGCTTCATACTCTTCACGCAGAGCGATGGCGCGCTCGGGCGGACATTTGAGGTTCATCCGTGGGCCGGTCTCGCCTTCGGAGAGCGTGGCGAACATCTTGCCGCCGACTTTGTAGACGAGGGTATCCGGCCCGAAGGGGGTCTCCTCGGTTACGCCGGCGCGGCGAAGCATATTGGTCTGAACGTCTGCGAAGATCATCGTCGACGTCGGAAGACGAGCGAACCGAAGATCGCGAGCGCGCCGAGGGAGGTCGCTGCGGTCGGCGTAGTCGTGCAATTGCAGCCGTCCTCGGAGCCTGCGCCCTCGTCATCATCAACCGGCCCGACGACGGGATCGCCCTGATCGTTGGGGTCCAGGGGGTTTCCGCCCCGGGCCACCTCTGCTCCGTCGAGTACGCCATCGTCGTCGCTGTCGGCGTCGAGGGGGTCGGTGCCCAGGATCATTTCGTCGCCATCGTCGAGTCCGTCTTCGTCGGAGTCGCTGTTTGTGGGACTGGTTCCGATGCGCAGTTCTTCATCATCGCTGACGTTGTCGCCGTCGCTGTCCGTGGAGACCGGGCTTGTGCCCAGCTCGACCTCATCACCGTCTTCGATGCCGTCGCCATCCGTGTCCGGATCCAGGGGGTCGCTGCCCCAGAAGCCGATCTCAACACCATCGTCGA
>JAUICO010000155.1 GCA_030427825.1 bacterium | reverse complement strand
AGGGCGATATGCATGAAGCGACACAGGTACAAAGTGAATCACATGGACCGCAACCTCCCTCGGTGCGTGCTCACTCCAGTCGCTTCTGCATCGCCCCGCGCTCGGACACACCCTGACCATTCATCACCGGCCAACGCGCGATGCTCGAGAGCTGGTCAGCCAACGAATGAGCGCGAGTCACAGTAGCGATGCAGTGACTGCAAGCGGTCTGGCACCGCCCGGAGGGATTGCCTGCGGCTACCGCGAGGTCGCAGGCAATCCTTCGGGGATTGCTTTACGAATCACGGCGTGGGGCTCACGGCGTGGGGCTCACGGCGTGGGGCTCACGGCGTGGGGCTCACGGCGTGGGGCGTCTGCGCTGCTTGAATGCGCGCTGGACCCGGTGAGCGCACAACTGAGCGCCCGGGTGCGCGTACGCCCCGGCGAGCGCGCAATCCGGCGAAGAGATGCCCCTCGAAAAAGACGCCCGATGAGCGCGTGGGGCCGGTTCATTCTTGCAGAGCGGGAGACGAGATTCGAACTCGCGACGTCAACCTTGGCAAGGTTGCACTCTACCACTGAGTTACTCCCGCAGAGTACCGAGGGAACGGGTCCCTCAGGTGGACGCGGCTTATACATCGGAGCCGCTCTGAGTGTCAAACAATTTTGCGGCTTCACGGACGCCTTTTGGCGCTCCGAACGACTGCAAACCTGTTGGGTGTACAGCCCTTCATCGGCTGCGGATTCGGCTACTCTTCGTCCGAATCGGCCGGGTCAACGCGGAACAGCTTCTCCCGCAGGCGAATGTCCCCTGAAGCGAGCGCGTCGTCGAGCAGCTGCTGCACGACCGGCGCATATGGCTGGTCGAGATGAAGCGTGAGCCGGACCCTGGCACCACGCGAGTCCACGAGGGTGTCCGCGATGCTGCGTTGCAGCTCTGCGCGAATGGATGCCAGTTCGCCCTCCGGCGCTTCGTCCGGAACCACTCTCTCGATCATGCGAATGATGTAGTCCTGCTCGTCAACACGAATCAGCTCGCTGTGAAGCGGTGCATCGTCGCTGAGAGCGAAAGCGGCGCGCATCAGGTCGCGCGAGCGGCCGATCGTCGGGACCTGATCCGCCGGCGGAGCCGAAATCTGAAAGCCGGCAAAGTCGGCGCCGAGAGCGCTCAGGTCCGGCGCCGGGGTCTCACGGGCGAATGGACCGGTCTCTGAGACCGCGAGCGGCTGAGGGGCAGGGCGCGCCGGCTCCTCTTCGCCGCTGCCGAGATCTTCAAGACGCCGGCGGTGAATTCGGTCCGCGCGCTCTCCGGCCTCCGTTGCCGCGGCGGCTTCAAGGGTTTCGCCGGCAGCCGCAAGCTCCAGAACACGCTCGGCGCGCCGGACGAGGCGGCCGCGCTCCTCTTCGATACGCTCCTGCTGCAGGAGAATGGCTGCGATGTCGTTGCGAACCTCGTCGATCGGCTGCTGACGAGCTTCTTCGACCGCCTCCAGCTTCACGATATTCCATGAGTAGCTCTGGGTGACACCAACCACGGAGCCGACCTCAACGCCGGAGGTCGCCTCCCAGATGTCTACCGAGAGGGTGTCCTCGGTGCGGAAGCCCATGTCGCCGCCACTCTCGCGCTCTGCGTCGAGACCGGTCTCGGCGCGTGCAAGCTCTTCGAAGCCGGCAGGATCAGCCTGAGCCCGGGCAAGCAGGGTGGTGAAACGCTCCTCTGCAGCGCTGAGCGCCGCAGGGTCTCCCGAAGGCTTCGTGATGTAAAGGCGCCGCAGATGCACGCGGCGTGCCAGCGAGTAATTCGCAACGTTTTCATCGTAGTATGCTTGAATTTCTGCGCCGTGACTTGAAGCCCATGTGGCGGCCTCGCCTTCCTCAGGAAGGTCGGCTGAGATGCCCGCCGGGTCCAGTCGAACATACTCGATGTTCACCGTCTCGTTCCGGCGTCGCCAGGTCTGCTCTACCTGGGTCGGTGACACCGCGACCGAGGCAGCGAGCGTGTCGAGGTACTTGAAGGCCAGCAGCTCGCGGCGCTTCCACTCTTCAAAGGCGCGCACTGAAAGGCCGAAGCGGCCGCGCACGTCGGTGCTGTAGCTGGCGGACATTCGGCCATCTTCTTCAGTGTAGAACACCGCGTCGATGTTCTGATAGCGCGTAGGGTAGTCCGCAGGAAAGTCGGCGCAGATCGCGTTTCCACGCTTGTCGCGATAGTCGGGGTTCCAGTTCACGATGTAACAGGCGACCTCGTCCTCTGGAATCGCCAGACCCGTGCTGCGAGCCTGAACCGCCAGGTACTCGACGAAACCGAGGTCCATCGCGACGCGACGCTTCGCTGCGTAGAACTCCTCATCGGTCGGACCGGTGAGGAATCGTCGCACCGTGCGATCGTAGGTCCTGTCGAGCTCCGCGATGTTGACCGTGTTGCCGCCTTTCGTGCGGACGGCCCAACCATTGGAGTTGCGATCAAAGCCTCCGGCCTGGGGGCCGAAGAAGAAGATAAAGACGATAATAATGATACCGAGCGTGACCCAGATGAGCCACGACCTGGAGTGCCGGCGCAACGCCTCAAGCATCCTCAGGCTCCGTTTGTCAGGGGTCCGCGAAACCGGGCTGGTCGCGGGTCGCAGCGCCTTATCCGAATAGATAACACCTGGCAACCGCCCGCCTGTGCGATTTCGGCACGCCGAACTTCGGGTTCCGCCTTGTGTTATGCTAACCCTCGCATTACCCGCGCCCGGCCCGGATTGGGCCAGTCGCTTCGCACACGACCCGCGCGTATGATTTTCGATAGGCTGCTCGGACTATTCTCGAACGACCTGGCAATTGACCTGGGTACCGCGAACAGTCTGATCTACATCAAAGGTAAGGGTATCGTGACCAGCGAGCCCTCTGTGGTTGCCGTCTCTACGGACAATCGCGGTGCGCGACGGGTCCTCGCCGTGGGCCGTGAGGCCAAAGAGATGCTCGGACGAACGCCCGGGTCGATCACGGCGGTACGGCCGATGAAGGACGGCGTCATCGCTGATTTCGAGATCACCGAGGCGATGCTGCGCTACTTCATTACGCGCGCGCACAACCGACGAACACTGGTCGCACCACGCATTGTCATCTGCATCCCCTTCGGCATCACCGAGGTCGAGAAGCGAGCGGTACGTGAAGCCGCGGAGTCCGCAGGCGCCCGCGAAGTCTATCTGATCGAAGAACCGATGGCGGCGGCGATCGGCGCCGGACTCCCGGTGACCGACCCCACCGGCAACATGATCGTCGATATCGGTGGCGGTACCACTGAAGTCGCTGTCATCAGCCTCGGCGGCATCGTCTATTCACGATCGGTGCGTGTCGGTGGCGATAAGATGGACGAAGCCGTCATCCATCACATGAAGAAGAAGTACAATCTGCTGATCGGTGAGCGCACTGCCGAGATGATCAAGTGCACCATCGGCAATGCGTACCCAACCGACGAGACCGCGACGATGGACGTCAAAGGCCGCGATTTGATCGCAGGACTGCCGAAGACCATCGAAGTGAACTCCGATGAGATTCGCGACGCCCTGCAGGAGCCGATCAACGCGATCGTTGATGCAGTGCGCACCGCGCTTGAGCGGACTCCGCCGGAGTTGTCGGCGGATATCATGGACAAGGGCATCATGCTCGCAGGCGGCGGCGCGCTGCTGAAGAACCTGGACCTGCTGCTTCGCGAAGAGACCGGGCTGCCCGTTGTCATCTGCGACGATCCACTCAGCGCGGTCGTTGTGGGCAGCGGCAAGACACTCACTGAGCCGGGACTGCTCGCGCTTGTCGGCCGCTCGGGATAAAGTCAGGCGAAGTCTGGGAGCCGGTCTTGCTTGAGTTTCTCCAAAAATACCGAACCGCCGTCATGCTGTCGGTGTTTCTCCTCGTCGGATTCGGCCTGGTCCTGGTCGAGGGCGGGCAGACGGAAGGGGCTCTGGGGCCCCTCGGTGGGGTCGTGTTCCAGGCATCCGCTGCGTCCCAGTCTGCGCTGACCGCCGCGTCCGGCGGCATCAGCGGTTTCTGGGATCGCCACATGGAGCTCGTGCGCGTGAAGGAGGAGAACGCGCGCCTTCGCGACGAACTTCACCGCGTCATCGACGAACGAACGCGCCTGCTCGGCGTGATGCAGGAGAATGCGCGCCTGCGTGGCCTGGTCGGATTTCAGGAGGATCATCCCACCCTGAGCCTGCTACCGGCGCGCGTCGTGGCAAAGGATGTGAACGCCTACTTTCGGGTGATCAGCGTGCGTCTTGAGTCCACATCGGCGCTGGTGCGTGAAGGGATGCCTGTGGTGTCCTCCGCCGGACTCGTCGGGCAGGTCGCCAATGTGGACGGGCGCTTCGCTGATGTCCTCCTCACCGTGGACCGGCAGTCCGCGGTCGACGTCATCGTACAGCGCAACCGCGCCCGCGGTGTGCTCGAAGGGCGGGGCTTCGACAACGACTACTCAACGCGCATCTCGTACCTCCTACGTCGAGACGAAGTCGATGAAGGCGATGTGGTCGTCACCTCCGGCATGGGCGGTCGCTTTCCCCGGGACGTGATCGTCGGGCGAATCGCTGAAGTACGGCGGCAGAACTATGGCCTCTTCCAGGAGGTCGTCGTCGAGCCGGCGGTCGACTTCTCCCGGCTCGAAGAAGTGTTCATCGTCGTCGGCGATGAGACGCGCTGACCATGTTCAACCTCGTCGCTGTCATCGCGGGCTGGGTCGCGCTCCTCGTGGTCGGTGTCGCGGTAAACGTCGTCAACATGGGCGTCTTTACCGTGAACGTCGCCGTGATTGTGACGGTGTACATGGTCGTTCATCGGGACACCTTCGACGCCCTTATCGTCGCCTTCGCCCTGTGCCTGCTCGCCGCAACACTCTCAGGAGGCGCCCGCGGTGCTACGCTGCTGGGAATCCTTCCCGCCATCGGCGCGACCTGGTGGGCGAAGGGCAATATCGATACGGAAAAGCTGTGGCGGAGCGCCGGCTGGTGCGTCGTCGCATCATTGCTCGCCGATTTCGGCTTCGCAGCGGTCATGATGCTCTTTGAGTCCGGTAAAGGGTGGATGAACATGTTCTGGCACGTGGCGCCTGCGTCGGCGTTGCTCACAGGATTCGCCGCGCTACCGATGCACGGCTTCCTGCACATGCTCGACCCGATCCTCAGTGGAACACATGAGGAGGGGACGTGGTTGAAGTGAACTCAGCCCCCCAGCAGACTGTCAGCGCCATCGGCCCGGGTGGCCGCAGCCCCCGCCTGTCTCACCCATGAACAATACGTCGAAGAAGCCATCCACTCCGGGGCGCCTTAATGCGAGGCGTGACCTGCGCGAGTTTGACGGGCGCCTGCGACTGTTGATCGTGCTCTTCGCCATCCCCATTCTCGGGCTGGTCTGGCGCATGTACAAACTGCAGGTCGCGCAGGGCGAGTATTACTACGAGCTCTCGAACGACAACTTTGTGCGGGAGTCCGAGCTGACTCCAAATCGTGGCCTCATCTATGACCGAAACGGCACCATCATCGCGGATAACCGGCCGGTCTACGACGCCTACATTACACCGGAAGTATTCGGCGAAAACGAAGCCGCGCTCGATCTGCTCGAGCAGATCCTCAACCTGTCCGAGAGCCGCAGAGCGTGGATAGACCGGCGCCTCGCCGGGGACAGTCTCGCGGACATTCTCGTCGGGCGCGACGTGACCCGCAATCAGCTGGCGATGCTTGAAACCAACGCGTCGGCGATCCCAAGCCTGTTCGTGCGCGTGCGGCAGCACCGCACCTATCCGCTGAACGACCTCGTGGCCCACCTCATCGGGTACATGAATGAGGTGTCTGAAGACGAGCTCGGTGACCTGCGACGTTATGGATATCGGCGCGGCGATTACGTGGGCCGAAACGGCATCGAACACACCTACGAAGCCGTCATGCGCGGGGCACCGGGCCTTCGGCGCCGAGTGATCAATGCCCACGGACACACGCAGGACGAAGAGACCGCTCGGCAGCTGCTCGGCGACTACCAGGAAGTGGCTCCGGTCCCCGGTAAGAACCTCCACCTGACTCTGGATATCGGCCTTCAACAGGCCATGGAAGAACGCCTGCGACAGGAACATTCCGCAGCAGCCGTCGCCGTCGATCCTCGCGATGGCTCCATCATCGGGCTCTTCTCCGAGCCGACCTTCGACCCCAACGCCTGGTCCGGCAGGCTGACGCCGCAGGAGTACGCGGAGATCAACGCAAATCCGTACCACCCGATGATGAACAAGGCGATCGTCGCCTGGTTCCCGGGGTCCACGTACAAGGTCGTCACCGCCTTTGCAGCGCTCGAAGAAGGCGTCTTCGACCCGGAGACGCGCATCCACTGCAGCGGACAGATTCTCTACGGCGGGCGCCCGTTCCGCTGCTGGAATCGCGGCGGACACGGCTGGATGAACCTGCGCTCGGCGCTCTCCAACTCCTGTGACATCTACTTCTACGAGGCTGGCATGCGCCTCGGCATGGATACACTCGCGAACTACGCATACGACTTCGGCTTTGGCGCAACCCCCGGCCTGGGCCTGCAGGGCGAGCAGGCCGGCGTCGTGCCGACCCGCGAATGGCACGAGCGAAACTCTGAGATGGGCTTCGTCGGCGGCCTCACGCTCAGTACCGCGGTCGGGCAGGGCGACACGCGCATCTCGCCGGTGCATCTCGCGATGGCCTACGCGGCTATCGCCAATGACGGCACCGTCTTCTACCCGAGGCTGGTTGACCGGGTGACGACCGCCGACGAGCACGTAGTCTTCGAGTATCCTGCGCGGGTTCGACGGCGCCTGCCATACTCAGACCTGCACATGGACCTGGTCCAGGAAGGGCTCGTCGCCGTTGTCGCCGAAGGAACCGCCAGATCGCTGGCCTTCAACTGGATGAACGTCGCGGGCAAGACGGGAACCGCACAGGTTGCCTCGCTGAGCAGCCTGCGTCTGCGCGACAACGAAGTCATCTGGAAACAGCGCGATCACGCGTGGTTTGTTGCGTACGCTCCGGTCGAAGACCCGCGCATCGTTGTCTCGGTGATCGTCGAGCATGGCGGGCAGGGCTCGCGCGTTGCTGCGCCGATCGCCTTCGACATCCTCGACGCATACTTTCGTGATGTGCTCGAGCTGGACGAAGAGGTGGAAGCCGCGCAGGTGTCGTCCCGTGGACGCGCCGAGCTGCAGAACCTCCTCGCCATGCCGGTCGCATCAGAGCTCGCCGGTGGAGACCTGATGCGCGTGGACATGCCGGCCCTCCTGCACCTCGGTCAGGCCATTACCCCGGACATGCTGTGAGCGTGCGGTCGCGAGTAGCGGAGGACAGATGGCACTAGGCGCGCCTACATTGAGCACACGCCGCTCACGTCCGATCGACTGGGGCTTCATGATCATCATGCTCGTCATGATGACGATCGGAATGCTGAGCCTGTACTCCGCCTCAAACTCGGCGGGCGCGAACCAGCCGCATCACCTCGATC
>JAUICO010000015.1 GCA_030427825.1 bacterium | reverse complement strand
TCATCCGCTGCCGCTGTGAGCGCGTGGCGAAGCGCGTCGACCAGCTCCGCGCTGAGCGCGTTGCGCTTCTCGGGACGGTTCAGCGTCAGCGTCCGCACGCCATCTTGCAGCACATTCCCAAGTTCTTCACTCATCGCCGTCTCCTTGTGCAGGTCATCCGCGCACCGTAGTGGATTGAGCACTGGAGTGGGTCAAGGGAGTGTGGAGCGTGACAGCGGCTGACACGACAACAGAGACGGTGGTCTGCGTCGACGTAACCCTCGCGACGTCAGATCCCCTTGCAGAAGCCATGATTGAAGGCGCCCTCTGGACGCTCCCCGTCGAGGGCGTAGAGCGTCAGGACGACGACACCTGGAGCGAGCTGATAGAGGACCCCATGCCCCGGCCGCCGGGCTCCGTACGGTGGCGCGTGCTCTTCGACTCCCCCGAGGTCGAGCAGGCAGCGCAGCCGGTGCGCGATGCTCTCTCGCATGTCGAGGTCGGCGGCGATGCGGTCAGCGTCAGCGCACGTCGACTCGACATCACCGGCTATCGTACCGCCTGGCGCGAGTTCTTCCGCCCGACGATGGTTTCACATCGTCTCTACGTCCACCCGCCCTGGGACAACCCCAATCACCCCGACATGGTCGGCGTTGAGATCGACCCCGGCATGGGCTTCGGAACGGGCACACACCCCACCACCCGATTGTGCATGCGCGAGATTGACCGCCTCGCAGATTCCCTCGACTCAATGCTCGATGTCGGCTGCGGGTCGGGAATTCTGTCAATCGCTGCGGCCCTCCTCGGCGTGGACCACGTTGTCGGTATCGACAACGACCCGGTGGCGATCGCTGACTCCCTCCGAAACGCCGGACGAAACAGCGCTGACATTCCATTCAGTACCTCCACGATCGCAGAGCTGCGCGAGGCGTACGGCGGCGCGGGCTGGCAGCTTGTTGTAGCAAACATTCTTCCACACATTCTCAGCGTGCTTCGCCCTGCCCTGCAGGATGCTGTGTCCCCCGGTGGCGCCCTGCTCATCAGCGGTATCCCGGCCACACGACTGGCAGAGCTCCGCGCCGAGTTTGAGTCGTCCACATTCCGCTACGAAAGCAGCGCGGTCGACGGCGAGTGGTGTGCGATCACGCTCCGCCGAGTTTGAGCAGCAATGGGTGAGTCGAGCACATCCTGGTCACGGCCGCGCAGAGTGTTTGTGGACTCGCCGGTTGATGAGGCTGCGGGCGCGGCACTGCAATTCAGCGAAGACGACAGCCGCTACGTCGGCCGGACCTTACGGCTGCGCGGTGGTGATACGATTGAGATCGCGGACGGCACGGGGCGACTGTGGGAGGGCACGCTCCATTTCGAAGGGGGTCGTGCCGAAGCGCGGAAGCTGACAAACACACACACCGAGGCGCCGCCTGTTCCGCGTGTCCTGCTCGCCTCTCTCATCAAGACCAACCGCTGGGAGTGGCTGGTAGAAAAGGCCGCTGAGTTGGGAGTGACCACCCTGGTACCCATTCGCGCCGAACGTAGCGATGTGCGTGAACGTGACATCAAGCGTGAGCGCTGGCTCCGCATCGCACGCCAGGCGGCTCGGCAATGCGGCCGGCTGCACGCAATGTGTATTGACAACGCGACGACTCTTGAAGCCGGGTTGTCGGCGCTCGGCGCACACACACTGCTCTACGCGGACGAGAAGCATCGAAACACACCAACGCCTGCGCTCGCCCCTGCACAGGCGGTCGCTGTGGCGATCGGGCCCGAGGGCGGTTGGGATGCCTCCGAGCGCAGACTGCTCGACGAGCGTGGCACAGCGATGGGACTGGGTTCGACCATACTCCGAGCAGAGACCGCCGCGATCTGTGCGCTCTCCGTCATACGGGCGCGACAGGAGCGCATCGCTTGAGCCTGCATGTGTCGGCGCACACCGAGACGATGGATGCGGCGTCACCGGCTCGCAGGCGCGCGGCGGCGCTCCTGAATCTGCTGGTCGCCGCTGCTGCGACTGCGATGCTGGTTGCAGGCAACCTGCTTCCGGTCGCCGCTTTCTTCGACACACAAACACCGGACTTTCTTCCCGAAAGAGTCGCGTTGACGATCTACAACGAACCGCTGCGCGCCTACGCCGCATGGCTGCTGCTGCATACGCCGTGGCTGGTGTTGCTGCTGACCTGCGCGGCGTTGGGTGTCCGCACACCGGGCGAACTACTCACCGGCTCGCGGGTCACTCGAAACAGCGGCGAGCGCGCGCCGCGTATCGTCGCCGTGTCCCGGGCTCTGTTGATGGCGTTGAATCCGCTCGGCTTCTGGCTGCCTGCCCTTGTCTCTGTTTGGACGCGCGGCACAGACTCAGTGGCTGACCGCCTCGCCGGCACCCGCCTCTCTCACTCTCGCTGATCGGCGCCGGTCCGGCAGTCTCCACCGCCGGCGGGGCTGATCGTGAAAGCTCGAAGCACAGCCGTACAGCAGCGATGCCACGACCTCGGCGTCAAGCCCCGCTCGGCGCAGATGCAGGCCCACGCGGTGCACCGCCAACACGTCGACGCCGCCTGTGCCGGACGCCAGCATGATACGAGACAGCGAGTGCGCGGGCAGAGACGCGACCAGGGCAGCAGCCCGGCCGGCGCGAATGCCCGAGGCGCCGACCACAAGGATGATGTGTGCACCTGTATCCAGCGCCGCATCCAGACGGGCGGCGTGGTCGACGACAATCGCGACGTGCTGCGAAACACCAAGGCGGGTGACAAGACGAAGCAGCTCCCAGAAGCGCGCCGCGGCGTCTGCGCCTCCGGGCGCAACAATCACGGGGAGGCCGCTGTCCGCGGCCATCTCCATCTGACGCATCATGAGATCGACTTCGAAGCGGTCGCCCCGGTCGAGGGTGAGTGGACCGACCGCGGTGATGTTACTCCCGGAGAGCATTCGCCGCATCTCTGTCCACACTTCGTCAAAAGCCCGCTCGGGCACATTCGCCGGCGTCACACCGAGCGCGGCGGACGCGACGATCCCCATGGCGCGGGTCGCCGGGATCGTATCCGTACTGAGCCGGCGCATCGCGCGCAGCAGATCTGCGCCGTCGCTTCGCCGGGCTGCGGGGACGGCGGCAACGATGCGCTCGGTGTCAAAGCGGCCGTGGTTTGCAAGATCTACGGGCGTCATCGCGGCGACCGGCGCCAGCGCGTCGAACACACGAAGCGCGGCTGCCTCGTCGGCGGGTCCCGACGCTACCGTTTGCGACGCCGAAGCTCTCTGTGCTGTGGACACGGTATCCTTCGCTCGCGTTGACAGGGCACCCCTCAATGCTAACGTTCCCGCCCTTCGCTGAACAGAGCAGCGGCATGAGTCCGTTGAAAGGATGGTGGATGAGCGAAACGAAACACGCACATGTTCTGATTCTCGGCTCCGGCGCTGCCGGACTTACAGCGGCGATCTACGCAGCGCGCGCCAACCTGAAACCTGTGATTATTCACGGCAATCAGCCGGGCGGACAGCTGACGATCACTACGGACGTCGAGAACTTTCCGGGCTTCGTCGACGGGATCATGGGACCCGAGCTGATGGACGTGATGACGCGCCAGGCAGAACGCTTCGGCACCGAGTTCATCATGGATACGGTCACCAGCGTCGACTTCGATGGAGACATCAAATCTGTGACGCTGGAAGGTGGCGATACCGTGACCGCTGACAGCGTCATCGTGGCCACCGGCGCCACGGCCCGCCTGTTGGGGCTTCCCAGCGAAGACAACCTCATGGGCTACGGCGTATCGGCGTGCGCAACCTGCGACGGCTTCTTCTTCGGCGGCAAGCCGATTGCCGTCGTCGGCGGCGGCGACTCGGCGATGGAGGAGGCGACCTTCCTTGCGAAGTTCGCGTCTCGCGTCACCCTGGTGCATCGCCGCGACAGCTTTCGCGCGTCGAAGATCATGCAGGACCGCGCCCTCGAGCACGACAAGATCGACGTTCTCTGGAACAAGCAGGTCGTTGAGGTCCTCGGGACTCGGGAGACCGGCGTCACGGGCCTCCTTCTCGAGGATACGCAGACCGGCGAGAGGTCGGAGTTTGCAACCGAAGGCCTCTTCCTCGCCATCGGGCATGTACCCAACACAGTGCCCTTTCAGGGCGTCCTGGACATGGAAGAATCCGGATACCTTGTGGTGCAGCCGGGCTCTACACTCACCAACAAGCCCGGCATATTCGCAGCGGGCGATGTCGCTGACCACACCTACCGACAGGCGATCACCGCCGCCGGCAGCGGCTGCATGGCTGCGCTCGATGCAGAGCGCTACCTGAGCGACCGCGGCATCGGCGTCTAGCCCATGTCACGTGACCAGGAACTGGATCAAGCGGCTCTTACAAGCAGTGAGCAGTTGATCGAGTGGTTTGCGGCGGGCGCCAAGGGCCCGGATGCGATCCTTGGCGTGGGCACCGAGCACGAAAAGATCGGCTTTCTACCCTCAGGTGACACCGTCCCGTTCTTCGGCGACAACGGCATCGAAGCCCTCTTCGAGCGCCTGGTTGCCGACTTCGGATGGGAGCCGCATGTCGACGGCGACTACGTCATGGCGCTCACACGAGACGGCGCCGCCATCACCCTTGAGCCGGGCGGTCAGCTTGAGCTCAGCGGGGCTGTCTTTCCCACGGTGTTCGGCACCCGAGACGAGCTGGAACGGCACATCAGCGAGGTGACCGCCGTTGGCGGCGCTCTGGGGCAGACCTGGACCTCGCTCGGGCTCAACCCCTTCCACGACCTGGACCAGGTCCCGTGGATGCCGAAGCCGCGCTACAACATCATGCGCGAGTATCTTCCAAAGCGGGGCGTCGACGCGCCGTGGATGATGAAGATGACAACGTCGATTCAGGCGAACTACGACTACCGCGACGAATCCGACGCCTTCGAGATGCTGCGAGTGGGCGCACACATCGCGCCGATCGTGACGGCCTTGTTTGCAAACTCTCCCGTGCGGGAGCGCAGGCTGACCGGCAGCGCTTCGTCTCGCATGGAGATCTGGTATCGCACAGACCCGGATCGCTGTGGCGTGCCGGCACTTTATCTCGACCCGTCCGCCACATTCGCAGACTATGTGGAGTGGCTGCTGGATGTCCCGATGTTCTTTCTCAAGCGCGAGGGACGCTATCTGGACTTCACCGGCCGCTCGTTCCGCGAGTTCGTGGAGCATGGGTTGGACGGACACACGGCGACGATGGGAGACTTTGAGCTGCACGTATCGACCGTGTTTCCCGACATTCGGATGAAGCAGTACATCGAGGTTCGCACCGCGGACGGCGGCAATCGACGTGAGATCCTGGCTCTCGCCGCGCTTTGGAAGGGAATTTTCTACGACGCAGAGGCCAGAAAGCAGGTCCTGGCGCTGGTGCCTGTCGACGGCATCGCAGAGCGCGAAGGCCTGTCTGCGGTGGCCAGGGCGGAGGGCCTGCGCGGAAGCTACCGCGGCCGCTCACTTCGTGACATCGCCACCGAGCTGCTGACAATCGCCGGCGGAGCGCTTGACCGCCTCGCTGATGGAGAATCGGAACGGGTCTTCCTGCGAGCAATGCAGGACGAACACGGCGTGGCCCACATGCCGGCGGAACGTTTTTCGAGGGAGTGGATTTCCGCTAACGGCGACCCGTGCCGACTGATCCGCAGCTTCCCAATTTGAGCGCGCACGCCACGTGTTGAGCCGACTTGAGCGAGCACGCCACCTGATCGTCGCGTGATACTCGAAGGGCACGGCTCGATTCCGGGCATTCTCAGGCGGGTCGCGTGCCGCCCGGGAATCACGGTCTGCTTTGAGCGATGACGCCGCTCCCATTCGATCGGCACGAAAGACCGATCATGACGCTGTTCTCGGCAGCCGCCGAGGCCCGGATCTACGCTTGATCTTCCCCTATCGCGCTGCTAGGTAGCTGCGCCTCGCTCGCCCTCCGAATTGGGGTGGGCAATGATTTATCCGCGATTTCCGCGGACTTACGACGAAACAAACGCCGTCCTTCAGGAGATCCCAATGCCGCGAATCAGCATGCGCGAACTGCTCGACGCGGGCGTCCACTACGGCCATCAGACCGGCCGCTGGAACCCGAAAATGCGCCCCTTCATCTACGGCTCGCGCAACGGCATTCACATCGTAGACCTCAGCAAGACCGTCCGCATGTTCGACCGTGCGTACGAGTTCCTTGCCAACACCGTGTCGCAGGGCCGCCACGTGCTCTTCGTCGGCACCAAGAAGCAGGCGCAGCAGCTCGTCGCTGAAGAAGCACTGCGCGGAAAGCAGTTCTACGTGAACAACCGCTGGCTTGGCGGCACCCTCACGAACTGGCGCACCATCCGGACCAGCATCGACCGCTTGAAAGAGCTCGATCGCATGGCCACTGACGGCTCCTTCGACAAGTTCACCAAGAAAGAAGCTCTCATGCTCTCCCGCGAGCGTGACAAGCTCAACATCAACCTTGGCGGCATCAAGGATATGCCCGGCCAGCCCGGCGCCATCTTCCTGATCGACCCGCGCAAAGAAGACATCGCGATCAATGAGGCACGCCGTCTCAAGATCCCCGTCGTCGCGCTCGTTGACACCAACTGCGATCCGGACGGCGTCGACTTCATCATCCCCGGCAATGACGACGCGATTCGTTCGATTCGCCTCTTCCTTGCAGCAGCGGCTGACGCATGCCTTGAGGGTGGCCGTCGTGCAGGCACAAACCGCCCGCAGGATCAGCTGACAACGATGACCTTCGACGACGAAAAGGGCGAGCTCGTCGCCGGCGACTCGGGAACCGCTGAGGTTATCCGCAAGCCCGGTTCCGCCGAGTAAAGCGACGCCGAATTCGTCGGGACTCAGACAAAGAGCGGGCCGTCGACGCGGCCGATTCCGCATGACCTTATCCCCAAGAAGTGTCGCCCGGTCCTCGGCGCGACCCGTGTGCACTGGAGCATTCTGATGGCGATTACTGCAAAACTTGTAAAAGACCTCCGCGAGATGACCGGCGCAGGCATGATGGACTGCAAGAAGGCACTCGTTGAGAACGACGGCGACCTCAAGGCATCCGCTGAGTTTCTGCAGATCAAGGGTCTGGCCAAGGCGGCCAAGAAGTCCGACCGCGTTGCTGCAGAGGGTCTCGTTGCGACCGCCATCTCCGCAGACGGAAGCCGTGCGGCGCTGATCGAGGTCAACTGCGAGACCGACTTCGTCGCGCGAAACGACGACTTCATCGCATTCGTCAACGACCTGGCCACCCACGCCGTCGCGGCGAACACAGAAGACGTCGCTGCCTTCTCGGCGACCGCCTTCGCCGGCGAAACCGTCGCTGACGCAGTGAAAGCGAAGATCGCGACGATCGGCGAGAACATCAACGTTCGACGAATCGCCCAGATCGACGCCGCAGGCGGCGGTATCGGCAGCTACGTGCACAACGGCAACATCGGCGTTGTGGTCGTCTTCTCGGGCTCGGGAGCCGGCAACGCTGCCGTCGCTGACCTGGGACGCGACATCGCGATGCACATCGCAGCCATGAACCCGCTCGTCGTCCGCGATTCCGAGATCAGCGACCAGCTGGTCGAGGACCAGACGCGCATCGAGACCGAAAAGGCAGTCGAGTCCGGCAAGCCCCGCGACATCGCTGAGAAGATGGTCATTGGACGCATCGCAAAGTGGAAGCGCGAGATTTGCCTGCTCAACCAGCCCTTCGTGAAGAACCCGGACCTCAAGATCGAAGATGAAGTGCAGCGTGTCGCCGGTGAGATCGGCGGCGAGCTCCGCCTCGACAGCTTTGCTCGAATGGTCCGCGGCGAAGGTATCGAAAAGAAGGACGGCCCCAGCCTCGCCGACGAAGTCGCCGGCATCGTCGGCTGACGTCACGATCCGACCAGAGCGCGAGACAGCGTCCCGCGCTCATGTTAGGGCTGCCGCCGCCTTGAAACCGGGCGGTGATGATGGCGACTCCGAAGTACAGTCGGATGATGATCAAGCTCTCTGGCGAAGCCCTAAGCGGCGGCAGCGAGAGAACGATCGATCCAGAAACGATAACTCGTATTGCGAACGAAATTCGCGATCTGCACGAGCTCGGAATCGAGATCGCGATCGTGAACGGCGGCGGCAATATCTTTCGCGGGGTTGCGGCCAGCGCGCGCGGCATGGATCGCACTACCGGCGACTACATGGGGATGCTCGCGACGGTCATCAACGCACTCGCGCTACAGGACGCACTCGAAAAAGTGGGCCTGCAAACCCGCGTCATGAGCGCGATCAAGATGGAGTCCATCTGCGAGCCCTACATCCGCCGTCGCGCGATGCGCCACCTCGAGAAGAAGCGGGTCGTGATCTTCGCCGCAGGGACCGGAAACCCCTTCTTTACGACTGACATGGCCGCCTGCCTGCGCGCGAATGAGATCGAATCCAACGTGGTCTGCAAAGCGACGAAGGTAGATGGGGTATACGACTCGGATCCGGTCACGAATCCAGATGCGCGACGCTACCAGCGCCTCACCTATGACACGGTTCTCTCGGACAACCTCAAGGTGATGGACTCGACAGCTGTTGCGTTGTGCAAAGAGAATAATATGCCCATCATCGTGTTCAACATGGCAACGCCCGGCAACATGCGGCGAATCGCTATGGGTGAAGATGTCGGCACCGTCGTCGTCGGAGAGTTCTAGGAGCGGCGCCTGCCGCCGGAATCATGTGAGAGTTGAGAGATGATTGAAGACATAATGAACGAGCTGAGCGAGCGATTCGACAGCTGTGCTGAGCGCCTGCGAAGCGAGCTGATCCGAATACGCACAGGACGGGCGAACGCAGGCATGCTCGAGGGGATCCGAGTCGATTTCTACGGGACACCGACGCCGCTGCCCCAGACAGCGACGATCAAGGTGCCGGAACCGAGCATGCTGACCATCACGCCCTGGGACAAAAGCATGCTGGGCGCCATCGAGCGCGCCATCAACATGAGTGACCTTGGCCTGAACCCGAACAATGACGGGTCGATGATCCGCCTCTCGATTCCGCCGTTGACCCAGGAGCGGCGCGCTGAGCTCGCCAAACAGGTGCGGCGTCATGGCGAGGATGCGAAGATCGCACTGCGGGCAGCAAGGCGCGACGCCAACGACATGCTGAAGGCCCTCGAGAAAGACAAAGATATCAGCGAAGATGAAATGCACACGCGTATCGCCGAGGTTCAGAAGAGAACGGATGACGCGGTGAAACGCGTCGAGGCCATCGTGAGCGACAAAGAGACGGAAATCACCGAGCTCTGATCCCGCGCGGTCGCCGCAGCCGTCCTTTCGTGCACGACTCCAACGAGCGACTGTGAAAACGCCCCAACTGTCCGGTCTGGTGCCCTGCCCCTCTCTCTTTCGACGAGGCGCATCACGCGACCCGCTGCTGCTCGTTGCCATCGTCGTGACCCTCAGCGCGGTTACCGCGTGCGGCGGCAGGCAGGGACCGGAATCCGGCGTTGTCGACACGGCCGTCTTGACCCCGGGCGAAGCGGTCGACGCGCTGCCGGTGGTTGCGCTCGATCAGTTCAACCTGATGCAGGCCACCGGCGACACCGAGGCGCTGCGAGGCGCTGACTGGTTCACTCTGCACCCGCGCGGGTGGCCCGCAGATGAGGGCGAGGTGCCCAGCGTCGGCTTCGGACGCGTGCGGCAACACGAGGGCGGTGTTGAGCTGGTCGAGTGGGCCCTTCGAGACCCGAGCGGGCTGGACGGACTCGCCATCGCCCCAGCGAACGAGCGTCCGAACCTCGAAGAGTCAAAGGCCGTCGCCGTGATCAGCGCTGTCGAGGGAGACTCCATTGTCATCGACGCCGGCCAATCATCAGGCGTCACCTCGGGCGACATGTACTTTGTGCTGAATCGGGACGTGGAGCGCTGGGGTGAGGGGCGCATGGGCTCGCACATCGGCGCGCTCGCTCGGATCACCGATGTGCAGGAGTCTTCGGCCACCGCCCGAATCGTTCACAGCGATACCGAGATACGCCCCGGCGACTGCGTCTGGTTCGCCCAGCTCACCGGCGATGTGTCGGTACCTGAAGTGTATCTGGTGTTCGCACCCGCGACTCCCGGGGGTCGCGCGGCTGACGGGGCCCTGCCCGCTCTGGCGACGGCCCTGCCCGAGTATCTCGCCGAGTACGAACTCGGAAACATCATCGTCGAGACCTGGCCGGAGTACATCGATCCGACAGATGGACAGGACGCAGACGAACAGCGCGAGGCGCTGGGCGAAGAACGCTTTGGCGCGCTGGTGTTCGGCCACTACGAAGATGACGTGCTGATCTACAATGCGACCGCGTTCGGCGTCGGTCGCGCGCCGGGTACCACGATCGGCGTGCTGCCCGGCGGTCTCCCGCTGCCCGCTCCGCACGGCTTGAGCGCACTCTCAGAGCAGCTGGTGCCCAGTTACGTCGCAACCGCGCTCGCGATGCGCGGCGAGCACGCTTTGGCGATATACTTTCTCGAGACCGCGCTCCGCAGCGGCGATTTCGAGCCCGGCGTTCGCTACCACCTGCGCGAGCACCTCGCGGCTCGTTACGAGTCCCTCGGCAGGACCAGCGAGGCGTTTCGCCTGATGAATGCCGACATCGAGGACGGTCGCGACAGCCGGGACCTGCACGTCCTGCTCAACGCTCTGAGCATCCGTACCAGCCTCGACAGGAGCGCCGGCGCACGGGCGCAGTGGCTCCTCGACGCTCGTGAGTTCATCGACATCGCGGAGAACGTCCTCCCCCGGGACTCTCTCACGAGCATGCGCCTCTATGTATGTCGGGCACTCCGCGCGAACGAAGAGTACGACATGGCTCAGGTCTGTGCCCATGACGTTCTGCAGCAGGCCCGCGCCGCGCAGGACCGGGACATTGAGTACGCGGCGCTCGCTGAGCTCGCCGTGACTTCGATGCGCCGCGGGCAGCCGGACGGCGCCCTCCTGGTGTTGCGCGACATCACGCAGAGGACCGAGGACCTGCGACCCGAGCAGCGCGTCTTCGCGCTCCTGCTGATGGCCGAAATCCGCGCGTACAACGAAGAAGACGACATGGCGACTCGCGACATGGTGGCGGCGATCGGACTGGCTGAAGAGCTGGATTCGCCGGTTGTTGTCGCCAACGCCTACATGCAGGCCGCCGCAGTACTCCAGCAAACCGGTCGCAGCGCCGACGCCATTCAACTGCTGCAGGCTGTGTCCCAGGTGTATCTGGCAACGACACAGTTCAGCGACGCCGCAGACGCGCTGCTCGCGGCGGGCTATCTCTCGATTCGGCACGGAGCCGGCATGGCGGGCGCCGATGGCCTGCACTACATCGCCGACGGCCGCGCCAATCTCCTCGCCGGTGCAGAGCTGCTCTACTTCCTCGGCGATACCCGTCGCGTCGCACAGAGCCTCGCCTCTGCGGGGGTGCTGGAATTTCAGCTGCGCCGCCGCGATTCTTCGGTGGCGCTCTTTGAGGAGGCAACCCGACTCGCGAGGCTGTCTGCCGACTACCGCATTCTGGCCGAGATCTCTGAGCGTCGCTCCGAGCTGGCACTGGCCGGCGGCGACGCAGCCGATGCCCTCCGTTTTCGTGCCGAAGCCGAGAAATGGGCCGCGGCCGGTTCCCTGGAGATCGAGTTCGCACCCATTGATGTGCCCAGCGATTGAGGCAGCGGGCAGCTGAGGGATCCCGGTCTAAATTTGCGGGATCGGCCTCATTGTTCCAGATCAGGCTCTCACTCCGGAGCCTGATGACCGCCCGCGTACTCCCACTGGTTTTGAACGAGCAGTACCTGCGGCTGTTGTCAGAGATTGACCTGGCATTTGATGCGGCGAACGCGACGGAGCCGAGCCCTGCCTGCCGGTCCGGATGCACGCAGTGCTGTTATGGCGCCTTCGACGTCGGGCCTGCAGATATCTCCCTGGCTCTACAGGGCCTCATGAGCCTCGGCGACGCCGAGCGCGGTGTCGTCATGCGGCGATTGAGGGAAGCGGCCTCAGCAGAGCGACAAGCGGCTGCGGAGCTATCCCGCAGCAGGACCTCGGAGCGCGGTGCCACTGTAGGTCTCCGGTCCCTCGGCGAAGAGCGCTTCGACGAGCTCTGCGACGAACTCAGCGGGCAGCCCTGCGTATTCCTCGACGAGCTGGACGGGCGATGCCTGATCTACGCTTACCGTCCCGAACCCTGTCGGTTCACAGGTCTCGCGTGGCAGGGCACCGATGAGGCGCTTGATCTGCCCTGCCCCATCGAACTCAACGTCGATGTCCCCGCTGTCAGCCTGGATCTGAGATCGCTCCACGACCGTGTCGCACGTATCGATCAGGACCGAGCCCTCGCCCGCGCGGGGATCCCCGAAGAGCGGACGACGCTTGCGTCCGGGCTCGATCGCGTACTCGCAGGCCGCGCCGGCGGGACGTAGCGGCGCCCGCCGGAGGCAACCGTCGCATCTCGGCGGCGCGCCGAAGACGACACCGGGCACGTGCCGCAGTGTCCGCGAAGAGACTGTCGACACACCCCTCTCGTCAGGCCTGAACCCACGCGAGCGGGCAGGGACTCAGAAGCCGAAGCCACCGCCGCCCGAAGCTGCCGAACAGGCGCTTACGGTCGGATCGAGGAAGTTCGCCTGGCAGCTTTCACCGGGACGGCAGTCCGCGTCCGTAGTGCACCCACTGCACGCAGCGCCACCGGACCCCAGGCCGAGCAGCTCAAGGAAGATGCCGGTGAAGTCTGAGGTACAGACCGTGCTGCCGCCACAGGGAGCGTTGAACGGGTCTGCCGAGCCACCGTCTCCCAGACCGGGAATCGGAATCGGAATGCCGCCAATTCCACCGTCAGCGTTGCAGGTTCCCGGAATGTAGCACCCGATGCCACCGGAATCGCAGAGTGCAGTTGATGCCACGGTCGCGTCGGCGCCAAGGGCGGTTGCCGAGGCGGCGCAGTCCGCGTTGCCTGCGCAAATTGTCGGGTCGATGCAGTTCGCCTGACTGTCGCAGATGAGTCCGGCAGCGCAGTTGCATGCCTGGCAGTACTGGTTGCCGACGCACACGGCACCGGCCGGGCAGTCGTTGTTCGAGAAGCAGGCACAGACGCCGTTCAGGCACATGGGTCGGTTCGGGTCCTGACAGTCTGCCGCTGAGAAGCACTCGTCACCGCCGGTCGTGCCGGGGATGCACTGGTTCGTTGAGTTGCAGACGAAGCCGTTGGCGCAGTTGCTGTCGCCCAGGCAGGCGACGCAGTCGCAGTCCGCAGCGTCGACGTAGGGAGTTGCTCCACTACAGTCAGCGGCGGTCAACTCGCAGCCACCGCCGCCCTGTGCGCACTGGTCGACGGGAACACACGCCATACGCCCGCCGACATCCGTGCAGGTGCCACTGAAACATGACGCGCCGCCTTCACACAGGGGCAGGCACTTCGTTGTTTCGCCTACGAGCACGCAGCCGGCGCCGGTGCCGCAGATCGCGTCGCCGGTGCAGTCCGAGCAGAGTCCTGCAGGGTCCATGCACTCGCCGGAGCCACTGTCGCAGATTCTGCCGCCCGTGCACGGTGTGTCGTTGCAACCGCCGGAGTTGTTCACGCAGACGTTGTTCTCACAGGTCTGGTTCGCGCCACAGGCGGGATTGCAGCCGCCGCTTACGTCGACGCAGACTTCGAACTGGCACTCCTGTCCGGCGCCGCAGGGCGGATTGCAGCCGCCAACGTTGTCATCGACACATGTGCCGTTGTTGCAGGTCTGATTTGCGCCGCACGCAGGGGTACACAGCGCCGGGTCAGCCTGACACACGCCATTGGTGCAGATCTGACCTGCCGCACAGTCTCCGGCGACCGTGCACTGCGGCGTCACCGGATCGAGGTAGCAAGCGCCACCGACGCAGACTTCGCCGGCACCACAGCCACCGCGAGCCTCGTCACACTCCTGAAAGGTGCAGCTGCCGATCGCGCCGGCCGAGTAGAACCCGCTCGTGTCCGGCTGGTAGCAGGCTTCGCCCAGCTCACAATTCGCGCCGCTCTGACAGGGCCGCTCTTCGCAGGCGCCCTCGCGGCAGACTTCGCCGACGGCGCAGGTCGATGAGTTCGAGCACTCTCCAGCGGGATCATCTTCACCACAGGCGCCGGCGAAGAGCGCGGCGCACAGAAGCGTGACCGCAACAAGAAAGAAGCGTGAATTCATGGTGTTTTCCCCGGTTTTCCGCGTGGAGCAGTCCGCCGATCGCACGGCGGGATATGATGCTCGTCAGAGTATGGCGCTGAGGGCGATCTACTCGCCTTCCCCGATCCGTTCAACCGTTGAATCTACGCCCGCCATCACTTGCATAAGCGGCCTTGACGCGCTGCGTCAAAGGGGGCAGTTTCTGCCTGCGTCGAGGCAACCCGACACCGTGAACTCGCATTCACAGGTATGCCGACCCGGCGTCCGTCTGCAGCTCCGGAGCACCACGTGCGGAATCTACTACGCGAAGGCATCAAGCGCCTGTCCGACAAGAACAACAGACGAGCAAAGGGCAACCGAAACGCCGCTGTCGTCGCAGTCGCTGCGCAAAAGGGCGGTGTCGGAAAGACGACCACCGCCGTCAACCTCGGCGCCGCCCTCGCCCGTTTTCACGGCCAGAACGTACTTGTCGTCGACCTCGACGCCCAGGGCCACGTCCAGCGCTCGCTTCGCACCCACATAAAGCCCGGCGGCGGCAGCCTCTCGCAGGTCATCGAACGCGAGGACGGCGGCGAGGTACTCGACGTTGTCGCGCACACCGACATCCCGGGCCTGCACATCACCCCCGGCGATCCGCGCCTGCGGGAGAGCGAGAACCTCGTCACAACTCGCATCGGCAAGGAGTTCATCCTCCGGGATGCCCTCGAGGTCACCCGCTCCCACTACGACGTCATCATCCTCGACTGCCCGCCCAACCTCGGCAACCTCACCCTAAACGCCCTGGTCGCAGCAGACCGCGTGCTCGTACCCTGCGAGCCGACACCCCTCTCCATTCAAGGCGTCGACGCACTGATCCGAACCTGTGCAACCGTTAGCGACCGACTCAACCCGAAGCTCGATATTCTCGGCATCCTCGTTACGCGCTATGATGGACGCAACACGTCCCTCAACGATGTCGCGATCGCAGAGCTTTCGCAGGCATACGGCGAAGCGCTGATCGATGAGAAGATCAACATCAATACGAGCCTCGCACGAGCGCAGCACGCCGGCCGTGATATCTTCAGCTTCGCACCACGAAGTCGCGGCGCGACCAACTACAAGAGCCTCGCGGAACATGTCGCTACGGCGCTTCG
This sequence comes from bacterium, assembly GCA_030427825.1. GTDB lineage: Bacteria > Myxococcota_A > Bradymonadia > REDH01 > REDH01 > JAUICO01. Next base: position 43,123 of record JAUICO010000015.1, on the reverse strand, counting down.
CAGCGCTCGTCGTACGGCCTGAGGCCGCCGTCCTCGCTGTCCTACTGACAGCGTGCGTCGCCCCAACACACAGCGTCGTCGGTACCGCGAAGACGCCTCCGGATACGACGCGCCAGAGCTTCGTCAGTGACCCGGACGAGCTCACACTGAGACCCTTCGCCGCCGGCCTGTGCATCTACGGTCCGGATTGCGTGATGCGCGCCCTCCTTGTCGCCGACGACGCCCTCGCAGCGTCCGCCGAGTACGCCACGCCGGACACCGAGCTGCCGGAGGCCTCTGACCTCTCCGTCGAACTTGCCGCGTGGCTCAACGTCGACCGCGCAACCAACCTGGCCCGGGTCGCCGCCGCACCCGACGCCGCGCCGCAGCCCGTCACGATCAACCTCGAACGGCGGGCCCGTGGCGAGCGAAACGTTCCACCCGGCGAGCTGCACCTGTACACACTCAACACCCGCGAGAGTTTCACGATTCGCGTCTTCGACAACGAGGGCCGCATGCGGGCGGACGCCATCGACATGGCGTCGCGTGCCCTTCGAGACCAGCGCGCAAACCGTATCCGCTCTATCGATCCCCGCCTGCTGCAGATGCTGTATCGCGTCGGGCAACACTTCGATTCTGTGGTGCAGGTGGTTTCGGGGTACCGGGTCCGCGGAGAGAACGCTTCGCAGGGCTCGCGACACGGTTCCGCCCAGGCCTGCGATATCCGCGTCCCGGGTAGGAGCATCGAAGAGATCGCGGCCTACGTAGAAACGACCTTCGCGAATCTGGGCTGCGGCGTATATCCGACCAGCGACTTTGTTCACATCGATTCACGACGACGCACCTACTATTGGAGCGACCGTTCCGGGCCGGGACAGCGTTCCAGAACCCGCACGCGGGCGATTCGCAGACGTGCCGATCGTGATGCAGACATCACACTGCACAGCCCGCACGTCCCGCAATCCTGGCTCTTCATCAGCCCGGATGAGGCGCCGCCGCCTACCGAGGAATAAGCCGGCGATGGGCACGTGGCTCCAGCGTTGGTGAAGGAAAGTGCGCAGACGTCAGGTCACCGCCGGTGACCAGGCTCCGCGGGAGCCGAACTCAGGGTGCGGGATCCGGGGTCTCGCCCATCGCCTCTCGCGTAATATCTACGTAGCGTGAAGCGCCGCTGTCGCCGAGAGCCACGGCACGCTCAAAGGCGTCGAGAGCAGCCCGGTGGTTGCCGATGCGATAGTAGTCCATGCCCAGCTTCGTGAAGTACTCCGCTCGACGGGACAGACGCGTTGCTCGCAGATGATAGCGCGCGGCCTGCGAGTAGTTGCGGCTCTGGAAGTAAACATCGCCGAGGCCGGCATTCGCGGCAGCCACGTTGCGATCGAGCTCCAGCGCCTGTTCAAAGAGCGAGCGCGCGGCGCTGTGATTGCCCGAGCGAAGCGCCGATGTGCCCTGCTGAGTCAGCTCTCTGGCACGATCACGAGCGGCCGCTTCTTCGTCCTCGTCGTTCTCACCCGCTTCGGCTGCTTCCGCGTTGTCCTCGGGCGCGGTCTCCGAGTCGCCGTTCGCGGTTCCGCCCGCATCGGACTCCGTAGCGGCGGCGCTGCGGCGCTCCGCATTGCGGGCCGCAGCGGCCGCTGCAGCCGCTTCGCGCTGTCGCTGCTGCTGCATGCGATAGGCTTCGTCCTGCGCTGCGGCCAGAATTCTCTCTTCTTCCGCCTGCTCAGCTTCACGGCGACGACGCCAGTCGCCGTCGTCTCGCGTCCCGTCGGCCTGCGCGACGTCCCCTTCCGTATCGTCCGCCTGCTGTGCCGAGTCGGCGCCTGCTGTGCCGCCCTCACCCTCGTCTGCCACGACGTCGTCCTGCCCATCAGCGGCTTCTGAGTCGCCGGTCTGCTCCCTGTCGGCCCCTTCATCGTCGGCGCCCTCAGCGTTGGCCCCGGCCTCGCTGTCGCCCGACGCTCCGTCCGCGGCTGCCACCGTCCCGTTGTCGCCGGCGGCGGTGCCTGCGGCTTCGTCCGTACCGGCTTCATCGCTGCCGGCTTCATCGCTGCCGGCCTCGTCTGTACCGGGCTCTTCGTCTCCCGCCCCGGCCGCGGCCTCCGGAACTGGCGTTTCCTCATCCTCTGAAGACTTCGAGCTTGAGAGGTACAGAAAAGCGGCAACAGCAATGAGCAACAGCAGAACTACGAGCCCTACCATGCGGAAGCGTGACTTCGAGCGCAGCTCTCCACCGAAGGCGTCCGCGTCGGCGTACCCGTCATCGTAGGTTGAGGTCGCGTAATCCGGGGTGCCCTCGACGGCCGCGGCGGCGACCGCCACCGCGTCCTCTACACTCTCGTCGCCGAGCACACCTTCGGAAGCGACCTCTTCTTCGGCCGCTTCGAACGCCAGGGCGCCCTCACCGTCGTCGACGACAGCCGCAGCAAAATTCGCTGTCTCTTCACGCGCCGGCGCCGACGCGACATCTTCATCCTCGTTTTCATCCTCGTTGAAGACGATCTCCTCAGAGAGGACGACCGCAGCGATTTCAGCGCTGAAGTCATCCTCCACGGCCGCCGCGCCGTCGCTCCCATCCAGCCTGCGTGTATCGAGGTCCCCGGTATTGAAGGTGCCGATGACCTCTTCTTCGCCGACGGCCGCAACGTTCGCAGAGACGACGCCGTATGCGTCACTCGGCCGATAGATTCGGCGTTGATCACCGAGGGGCTTTGCGGTGCGCTCGTCGGCGAAGTCACCGGAAGTCCGCACCGACTGCAGCGCTGCGCGCATGGCGGCCGGCTGCTCAAAGCGCTCGTCTTCGCCCTTGTTCAACGCGAGGTTCAGGATGGCTTCGAAGTCAGGGCTGAGTTCGATGCCGGGCTTCGCGAGCCGAGGCGGAAGCGGCTTCTCATAAATCTGCCGTTTGAGTGTCGTGCCGACAGCACTCGATTGAAATGGATTCTTGCCCGTCACCAGCTCATACAAAATCAGGCCGATCGCGTAGATGTCTGTACGTACCGTGGGCTCGTGTCCTCTCGCCTGCTCTGGAGCAAAGTACTGTGGAGACCCCAGGAACCGATTCGGCTCGGTTCGGCTGGTACGGATCGGGTCCTTTACGCTGTACAGGTAGTGCTGAAAGGGATCCGTGATGACCACGCCCTTCGGGTCGAAATGGTCGAGCAGCAGAACTTTGCCCGGCGTCAATCCACCGTGGCACTGCTCCAGGGCATGGAACTCAGCCAGAGCATCGAGGATCCCGCAGCCCACAGCGGCCGCCTCGTCCTGCGTGAGTGTGCCCGCCTCTTCGGCAGCGGCCGCCAGAGTCTGGCCGGCGACCCAGCTCGTCGACAGCCAACCGCCGCCTTCATCGATATGGAAGTCGACTACGCCGGGCGTGCGGCTCGGCGGATCCTGCGTGAGCGCCTCCAGCGCGGCCGAGTAGGCGTCGCGGCCGGACTCTGAGCGCAACGTCCAGTCCTCGAAGATCTTGATCGCGACATCACGTGACTCATCACGGCCGCGGAAGACTTCGCCCAGCTCATCACTGCCGACCGACTCACCGAACTCAAATCGCTTTCGCGGATCTACTGGCACGCGTTTTCCCGCCTTCAACTATGCACTGGTGGTGTAGTCGCCTGACCTGACGCACTGCCGAAGTCGCGCCACGGAAGTGAAACCTGTGCTGATTATCCCTGACACTGTCGATTGCCTGCGCATCTAGCCCGCCGCAATGCTATGTGCAATCCCTCACCGGCTGCCCGAGAGGCGGGGCCGCTTCTCCATCGAAGAAAAGACGAGCACACTGATGAGCGAAGCTCAAACCGACGACAAAGCACGCGATGCCGCAATCAACCTGCGAATCGTCGAGGCAGCGGCTGATCGTGCCGCAGAAATGGGCCGCGGCGCTGTGGTCGCAGCATGCAGTCCCGGCCGGACTGGCAAGCAGCGCCATCACCTGCGAGGACTCGGCCACCACATCAAACCCGTCGTGACCATCGGCCACCAGGGCCTCACCCCCGGCGTGCGGGACTCCATAGACAAAGCCCTCGACCAACACGAACTCATCAAGGTCAAAGCGCTTGAGAGCGCTCCGCATGACGTGAAGACGACCGCTCTGTGGATACACAACACGACAGAGGCACAGGTCGTTCAGATTGTCGGGCGCGTCGCGCTGGCTTATCGTCCCCGCGACAAGAAGCCCCTCATCAAATTGCCCTGAGTCCTGCCGATGAAGGCCATTGAAATCGATCCGTGGAATCCGAGACCTGACCGCGTCGACGAAGTCGCCGGGCGCCTACGCCGCGGCGAGATCGTCGCTTTTCCCACCGACTCGACCTGGACACTGACCGCCGATGCGTCGCAGCGAGGCGCCCTGCAGAAGCTGCAACGCCTTCGCGCCAGCATGCACGGTGATGACCCGGACCGACCCGAGACCGGTCGCGCGCCTCTGTCTCTGCTCTGCGCCTCGATCTCCGAAATCGGGAAGTACACGAACCTCGAGCAGCACCAGTTTCGTCTGCTGCGACGAATCTTCCCCGGCCCCTACACCGTGCTCCTGCCTGCGTCTCGGCAGGTCCCGAGACTGATCCAATCAAAGCGCCGCATCATCGGCGTGCGGCTGCCGGACTATCCCATCGCCACGGCGATCATCGCCGCCATGGAGCACCCCCTCGTCGCGACGACCGCTCGCATCGACGATGACCGGCTCGTAGCGTCGGCCGGCGACCTCGCGGGACCCTACATCCACCACGTGGACGCCGTCGTGCACACGGACCCCATCGTGCCCGAAGAATCCACAGTCATCGACGCGACCACAGACCCACCGACGGTCATACGTGCGGGCAAAGGCGAGCTCGAAGACCACTGGCTGGTCCCGGACGAATAGCACTGCGTCGCCGGGCGCGGCGCCACGACCCGCCCGCGATTCATCGGCGTCTCAGAATCCACCCTCATCCGGTCCGGGCAGGCCACCGCCGTCATCTGACGAACCCGCGTTCAAGAGCGTGTCGTGCACGGTACGCTCTTCGGTTGTCGGCGCATACTCGCGGGGAGCCGTGCCGCGAATGAAGTACTCCACGTAGCCGCTCTGCGAGCCCTCTGGTGCCAGCAGGCCGGTCGCCTGGTCGATACGCGCCGTCACAATGCCCGCAGGCGGCCCGGGAAGCGGAACCACCGGCAGGGATGTGTGGGAGTCACGCATGAAATCAATCCACACCGGCAGCGCCGTCGCTCCGCCCGCTTCGCCGCGCCCGAGTGGCTGATTGTCATCGCGGCCGATCCATACGCCGGCCACCAGATGGGGCGAATAACCGACGAACCAGGCGTCCCGTGCTCCATTGGTGGTGCCGGTCTTGCCGACAACTTCATGGGGCAAATCACGGGCTCTTCGGGCGGTGCCGCGCTCGACGACGCTGCGCATCAGGGACGTCGTCAACCACGCAACCTCAGGCGTTACACCCTGCCTCGGTGCATACTCGCTGCGGTACAGGATCTCGCCGTCCGGCCCCTGCACCAGGGTCACAAGTATCGGGTCTGCGGCGGCGCCGCCCGCTGCGAATGTCGCCACCGCGTTGGTCATCTCCAGGGGAGTCAGCTCCGCCGAACCCAACGCGAGAGTGTAGTTGTCGGTCAGGGTGCTCTCGATACCGGCGGCTCGCGCCATCGCCTGCACGCGACCGAGCCCCACAAGATCCAGCGCGCGAACGGCGATCACGTTTCGAGAGCGCGCGAGCGCGGTGCGCAGGCTCATCTCGCCCAGGTACCTGTGGTCATAGTTCTCAGGCCGCCAGCTCTGACCGCCGGGCATGGGAAAGGTCACCGGCTGGTCGAGAAAGATGGTCGCAGGCGTCGCCACTTCCGCGTGCAGCGCCGCCGCGTACACAAAGGGCTTAAAGGCAGAGCCAACCTGACGCCTCGCCTGCACCGCGCGATTGAAGGGGCTGCGCGCGAAGTCGTAGCCGCCGACGAGCGCCTCCACATGGCGCGTTCGGGGGTTGATGACGACGATCGCTCCCTGCGCCGAGGGCATCAGGTGCACGACGGTAGCGGCGGCGTCTGTTCGAGACAGCTCATCCGGCGTGTACCGACGAACCGGGTGCACGGTGAACACGGAGTGTACCGGAAAGAGCTCGCCCCAGGGCCGACCGTCAATGCGGGTTCGCGAGACCGGCTCACGCTCCAGCGTCGCGACAAAGGGCCCGATTCCGACCACCGTCGCCTCATCATCGCTGCGAAGGATGACTGCGCGGTACGATACTTCCGGATCCAGGCCCGCCGACTCGGCGTTTTCGGAGTGCGTGCGGCGCCACTCTTCTGCGGCGGCCTCACTGTCGACGGTGGCGAAGGGCGTGTGAAACCCGTGACGCGCATCAAAGGCCCGCAGCCCGGCCTGCAGCGCGTTCTGCGCATGTCGCTGATGACTCGGAACCATGGCGGTTTCGATGCGCAGGCCGCCGGTGCGTAGGGCGTCTTCGCCGGCGATTTCGATGACTCGCCGCCGTACAGCGTCTGCATACCAAGGGAATGCTCCCTCGAGCGGTCGGCGCTCAGCGTCTTCGACCAGCCCCAGGGGCAGAGCGTCCGCGGCCCGACGCGCACCCTCTTCGATGTAGCCCTTGTCCTGCATCTGACGCAGCACGTACGAGCGTCGTGCCCGTGCCGCCTCTGCGTGGCGATACGGGTTGTATCGATTGGGAGACTGCACAATCCCGGCAAGCAGCGCGGCCTCATGCAGCTCAAGCTCTGCCGCGCTGTGTCCGAAGTAGTAGCGCGCAGCCTCTTCAACGCCGTAAAAGTGCACGCCGAAGAAGATCTCGTTGAGGTAGATCGTCAGGATCTCGTCCTTTGAGAGCGACCGCTCCAGACGGAACGCGAGCAGCGCCTCCTGGACCTTGCGGCGAATCGTTCGCTCAGGACTCAGCACCAGGTTCTTCACGACCTGCTGGGTGATGGTGCTGGCCCCCTGGGTCATCTCGCCGCGGCGAACGTTGGTGTACACCGCGCGTAGCAGGCCGGGGTAGTCGAGCCCCTGATGCCGATAAAACCCCGAGTCTTCTGCGGCCACCATCGCGTCGCGCATGACCTGAGAAATCTCATCGCTCGAAACCACCGTCCGGAAGATTCGGTGCTGGTCCGTGTACGATGCGATCACATTGCCATCGGCCGCGTAGACCCGACTGACCTGCGCCGGTCGGTAGTCTTCGATGTTGTCGATGTCCGGGAGGTCGCGACCATAAAACCAGAAGATGAGCGCGATGCCGACGAATGCCGCCACCACACCGGCGAAGATGAGGATCAGAAATCGCTTCACCCACGTTCGCAGCGGCGTCTTCGCACGCTGTTTCTTCGTCGCGGGCCGCTTCTTTGCGGCCGTCTTCTTTCTCTTTGTTCCCATTCTCCCGCCGTTGCAGGGCAACATTGTCGACGCATTCTTCGCGAAGTCCAGGATACGCCGTTGCTACGCCGCTGCTACGCAGCCGCTGCGCCGCCCTTCTCAGACCGCCCGTTTGCCAACGGGCAACGAGTCCCGACGTTTCAATTCAGCCGCGTCGTCAACCACGAATCAGTCTCTGTCGAGCTGGTGTACCCAACCGCCGGTATCGACCGGTACCACACCGCTGCCGTGGCGACGCTGCACGCGAGGTGGACCGCCGGTTACGTGGCCGATCGCGGTGCAGTGCGCGCCCGGTGCCTCGGGCGACACGAGAACACGTACATAGTCATCGCCGCCGCGCAGCTGCCACTCATCGACGCGATCGGGATCCAGGCCGCGCAGATACGCGTTCCCCGGAATCTCCCCGTGAAGCTCAATCCCAACCCTGCTCGCGGTAGCGACGCGCATCAGATCGATCGCGAGCCCGTCGCTGACGTCGATGGCGGCGTGTACGCTGGCCGGGTTCGCGCGCGCTCGCGGCGGCGCCGGACGGCGGTGCGCCTGCACTGCCCTCTCCCAGGCGGGTCCGGCCTGTGCTTCGCGCAGCGCTGCAAGACCGGCCGCAGCGAGGCCTACGTCGCCGTCCAGCCAGATCCTGTCACCGATCACAGCGCCGCTGCGTGTAAGCACCGGACCCTGCAGCCGACCAAGAACTGTTACCGACAGGACGTTGCAGGAGGCCCGGGCGGTGTCGCCGCCGATCAGGGGCAGCGCACCACCGGTCCACGCGTCGGCACATGCCCTGAAGCCCGCGATCAGGCCGGTGTCACCGCGAACCTCGGGCGTCCCTGCGAGCGCGCAATTCAGCAGCCAGGACACAGGCTCGCCACCCATTGCCAGGCAGTCGCTGATGTTCGACGCGAGCAGCTTCCAGGCGACGTCCGCCCAGCTGGAGTAGCTGCGGTCGAAGTGCACTCCCTCGACCATCGTGTCCGTGCAGACGACCGCGTCTCTGAGGTCTACGCACGCGCCGTCATCTCCGATCCCGGCGGGCGACGGCGGCGATAGCGCCTCGCGAAGAGCGTCTATGAAATCCAGCTCGTTCACGGACGCACCCACGCCGGCGACCGAGAAAACGCTGTCATCGAAGGTGCCGGCATCACAGCAGCCGTATCGCGTCGATGATGTCGCCCACGATGAGGGGAAGCGACGCGCCCTTCACCGGTACCGGGGCGAAGGTGAGCACGAAGAGCAACGCGGCGGCGATACCGATCCTGCGCTCGTGCCCGACAGCAACACCGTCGTCGCACATGGGCGGGTGCTTGATGCCGATCAGACGATACAGAATCAAACCGAGGATCAGCCAGCCCAGATAGAAGACGCCGAGCGCCAGCATTCCGAGCCAGACGAACTTCACGACACGGGCATAGGACTCGCCAAAAAGCGCGTACGCGACGTGCCCGCCGTCGAGCTGCCCGATGGGGATCAGGTTGAGAGCGGTGACAAAGCACCCCGCCCACCCCGCGAATGCGACAGGATGCAGGAAGATGTCGTGCCCCTCAGGGACCGAGGGAAACACGATCGCCTCGACACCCTTCATGAGCAGGCAGCTGCCGAATGTGCTGACCGAGCTCATGTCCTGGGGAAGGGGCCGGACGTCGCTGAGCAGCAACCCAACAATGAGGACCGGGACTGCGACGATCATCCCTGCGAAGGGTCCATATGCCGCGATTTTCATCAGACGCCCTACCGGAATCTTCGTGACGTGCAGCCTGATAAAGGCGCCGAAGGTCCCGAATGGCGGCACGCTGGGGATGAAGTATGGCGGCGACACATCCACGCCGAATCGCCGGGCGGTCAGGTAATGGCCCATCTCATGGGCGAAGAGAATACCGAGCAGTGACGCGCTGAACGCGGCGGCTTCCACCCAGATTCCACCGAAGCTGTGCCAGGCGGGCATCGCGGCGCTGAAGTCGAAGCCGAGCAGATGACGGGTCCCTACGAGGCGAGCATAACGGTCGCTCAGCTGCATGCCCGCGAAGAAGGTGGAGCACACGGTAACGAGAAACCAGAACACAGGCAGGCGCCAGGAGTGGCCTCTCGATGCCGCTCCACTTCCGGCCGCCTCGCCCGTCGGCGCGGTCCGCGGATGCCCGCCTGCCGGAGCTGTGTCAGTCTCTTCGTTCAGCTGATCCTCTCGCGCCCTGCGCCGACCTGCCCGTCGTGCCGTTACGGAACTCGTGCGCCCTACTCCGTGAGCGGATCGATGTGAACCGATGCCGGCGCCAGGCTGCGATCGAACACCGGCCGGCCGTCGGCCCCGACTGTCCACAGCGCCGGGGCGCGCAGGGGTGCACCTGCAGGCGACAGAGAAAACGCCCCGCACACACCGTCATGACCTCGCCCGCTGCGAATTGTCTCGTCCACCGCCTGCGGCGAGCGTGCCAGCGCATCGAGGAGCATCGTGGCCCCATCGAAGACCTGTGCCTCGAATTCTGATGGGCGCTCTGACCACATCATCTCGTACTCGTGAGCGAAGGCTTCGGCGCCGCCTCTGAGATCGCTGTCGGCGAATATGCGGGTGAACTGCGCGCCGGCCGCAAGGTCAGCCGCAAATTCCATCTCGACCGCCGCCCAACCTGAGGTCCCCAGCAATCGAGCTCCCCGGCTTGTGCCTTCTTCAATCCAGCCTCGGTAGGCGAGAAAAGGCAGCATGTCGGCGACCTCGTCAGCCCACGCTGCGAGGACCACCACATCGGGACGCCGCGCGCGTCCTCCATAACTGCCGCGCTCAACCGCCGGCCCGCGAGTCCACGGCGACGATGTCCCATCCAGTCTGAGGGCCCGGCGTCCGGTCAGCTGCTGAATCGCATCGCGGGCGTCACGCTCGCCGGCGTCAAAGAGAACGGTCGCAGAGACGGTGTAGGCTCCATCCTCTGCAGTGGCGGTAAATCCGGCGACGGCGTCACGCCCCCAATCGTCGTCGGGCGCGACAATGGCGACGCGACCGCTGAACTCCTCATCGATCAGAAGCTCGGCGAGGGCCGCCGCCTGCTCGGATGCGGCAGTCCGCAGTCGATAAACGCGCCGGGCGGGGTCCTCGATACCCCGCTCCGGTGAGAGCACGAACAACGGCGCGTCGATGAGTTCAGCGTCTACAACGGCTCTCGTTTCCTCGACGCCGACCGGGCCCAGCACCACTCTCGGGTGCAGCGCGGCGGCGGCGACGGCGGCGGCCAGGGGGTCCTCTGCGGTGTCGACGTACTCGACGACCAGCTCCGGCGATGTCTGCAACGCGACGCGCACGGCGCGCTCAACGCCGCGGCCGACGCTGCGCCAGCGACCTGTGCGCGGAGCGAGGACAACGAGGTCCGCACGCCGCACTTCCACTGCGGCCGGCGGCTGTGACACCGCCTCGGGTGCTTCGTCTTCGACCCCCAACACCACCGAACCTGCGCCCCGCTCCTGCGCCGGAGCAGGCGACGCGATGCACCAGAGGGGCAGGCAGGCAGCCAACGCCATGGCGCGGCCTGCAGCCCCCACGCGCCCCGCTTCAGTCCGCGTCATGGTCACACTCGGCGACCAGCGCTTCAAAGGCGGCGCGTCGGCTGTCCCTTCGGTCTCGGAGCAGCTCATCGGCGGCTCCCAGGGCGGCAATCTGCGCTTCGTCGGGAACGCGCGGAAGGTCCATCGTGACTCGAAACACGGCGTCACCCGCTGCGCCCTGGGCGTCGGCGCCTCTGCGTGGAAGGCCGGCGCCGGCGATTCGCAGCTCGGATCCAACCTCAACGCCGGCCGGAACTGCCAGCGTCGCAGGTCCCCTGATCGTCGGCACCTGGACGCTGCCTCCGCGGGTCAGCTCCAACAGGGTCAGTGGCAGGGGGCAGACCACGTCGTAGCCGGAGCGGGAAAAGAATGGGTGCGCCTCGACGCGAACCCGGACGTACAGGTCACCGTGCCGCCCGCCGTAGATTCCCGGGCCGCCTTCACCGCGCCACCGCAGGCGCTGTCCGTCCATCACGCCGGCGGGAATCGTGAACTCCAGGCGCCGCATCACCGTGTGCTCGCTGTTCGGAGTCTTTCGGCGCGGCAGCTCAAAGACCCGCACGCACCCGCGCGCGGCATCTACGAATGGGATCGTGCTGGTCAGCCGGATGTCGTCGCCGGATTCTGCTCGCATTCGCTGCTGGGCGGCAGACGCTGCGGTGCGAATGAACGAGAACACGGCGCTCTCACGGCGCATGCGGACGTGACGCACCTGGCGAATATCACCGGTGCCGTACAGGTCGTAGAGGCGGCGTCGCGACGGGTCGATAAGAGTGTTGTACGCCTCATTGAGACGCTTGAAGCGCTCTTCGGCTACCGGATCATCGGGATTCTGGTCCGGGTGAAATCGCAGCGCCTCGCGGCGCCACGCCTTCTTCAAGTCCTCAGCGCTCGCGCTGCGCGGCACGCTGAGCAGCTTGTAGTAGTTGACCGTCACGAATCGGGCCTCGGGTGTTACTCTCCATCGCCGTCATCCGCGTCACGCTCCGGGCCTCCACCGGAGACCACGACCATCGAAGGCCGCAACAGACGGTCGTGCAGACGATACCCGCGCTGGTACTCGGTGACGACGGTGTTGTTGGGGACGCTCGGATCCTCCACCTTCTGAATTGCCTCGTGAAGCTCGGGGTTGAAGGGCTCTCCCATCGCGCTGATAGCGGTCACACCAAAGCGCTGTAGGAGCGCGTCGACTTTCTTAGTCACCATATCGACGCCCTCGCGGAGAGCGTCGAAGGACGCGTCGTTTCCGGCGTGCTCGAGCGCGCGATCCAGATCGTCAGCGACTGTCACAAACTCTTTGAGCACCGACTCGGCGGCGTACTTGCGCTGCTCCTCGCGCTCTCGCTGCGTGCGGCGGCGCAGGTTCTCGAACTCCGCCGTCTTGCGCACCCATCGTTCCCTGTACTCCGCAGCATCCTCCTGAGCGCGGGTCAGCGGGTCCACTTCGGCCACGGGTTCGGTGGCAGCCGCGTCATCGCCGCTTTCGGGCGGTGCGGACTCCCCGGCGTCCGCCGCCGCGCCGTTGGGCAGAGGCTGAACCGGTGCTGAATCGTTTTGCTGGGAATCATCCTGACTCATTTATCTCTCTCTGCCGATGGGTCGGGTGACGGCGACCGACGGGATTCTGAGGTCGAAGCTGCGGAAATATGTGCACCGGTGGCGCTGCGTCTACCCGCTTTCTTGCCGCCGGGTGTCTCGGGACTGCAGCCATGCGACGGTCAGGCCCTCTGAGACCAGAAATCCCACCCGGTTCGGCCTGAATCGCGTCCCGTCCCAGTCGCCGTAGCCCTCGCGGCTCCATCCCCGGGCGTGCTCGCGCAGTACCGATGCTCCGACGCTATCGATCCGGGCGATATCGGCGACCGCGACACCTCTCGCGGTGCGCAGGCCGGCCATCACAAGTTCAAGCGCCCGCGTTGGCCCGTCGATCAGTTCGGTCTCCCCGCGCCGCTGCCCGTCCAGATAGCGTCGTGTTGACCGCGTGTTCCAGGATCGTATCCAGTGGCCGCCGTCTACAGGCCGGAACGAATGCGCGCCGGGGCCGAGTCCCAGGTAGGGGCGCCCTGACCAGTACCCTTGATTGTGTCGCGACGCGCCGTCCCAGCGTGAGAAGCTCGACAGCTCGTATCGCGTGAAGCCGTAACGGCGGAGCGCCTCACTGCGTCGATCCATCTCGACCATCGTCGACTCCGTCGCGACCTGCAGCAGGCCGGCGCGGGCTCTTCGCTCGAATGAGGTCTTCGGCTCGATCGCCAGCTCGTAGGCGGACACGTGGTCGATCTTGAGCGCACCTGCCACTTCGATGTCGCGATCGAAGTCGTCCATCGTCTGTCCCGGCACGCTGTGGATCAGGTCTACTGACACGTGATCAAACGCGGCAGTGGCGATTTCGGTCGCTCGTACCGCGGCGGCACCGTCGTGAGCGCGCCCGAGGATAGAAGCTACCCGATCGTTGAAGCTCTGCACGCCGAGGCTGATCCGGTTCACACCGGCGTCACGCAGGTTGTGAACCAGGTGCTCATTCACATGCTCCGGGTTCGCTTCTACGGTCACTTCACAGAGATCGATTGGCCCGTAGCGTCGTTTGACAGCGTGAAGAAACGCCTGCAGCTCGCCGGCGTCCCAGGCGCTCGGTGTTCCGCCACCGAAGTAGATTGAGGCAGGTCTATGCTGCGGCCAGTTGTCTGCACGTTCCTCGAGTTCTTCCTTAAGCGCGGCGCCGAAGCGCCGATGAGGTACCGTGGCGGTCACGACGACAGTGAAGTCACAATAGGGGCAGTGACGCTCGCAGAATGGGACATGGACGTAGAGGGACCATGCTTTTGAACAGTCTTGATGGTGCATGCAGCGGGTCAGGCCTGACTGTGTGGTCCTTGCTGATCAGGGGTCGGAATGCTACCCGACCCGCTCCTGGCGCGGACCCAGGAGGGGGCGCCCGATTGCGGACAACCCACCGTCACGCGCTCGCTACACGAGAAAGAGCAGAATGAAAGCCGTCTGCGATGCGTGCGGTGCACGCTATCATATCCCTGACGAACGTGTCCGCGGAAAGGCGGTGAAGGTTCGTTGCAAGCGCTGTAGCCACATCTTCACGGTTCGCGAAGCCCGCGCTGCGACCCCCGCGACAGGTGACGGAACACGAGCGACCGGCGCCTTTCGCGCGGTGGCCTCACAGAACGCAGCGGCCGTCCGGGCGGCAGCTGAGACGGCCGGCGACGGCAACGACAACATCGAGTGGCACTTTGCCTTAAACGGGCAGTCCTTCGGCCCCTACAGTCAGGACGAGCTCCTCGCGCGGATGCAGAGCGGCGATATCGGCGATGAGGCCTATGTCTGGCACGCCGGCTTCGCCGAGTGGAAGCCCGCCACCAGCGTTCCGATTTACAAGGTGGCGATCGCGGCGGCGCAGGCCGAACAGATCGGCAAGCGCGCCCTGCGGACGATCGCGATGCCGAGCATCGTCGCAGACACGGGTGAGGCGGCGCCGGCCGCTGCGACAGGAGACTCCGGGTCGCTGGACGCCGCCCTGTCTGACATGGGCGACGTCGACGCGCTCTTTGCGGGCGTAGAGAAGCCGAGCGCCGAACAACTGGAAGCGCGCGCACACGCGGTCGCAGATGCGGCTGCGAGAGACGCAGCGGCGAAAGACGCAGCTGCAAAGAGCGCCGCGGAGCAGGCGAAGGCGGCCTTGGCCGAAGCGGCGGCGGCAGAAGCGGCGGCGGCGGAAGCGGCGGCGGCAGAGGCGGCGGCCGAGCTCGCGGCGGCGGAAGAAGCGATGGCTGCGGAGAAGGCGGCAGCGGACGCAGCGGCAGCAGAAGCAGCAGCAGAAGCAGCAGCGGCAGAAGCGGCCGCAGAAGAGCTGCTGGCGGCGGAAGCAGCGGCGGCGGAGGCGGCGGCACACGACGCCGCTCAGAAGGCGGCAGCGGCGGCAGAGGCGGCGGTCGCTGCGGCGGCAGAAGCAGAAGCCGCAGCAGCAGCAGCGGCGCAGGATGCCGAGTCGGCGGAGGCCGCAGCAGGGGAAGCCGCGGCGGTTGAGGCGGCGGCCGAATCACTGAACGCGGCTGTGGCCGGCGTGTCGGGGTCCCATGCCGCGGCGCACCTGGACACGGATCCTGCAGATCTCGACTTCACGGAAGACGATATCGCGAAGGCGTTGAATGACCTCGTCTCGGGCGCCCATGCGGCAGTGCCGGGCGATTCGCTCTTCGCGGGTGTCAGAGAAGCGGACAGGAAGGTCGCAAGCCCGGGCAGCAGCGACGCCGGGGATGGCCTCTTCAGCGACTTCGCCACTGAGGCGGCGACGCCGGATGACGTCGACGACGACGCGATCACGCCCGTCGACCATGATGGCGGTAGCGACGCGTCGATGGACCTTGAGCTCAACTTTGCGGACGCTTCGGATCTGGGAGATCCGTTGCATAGCGAAGTTGAGCACGTTCCAATGCAGGCCCCGAGCCTGGAGCATGACGCCGGCGAGATGGCCGCCAGCAAGTCGCTGGTGTTTCAGCTTGAACAGGGAAAGAAGCAGTCCCGAAAACGAATAATGCTCGCCCTTCTGTTGCTCTTGATCGTAGGCGTGGTGATTATCGCCGCGGCGTCCGGCGGTGGGAAGAAGGAGGCGCCGACCCGGGTTGCCGAGGTCGAAGAATACGAACCGCCCCCAGAGAACAACGCTGTCAACGAACGGCGGATCAGCGAGAACACGGCAGCGGCGGGAGGTCGCGCTGACGGGCTCGTCGGAGAGGCACACGAGCTCGCGATCGCAGCCGCATATCGGCGTACTCAGGAGCTGGCTGACGCGGAGATCGAGGTCGAGGTACCCGATCGGAATGATCGCAGGGGATCTTCCTCGCGCCACCGTATCCACAGCGTCGACGACTCCTCCGGCTCCGATGTTGCTGCAGATGAACGGGAAGCGATCCTGCAGCAGCAGAATCCCGGATTCGCACGTCCGACGGATCTCGGGGCGGCGCAGGCCGGTTCCGCTTCAAGCGGGCCCGGTGCGTCACACTTCGCCGCCGGTCTTCGTAGCTTCGTCAGCGACTCGGTGCGACGGTGTGCACAACGTCATCACGCCGCCGAGGGACGGCTCGGACGCTCTCGTGTAGAGGTTCGACTCACTGTGGAGCCCAGCGGCGCGGTCTCCCGGGTGCGGTTGCCCCGCGACATTCGCGATACGGCGTTTTCCGCGTGTCTGAACTCCCATCGCGGTCGGTGGCGATTCGGGTCGTTCAGCGGCGACGCGGCGACGATCGTCCGTACGTACATCGTAGAGTAGTCGGCTCTCGCCGGGGTTGTTCAGAGGCTCGCTCACAGGTAGCGTGCCTGGGGTGGTGACAGCCTCAAGGCGGAGACCGGACGAGAGTGTTTCGACGAATTCTCAGCAAGTTTGGGCTCATCGACGCAGATGGGAATCAGCGTCCGGGTACGTGGACCGAAAATCTGCTGGCGCGTGCGGCCCCGATCGCAAAGCGCCACCTGGAGCGAGACTCTTCGCTGTCCACTCGCGACGCGGTGTACCTCGGCATCGTCGACATCGAAGAGAAGGATGGCGCGCCTCGGGTGCCGACGCGGGACATGGAGCGGCTTGTGCATTTCGTGCGGCCCTGGACCGACCTGCTCCTGAAGAACGACATGCTCGCGCCGGCGCTGCAGTTTGAATCCAACGATCTCGCCGCGCCACGACGACTCCTCTACGCCTACTGTTTCGCGGCCGAGACGCTTCGCGAAGAAGCAAACACCGTGCTTGCTTCGATCGAACGCTCTTTCGGGAGCTCGCGTTTCTCGCAGGCGCGGCTGCTGCTGAACCTCTTCGAGACGGACGCGCACACACGCAGAAACAACGAGAAGAACATCTTTTATGAAGAGATGATCTTCAAGCTGCTCAGTGAGTCCGGACGCGGAGCAGACCCTGTTACGATCACGGTCAGCCGTGCTGACGATATTACGGGCAGCGAAGCCACGGCGAACGACAGCGATGACGGCCACAATGGCGATGGCGATGGCCTGGTGCAGGCCACCTTCAGCGCGCTCGCTGAACAGACGGGCATTCGTATCAACATTCTGGCGCGCCACGACGCCGAGGTCGCGCTGTGGCACGACGCACAGCTGGGCGGCGACTCAGACAACCCCGACCGCGCGCTGCTCCGGACGATACCGCCACGACGCTGGCGCCCCGTCGGAGACTTCTTCGAGCGCAGCGTGGCGGAGTCTGTTCGGCGCCAGATCGTGGAGCGAGGCGCCCGTCGATGGATCGAAGGCCTCGTCCGCAGCGTGTACTTTGTGCTGCTGGCGACGGGGGAGACGGGCTACGAGTACCTCGCTTTCAACTTCATTGAGTGGACCGACAAACACTTCGACTCGAAGGGAACCCGGGTCCTGCCGCATCTACACCGACTCTGCGCCGTTGAAGAAACCGCCCTGCCCGATGCGCTCCGAGAGACGCTCGACACATACTTTGAAGACTGCAGGCAGCGACTCGTGCTCCCAGACGCGGACGCGGTGGCCGCAGAAATCAACGAGATCTGCAGACTCATCACGGCGGCCGACCTTCAGACGGTGCCGCCCGGCGACTATGACCTGGGGGGCCTTGTGCTCGATCGGTGTCTGGGAATTGAGCACCCGAATATCGCAAGAGCGCTTCGCCTCCACCGGCTGACCTGAGGCTGATGACCACCGACGCCACACATAGCGGCCGGCACCACCCATCTCCGTGGGCGACGATCAGCGAAAGCCCGCTCGGCTGTGAGCTGAGTGACGACGCGGTGCCCCGCATGACGGTTTTCGACGTCTCTGTGGCGCCCGGCGTGCGCGTCATCGGCCTCGAGGCGACGGCGCCTTTCGAGATTGGAGATAGCGGCGAGAACCTTCGTCGAACGCGCTTCGACCTGCGCTGGTTGCGCATCGCTGTCTCCGCGGAAGCGATCTGCGAGACGGCTGCGAAGCTGCTCTCCTCCGCGATGCCGGACTGGGAGTTCATCGCGCGTCTGCAGGAGGGTTCGCTGCTTGTCGAAGCCCGGGAGAACGTCCCGCTGAAGAGCGCTGCATGGTGCGCCCGCTTTGGCGCCGTCGCCGCGCCCTCGGGCAGCATTACGCTGATCCCGTGGTCCTCTATCGGCTTCGGTATCGATGAAGTCTCGGTTCCAGAGAGAATCGCCGAGACGACGCGAATCGCCGCCGAATCATTCGGCCGTATCAGCGGCCTCAACGGCGCCGTCACCGGAGAGAACGACTCACTGTCAATCGATGTCGTTCGGGCGACTTGCGCCACTGTGTTCCTGCCGGCCGGCTGGAAGCTCCCGGCAGGCGAATCGCTGGGCCCTGCGCTGGTGGCGGTTGCGGACCATGGGATTGAGGTGGAGTTCGGCGTCGCTCCGGCTGACCTCATGGACAGGTATCCAAACACATTCAGCACCGTGTTCCTCCCGGCGCTGGCGGTCTCCGCACTTCGCGAAGAACTACGCGACGCTGAGAATTCACTTTTTCAACACGACTACCTGCAGGCGCAAAGTGCCTACTTCGCGGGACGCCGGACTCACCCGCATCCCTTCGTTGACACACGATTCTACGAGACGCTGCTGGCATCACGCACGGAGTCCGCGCGCAATCAGCTGGACGCCGAAATCCGTGGACGCCTCCAGAAATCAAACAATGATATCGTTGCGCTTGAGTTTGCCGCTCGACGCGCCTGGCTGCAGGGCGACGCCATCAACGTCAAGTCGTTCACACGCGCCCTTCTCGACCGACTGGCTGCCACCGGAAGAGATGATGAGATGCGATTTGGGCGTCGGGCCTTCGAACGTGCGTTTGACTCCGGCTCGATGTCGGTGGGGTTCGTCGGCTCGCCGGCTCAACCAAACACACGCTCACCCTCCGGTGTCGAATTCGGAACAAACACAGCGAATCGCCGTTTCGACAAGGTGGATTTCAACGCTCCGGTAGACGCGGTGATTGAAGCCACCGTAGACGAATTCACATCGGCTGACGAATCCATCGAGGCGTTGTTTGATCTCGCTCGATCAGGAACCGACAACGGTCGAACCAGCGACTTTGCGCTCACGTGCCTCAAGGCGGCAAACGAAATCGACTCTGCACATCCCACGACGCTGATGTGGTCGGGGGCTGCGATGGTTGCGCGCGGGCGCGGAAAGAAGGCGATTCCGGTCCTTGAAGCGGCGGCACGTAAGATGGAGGCGCTGGGCGATCGACGCAGCGTGGACGCGCGCCTGCTCGCTGCAGAGGTGTATGCGTACGAGCTCAAGGACATCAAACGGGGATACCAGCAGGCACTCGCTGCCGCGGACACCGACCCGTACAGCTTCCGCACGCTGCACTGCCTGACAGCCCTTGCGGACGCGGCCGGCAGGAATGATGAAGCCCGGCGCCGCATCATGGACGCCATCGACTACTGGAGACCAAAGACCGCCGAAGGCGATATCGGCGCTCTCGGCCACATGTTTGCTTTTTACGAGCTTAGGGCAGGCATGGAGAGACGCCTCGGCGACGTTGCCCGTGCGGTCAAGCTTCGCCGTGACGCCATCGACATCGTCATCTCAGCACCGATTGATGACCACAGCCCGGCAGACGGTGACCGCCTTGCGCAGATACAGGCATACCGCGACCGAGTGACACAGGCACGCGTAAGTCAGAATCGAGACACCCTCGCTGCGGCGCTTGAAGACCTCGCGTCGCGAGCCTTCAGCTCAGAGAGAGCCGAAGCCCTCGCTGAGCTTGGGGTGTTGCGCTCCGAAGTATTCGAGGACGACGCCGCTGCGCTCACCGCCCTCACCGAAGCACGCAGGCTCGACCCTGAGGTGGCCGGCAGGCGACCCGAGGTCCTGGCCACACTCGAGAGCATCTACGCAGCGCGCGACGATGTCGGAAACCTGCTCCGCATCTATGGCGATCGAATTGACACCGCCCAGGACGGCGACCTGCCGAACTGGCTCATTCTTCGCGCGCGACTGCACCAGAAGAGCGGCGACCAACGGGCCGCGTTTGAGGACGTCGAGCGGCTCGTCACGTTGGACCCGACGAACATCCCCGGGCGCCGAATGCGCGCTGAAATGCATGCTGCGGACGGCAACTTCAGCGCGGCTGCCATAGACTACCGGGCCATGCTGACCAGCCGCAACCTCGAGTCCTTCGAGCGCACCGAGGTCCAGCGCGCACTCGGCCTCATCGAGGTACGCCACCTCAACGACGCAAGCTCGGCCATCGAGCGTCTGCGCGAGGTCATCAAGCAGGTCCCGGGCGACCAGGAGGTGCTCGAAGCCCTGACCTCGATCGGACAGGACAGCGAAGATGCCGCTGAGCTGGTGTACCTCACGTTGCACGAGCTCAGCCTCCTGCTCGACACGCCGGGTGAGATTCGAAGCATCAACAACGCGATCGCCATCGCCGACTCCGATCTTGATGAGGGCACGGCGTCGGCGGTCGCCCGCAAGCTCGTTTTGTTGGCAAGGCACCACGCGGCGGCCACCGATGGCGCTCCACGAGAGCTTGAGATTCTTGAGGCTGCCCGTCAGCTCCGTCCGTCCAGCGTTGACGCCCTGGAGGCTACGGCAGACGCCGCGCGACGGCACGGTGACGACGAGACGCTGGCCCTGAGCCTCCTGGTCCTCGCAGAGGAGCTCCTCGATCCGGATGAGCGCGCCACGATGATGCGCGAAGCCCACGCGGCGGCCCTTCGTAGTGGCGACGAAGACCTGATCGAGGCGGCCGGCGAGGCCATCGACTTCGACGAGCAGGAGGTCACCGCTCACACCACTGCGCCCCACAGCCTCGTGACGGGCGACATGTCGCGCCCTGACCTAACCGGCGGTGGAGACGATTGGGAAGACTTCAAAGACACCGACGACCTCGAAATCGTCGGGCTGCCGCCAACCGCGAGCTACGACGCAGCGTTCGACGACAACGCCGTCCTCATGCACGAGCTCGATTCGCTCGCGCTGGAATCTCCCTCGGATGCCGTCGCTCACATCGACCAGCTGCTGCAGGACGGCAGGCCGGGAGAACTGCGCCGAGCGCTGCTCGTACGAAAGGGCCGCTACCTTCTCGACGCCGGCGCCGAACCTCGCTCCGCGTTGCTGGCGTTGACCGGCGCGATGGTCATCGACCCGAACTCGCCGGAGACCCACTTCGAGATGGCGCGCACCTACCTCGCGCAGGAAGATGCGTCGCGCGCGGGAATGTCCCTCCGCGAGACGCTCCGATGCTGTGATGACGGTATCGAGCCCATGCCGCCAACATGGACCGAGGTAGCCTGGGCCATCAGCCTCTATGGGCGCCTGGCCGGAGAGTCGAACATCGGCGCCCTCCTGGACCATGTGGCCAGGGCGCATCCGCTGACCGCAGCCGCGCTGCGAGAACTGCTCGATGGGATGTAGATTTCGCAGCTCAGGCCCGGTCTACGCGGCGCTCGTTTTCACGCTGATCGCGAATATGGCGTTGGCGGGCTGCCGCCAACACGGGACACCGGCACCGCCGAGGGAGTCCGAAACAACGGCAGCGAACGCGGCCACTGACGCAACAGGCGCTGCCGGTGATGTCGACGCGATCCGCGCTGCGAGACAACCCCTCGCCTCACGGTCGGCGGCGTCCCCTCCCGTCTACGAAGTGCGCAACCGGGCAACCGCGGCGCCCGGCGATCATCCTGAAGTGCGCCGTCTGTTCCTATCGATTCCCGATGGCGACGCCCCGTCGGGCGGATTTCCGGTGCTGTTCCTACTGCACGGCTACGGAGTCAGCGGCGAGGGTTTTTCCCACGTCTGCGACATGGGCGCCCGCGCAGGTTTCGTGGCGCTCTGCCCCGATGGCGCGCAGGTCATGGGCGGCGGTCGATTTCAATGGAACCGGGGAGCACCGGCGCTGACACACGATCTGCTGCGACACACGCTGGACGCTCTCGACCACGAAATCCCGGTCCGCCGTGACCGCGCCTTTGTCGGGGGCTTCTCCCAGGGCGCGCTTCACGCGGCTTCGGTCGCCGCGCTTCACCCTGACTTCTGGGCCGGCGTACTGGCGATCGCTCCCGGTGGTTGGAGCGATGCGCCTGTGGCGGGCGACGGCGACCTGCCGCCCCTGTACCTCATGATCGGCGACGGCGAGCCCGAGGGGCGGCGACAGCTCAGCGACCGTGTCGCCGCGACCTGGTCCGCAGCAGAGGCGCCGATTCTCCGTGAGTCGCACCCGGGCGGGCATCATTTTCCCAGAGATTGGGCGCCGAGGTTCACGCGTGCGCTGCATTGGCTGCACGAAAACGCGCGATAGGCGTGTGCAGGCATTGACGATTCGCAGATCGCGCGCACATTGGGCACACGCAATCTACACCCGCTCAGAGAGCAGCGTATGCGCAGAAAGATTAAGAGAGTCATCGACGACATGATCAACCCGGCGGTCGCCAGCCACGGTGGCAAAGTGCACCTTGTCGACTACCTCAACGAAAAGGTCTACGTTCGTTTGTCGGGTGGCTGTCAGGGCTGCTCAAGCTCCGCTGCGACCCTGAAGAACGGCATCGAACGGCTGATCTTCGAAGAGTTCCCCGACGTCAAAGCGGTGGTCGACGTGACGGATCACGAGGCAGGCGAGAACCCATACTACGCCTGATCGCCGCCCCCCACTCCAGCGACCGAGCGAGCCGCCTGTGACCTACGACGCCGTACACGCTGCCGCCGAGAAGATCGGTGTGACAAAGCACATCGTAGGCATGCTCTACTGGGACATGAACACGATCATGCCCCGTGGCTCGGCCGACGTCAGAGCTGAGCAGCTCGCGCTGCTTCAGGTCAGCGCGCACGAGGCGATCACTTCGCCGCGGCTCGCTGAGCGGATCGCAGCCGCTGAGGCCGACGAGTCGCTCACCCCCTGGCAGCGGGCAAACCTTCGAGAGCTCGCACACCAGAGGCTGCACTCCGTAGCCGTGCCCGCGACGCTGCTTGAGGCGATGACGCGGCAGAGCTCGAAGACGCAGATGCTGTGGCGCGACGCGCGGCCTGCCGACGACTACGCGTCACTGCTGCCTGCGTTCCGAGAGACGCTGCGCCTCGTGCAGGAGGTCGCAGAGGCGAAGGCATCCGCGCTGGGATGCTCGCCATACGATGCACTCGTCGATCGCCACGACCCGGGAAGCAACGAGGCGGAGATCCGACGCATCTTCGGCGACCTCGCCGGCTTTCATCGTCAGCTTGTAGACGAGGTCATCGATGCGCAGGCTGCGGCGCGACCTCCGGTGCCTCCTACGGGTACCGTCGATCGCAGCGCGCAGCGAGCTGCCTTTGAAGAGGTGATGCGTGCGCTCGGGTTCAACTTCGAGCAGGGCAGACTGGACGAGAGCCTGCACCCGTTCTGTGGTGGTGCGCCCGGCGATGTTCGAATCACAACACGCTACAGCGACACAGACTTCGTCGGCGCGCTGCAGGCGGTCATTCACGAGACGGGGCACGCGCTCTACGAGCAGGGCCTGCCGGTAGAATGGCGTAATCAGCCTGTAGGCGGCGCCCGCGGCATGACCCTGCACGAGAGCCAGTCGCTCCTGATGGAGATGCAGCTTTCACACTCACGAGAGTTTGTGACCTGGCTTGCGCCAACGCTCCGTCGTGCGTTCGGCACCAGTGGGGACTCGTGGAGCGCCGACAACCTGTACGCGTGGTGCAATCGCGTGGAGCGCGGTCTGATCCGCGTCGAGGCCGACGAGGTCACCTACCCCGCCCATGTGTTGATGCGCTTTGATTTGGAACGTGCGCTGATCAGCGGCGATCTGGACCCCGCCGAGCTGCCCGGCGCGTGGCGTGAGCTGAGCCTGAAGTACGTCGGAGTCGCCGCGGACACGGACCGTGACGGCTGCATGCAGGACATCCACTGGTTTGACGGAGAGTTCGGCTACTTTCCCAGCTACACTCTGGGCGCGATCACCGCTGCCCAGCTCTTCGCCGCAGCAAGAAGGCAGCTGCCGGGGATGATGCGATTTGTCGGTGAAGGCAACTTCGCATCGCTCGTTGCGTGGGTTCGTGACAACATCCACGCTAAGGCAAGTTCGCTCGGTCAAGACGAGCTGATGCGGCAGGCCACCGGTCGCTCGCTTGCTGTGGACGACTTCGAGAAACACCTTCGCGCGCGCTACCTCGGAGACGCCGGGTGATTATCGCCCTCGAAGGCGGCGGCTCGCGCTCGGTGTTTTCCGCCGGTGTGCTCACCGCGATCGCGGAGTCAAACATTCGCATTGAAGCGATCGTAGGCTCATCGTCAGGAATTGTGAATGCGGCGTACTTTGCCGCCGGGCAGCTGGACGAGCTCCGCGCGCTCTGGATGAACGCGGACTTCGGACGCCGGCTGATCAACTGGGGTCGCTTCTTCAACCCCTTTGGCGGACCCGGCGTCGACATCGACACCCTCGTGGACTCCTTTCTCGTACAGAGCGGCGGCCTCGACCCGGTCCGAGCCACGTCCGGACCGACGAGGTTGTTTGCCTGCGCGACGGACATAGAAACCGGCGAAGGGATCACCGCCGAGCCGAAACCGGACAACCTTGCAGATTGGATGCGCGCTTCGATGGCGCTGCCGGTTGCATACAACCGCGTCGCCGTGGTCGAAGGACATCGCTGCGTCGACGGTGGTGTGGCCAGCCCGGTGCCCTTTGACATCGAGCTGGGTGATGATCTCACGCAGAAGCGTATCGCGATCATCACGCGTCCCCTCGACACACCCAAGCCGCCGCCACGCATGTGGCAGCGCGTGTTCATTCGCTCCATCGTGCCCCGCGAAGCCCGCCCGATCACCCTGATTCAGCACGAACATCACAACCGGACAATCGACCGCATGAAGGCCGCAATGCAGCGCGGTGAGTTGTTTGTTGTCGACCCGGAACCCGGCATGCCGGTGTCTCGTCTCACGAAAGACATCCACACCCTGGAGCAGGGTTTTGATTGCGGCCTCGCTCGCGGCCGTGCCTTCGCGCAGGCACTGGCCGAGGACTGAGCGGCCGGGACGGCCTCCCGCCTCAACCGAGGGTCGCCGCGATGTGTGCGACAACCGCTTCGGCAGAGTTTGGCAGCGACACGCAACGTTCTTCGCGTTCAAACAGGTCGGCGAGGAAAGGCGGCAGCGGTGGCCTCATGCCGGTCGCGGACTCGACGGCATCGGGAAACTTCGCGGGGTGCGCCGTGCTTATCGACACGATCGGCTCCCGCCCGTCCGAACACTCATCCGCAGCGGCGGCGATCCCGATCGCTGTGTGTGGGTCGACCAGCTCGCCGGTCTTCTTCCATGTGTCGTCGATCCAGCTTTTTGTGTCTTCGTCGTCGTAGCGATGCGCGGAAAACTCTGTGCGAATGCGTTCCCATGCATCCTGCGGCGCCCGCGCGCTGCCCGCGGCACGGAATTCCTGCATCCACGAGCGTAGCTGCTCGCTGTTGCGGTCCATTGCTTCGAAGAGCAGGCGCTCGAAGTTGCTCGACACCTGGATGTCCATGCTCGGGGACAGAGACGGAGACACGCCGAGGATGGACATCTCTCCGGTAGCCATGAATCGCGCGAGGATGTCGTTCTGGTTCGTACCCACAACGAGGCGGCCAACCGGAAAGCCCATGGTTCGTGCACAGAAACCGGCGTAGATGTTGCCGAAGTTGCCTGTTGGCACTGCAAAGTTCACTTCTCTGCGCTCGCCCCCAAGGGCCAGCGATGCCCAGGCGTAGTAGACGATTTGGGCCATGATCCGGGCCCAGTTGATCGAGTTGACCGCGCCCAATCGAAAAGTCGCACGCGCGTCACTGTCGTTGAACAGCGACTTCACCAGGTCCTGGCAGTCGTCAAAGGTGCCATCGATCGCCACGTTGTGCACATTCGCCGACGCAACGGTGGTCATCTGGCGCCGCTGAACTTCAGACACCCTGCCCTGCGGATGCAGAATGAAGATGTCGATGTTGTCCCGGTCTCTGCAGGCCTCGATCGCCGAAGAGCCTGTGTCTCCCGATGTCGCGCCGATGATGGTTACTCGTTCGCCACGCGCCGCCAGGACTTCCGAAAAGAGGCGCCCGACGAGCTGCAGCGCGTAGTCTTTGAAGGCGAGCGTGGGGCCGTGGAAGAGCTCCATCATCCAACGGCCGGCTGACAGCTGCTTCAGAGGCGCGACCGCCTGGTGCCGGAAGGCGGCACAGGTCTCGTCGACGATGACGCGAAGCCGATCGTCCGCAATGCAACCATCCACGAAGGGGTGAATCACCCGATAAAGCAGCTCCGCGTAGGACATGCCCCGCATCTCTGCGAGGTCCGTCTCGGAGTACTGCGGCCACTCCATGGGAACATAGAGTCCGCCGTCGGTAGCGAGGCCGGTCAGCAGCACTTCGTCGAAGGCCAGAGGCTCGGACTGACCGCGGGTACTGATATATCGCATGCGTGACTCTCGTCTCTTCGTCGCCGCCGGCACGCCGAGTCAGGATCTCTGCTCGCCGATCGAGGCGCGCGAGCCCTTAGCGCGGCGGGCGATACTCGACAACGGCCCGCCTCTGAATCATAGGAGTTTCGCCCACAATTCCCGAGGAACAGCATGGCGGAGTTCTCCTGTATTCTACTCGATGTTGAAGACGGCATCGCGACGATCACCATCAATCGACCGGACGCGCTCAACGCGCTGAACGAGCAGACCCTGCTCGATATCAACGCGGCTATCGACGCGATCGAGGCAGACGACTCGGTATCGGCCGTGATGCTCACCGGCAGCGGTGAGCGAGCGTTTGTGGCCGGTGCAGACATCGCCGCGATGCAGGGGATGAGCCCCAGGGAGGGTCAGGCTTTTTCCCGGCTCGGCTCGAACATCTTTCGACGACTCGAAAACCTGCCGGTGCCGGTGGCCGCTGCCGTTAACGGTTTTGCCCTCGGTGGTGGCTGCGAGCTGATGCTCTCATGCGACTTCGCGTACGCTGCGGACACAGCGAAGTTCGGACAGCCTGAGGTGAAGCTCGGTCTGATCGCCGGATTCGGCGGCACGCAGCGGCTCACCCGAAAGGTGCCGTGGGGCATGGCGATGGAGCTCCTGCTTAGCGGCAGGATGATCGACGCCGGCGAGGCCCTTCGAATCGGGCTGGTGAACGGCGTCGTACCCGCAGAGGAGTTGCTTCAGACGACCCGGAAAGCCCTCAGCCGCATCCAGGCGCAGAGCCCGGTCGCCGTCGGCCTTACGAAACGCACCATGCACGCAGGCGCGCACTGCGCCCTGGACGATGCGCTCAACATCGAGAGCGCGGGCTTCGGCGAGTGCTTCGGAACTGACGACGCCGCAGAAGGCATCGCGGCGTTTATCGAAAAGCGCAGAGCAAAGTTCCCCGGACGCTGACGTCCTGCTCTGCCGCGGGAGGCGAAGGGCGAAGTTCCCCGGACGCTGACGTCCTGCTCTGCCGCAGGAGCGGATTCGAGCGGAACTCAGCGGGCGTCCCGACGCCGATTGGGACGCGAACCGGGCGCAATGGAACGCGAAGCGGTCAGCTGTCGCCGCGATCAGCGGACGGGAGCTTTGGTCAGCGTCGGCGAACCGCGTGCACCGCGATTCCGCCGATAAGTTCATCGGAGCCGGTCTCTGACTCCACCGTCTCAGTGATGTCCATCGCGCTGTCGTCGGACGTCACGTCACCGACTTCGAGCAGCGCATCCACGGCAGGAATTACGCTGTCGTTCAGCCAGTCGTCGAGCTCGACAGTCAGACGCAGGTCCCAGGTCGAGCCCGCCTGCAGCATCACCGAATCCAGGTGGAAGCGAACGACGCGATCGCTTCGGTATACAAATTCGCGCGAGCCCGTGAGGTCCAACCCGTCGAGCGTGCGAATGCTGCGCCACGGGACCGGTTCGGGGTTGTCTTCCTCTGAGGGTGGATCGTTCACGATCTCATACCCGCTCCCCACGCGGCCCAGGAGTTCGACGCTGGCGCCACCTGAACCCACTTTGTCGTCGACCGGAACTGCGGAGAAGCCAACCGCCGGCGGCTCGACGAGAATGCTCACAGAGAAGTCGCCGTCCTGCGGGAGCACAATCTCCGGACCTGCGAAGACGCGTTGGCCTTCAGCGAGGTCGAAGTGCACCGGGAAGGGTCGCGCGGTGGCAAAAGCGACGGGACCCTGTGAGGAGGCAGCGCTGTCATCGACCATGGGTTCGAGAATCAGCGAGCCCACATTGAGAAAGAGCGATTCCAGCTCCATCCCGCCGGGCAGCTCGCTGCCGCCAACCACCTCAAACCACGTGCGAAATCGTACCTCCGAGGCCGAAGCGTCGGTCTCAAGAGGCTCCTGAACGCCGTCTTCAACACCGGAGCAGGCGCCTGCGAGCAGGGAGGCGGCGAGCACAGCTATGCACAGGGTACGATTCACGTTGACGAAAGTACGGGCATGGCGCCTGCCAGTCAATCGAATACCGTCGCAGAATTGTGCTCAGAACCCCCGGCTATGCCACCTGCTCGGCGGTGTTATGGTCACGCCCATCGGGGTCGCAGCCTCCAGGTCCACGATGTGCGGACGCAGGGTATAGGTCTCATAGTGCCCGGCCGCGAAGTCGATATCCTGCGGCAGAATCCTGGACAGTTCATCGCTGCTCGGCGCCTCAAGGGACACAGCGGTCGACGAGAGATTCAGCACCGCAGAGTCAAAGAGCGCCTTGATATCGAGCGCGCTGATGCGAAGAACCTCCGGCCGCGAGCGGATCTCCGCAAGATGAAACTGCAGTGATTCGCGCGCTGAATCTGTCAGGACGCAGCTGCTGCGCGTGCAGAGCCGTTCAAATATCTCGATGAGTTGCGAATCCGAGAACTCCACGAAGGAGACCGGCTCCGCGAAGCGCCGACGCAGGGGCGCGTGTGCCTCAAAGAAGCGCGCGAGCGCGACGTCGGTCTCGGCGAGAACCACCGCAAATTCGTCACCAAGCTCACGAATCAACCCGTCAATCGCGTCCGCGACCATCGCCCGCGGGATGTGCACCGGGCTGCATCCGCCGACGTTGCTCACCAAGAGCAAGCCCGGGCGAACGTTCGCGAATGCCTTCTTGATGAGGTCACGCGCTGTCTGGCGATCGAGCGCTGCAAGCTCTGCCAGGTTGATGTGCTGCAGCTCGTCTGTCTTCAGCACCCCCATCGCCGCGTAGACACGAGCGACGGCGCGCGCGGCGGTGTTTCGACCGGTGCCCGGCTTGCCCGCCAGTATCAGATGCCGAGACGGCGTCGGCACGTCGCTCTCAGCGGCGGACCGCACAAATTCGTGCAGCCGCGCCTTCAGCGTCTCTACGCCGACCAGCGATTCCAGGGCGGCCACGGCCTGCGTCAACGGACCCGCATCCTCCGCGCCATCAAGGGCTCGTTCTGAGACCGGCGAGTGCGAAAACTTGAGCGTCTCACGCCACTGCGCAGCCCGCCGGTCGAAGAGAACGCAGGTCTCGCGCAGCGTCTCGTCCGCCAGCAGAACCTCGCGAATCGCCGCGCTGAACTTCTCGACGAATGCCTTTTCACGAGTGTGCAGCTCACCGTCGATCAGGCTGAGCACCACGCTCGTCACAAAGACCAGCACGCCGGCCTCAGCCGCCAGCCCGTCGCCGCTGCCGCTCCTGCGATACCCCGCCGCGACCCGGTCCACAAAGATGCGAAAGTTGTCCGTGAACGTCCGTAAGGCGCCCTCGTCCCAGATGTCTGCGGAGTACACCTGGCGCGCCCGCCTCGCCAACCTGGCGCTGGCACGAATGCCGGGCTCATTCTCACTGCCCGTGATGAGATCCAGCAGGTGTACTTCCCGATGATGAATCCGACCGTCGGCCAATACCAGCGCGTGGAACGCCGAGCTCCACGCGGACTGCCACGCAGCGACCGCACCGGGATCGTCACCCGCCGCGCCCTGCGTTGCGTCCAACTCTTCGATGCGGGCCACGACGTCGCGATGCAGCTTGTGCGTAGAGAAGATTACGTCGGTCAGGTTGATCATGATCCACCGGATTGTCGTGCGCGGCCGCCGAAACCGGACGATGCGCACGTTCACGCGGGGCCGGATTCCCGACTATAAACGTTCTCAGCCGTCGGAAAAACGCCGACGCAGCTCTCGCAGATCCGAGTCACCGTTTACAATCTGCGACAGGCGGGGCCGTTTCATCTCGAGCATCCGCGCGGCCCGGGTGATGTTGCCTCCGCATTCGCGCAACGCCTCGACGATCATCTCGCGCTCCAACTCTCGCTTGAGCTCGGGCAGACCGAGGCCCCGGGAGCCGGCCCAATCGAGCAGCGACTCGTGCCCTCCACGTCCCACGGCGGACACCGCCGCCGCCGGCGTGTCCGGGCCGGGTGTCCCACGCGTTGGTCGTGCCTGCATGCATGCCCGCTGAATCGCCGCGTTCTCTCCCGCGCTCAGCTCATGCTCCGAGAAGCTTCCTCCGACGAAGAACTCTCGGAGGCGGTTCACATCGTGCAATTCGACCCGCTCTCCGTCCGCAAAGAGCAACACCGAGCGCACGAAGTTGTCGAGCTCTCGTACATTGCCGGGCCACGAGTAGCGCAACAGGCGCTCCATCGCCGCCTCTGTGCAGCGTCGAATCGGCGCGCCGGCAGCTGTGTGCACCGCGCAGAAATGCTCCACCAATGCCGGCACGTCGTCGCGCCTCTCGCGCAGCGGCGGCAGTTCAACAACCATACCCTTGAGGCGGTAGTAGAGGTCGAGACGGAAGCTGCCTTCTCGCACCATCTCATCCAGGTTCCGATTCGTCGCGCAGATCAGCCGTGCGTTGACGCGAATCGTCTCGACCCCACCCACGCGCTCGAACGCCCCCTCCTGCAGGACCCGCAGCAGGGACACCTGGGTCGCAGCCGACACGTCGCCGATCTCATCCAGGAAGATGGTGCCGCCGTCAGCGAGTTCAAAGCGCCCTTTCCGTTCCGCGTGCGCGCCGGTGAACGCACCTCGCTCGTGGCCGAACAATTCGCTCTGCAACAGCCCTTCAACGAACGCCGCGCAGTTGACCTTGATCAGCGGCCCTTCCCGTCGATCGGAGCGCCTGTGAATGGCCTCGGCGATGAGCTCCTTGCCTGTGCCGGACTCGCCCAGGACCAGAACCGTGGGCGATGAATGCTCCATTCGGTCGACGACTTCGAGCACGCGGATCAGGGAGCGACTGTCTCCCACAATGTCCGGATAACGCGCCCGCCATGATGCGTATTCTGCCGTGTGGACTGCGGGGTCCGGGTCGCCACCGCGCGCCGGCGTCGGGATACGTCCCGCGCTGAGCTGCTCCCGAACCCGCGCGAGACGGACCCGGTTGGGGCTTCGGCGATACACGTCGCGAAGGTTGCCCGGCAGGTTCGCGGCGATGGATTCGACGATGGATTCCGCCGCCGCGGCCAGACTCCGTGCCTCTGCGAAGTGTCCCAACCCGGCCTTTGCGTGGGCGAGCGCGCACTGCGTCTGCCACACCCGCTCACGACTCTCCCGCTCTTCATACAGCGCGAGCGCCTGTTTCAGCAGCGGCTCCGCGATCCCATACTCCTCGTCCGCCAGCTTGAAGCGGCCCTCCGCGGCGAGGCAGTCAGCGACGAGCTCCGGGTCTTCGCCGCTGGAGGCCAACGCCCGGGCCTCGGCCACCAACGTATCGCGCGAATCGATGTCGCCCTGCTCGTGCGCCAGCTGCGCCCGACACCGCATCAACTGTACACGCTGCGCGGCCCCGCCGCTGGACATGATTGCAGCGGCCGCCACTTCAACGGACTCCGCAGCTGCGACCAGATCGCCGCGACCCACCTCAAGCTCGGCCAACGCGCACGCGCTGCGGCCCAGATAGTAGTTCAGGCCGCGCTCCCGGCTTACTCTGAGACCTCGCTGCAGCACCTCGGCGGCACGCGCACCGTGCCCCAGTGTCGCGTAGAGAGAGCCCAGATTGAGAGCAGTCGCCGCGACCAGAAGGTGGTTGCGCACTTCTTCAAAGGTGCGCAGAGCGTCGCGATAGGACGAGAGCGCGTCCTGATAGCGAGCGGTCTGATGGTACACGACAGCCAGGTTGAGCATCGCCCGCGCTCGGTTCACCGGCCACGCCGTCTCTGAGCTCTGATCAAGGCAGCGAAGGTACATCGACTCCGCCAGTCCAAGGTCGCCCTGACGGTAGGCGACGGCGGCCAGATTGAAGGTCGCCCGCAGCGCGTCAGCCGACCATCGATTGGCCCGCGCCAGCTCCAGATTGCGCTGAAACACTCTCTGGGCTTCGCCAAACTCTCCGCGCGCCAGCTTCACTTTGCCGACGGTGTTGCCCATACGAAGTGCGTCGCGGCCCTCGATCAACTGGGGGTCAGCTCGGGCAGTGGTCGCGAGCTCCAGCACCTCGTCGTGGCGACCGAGCCCGTACAGGGCTTCTGCGATCGACGCGGTGTCAGCAGCACGATCGCCGGCCTCGTGAAAGTCCTCAAGCGCCGCCCCGTGGCGTCCGGCTTCAAGATGTAGAGCAGCGCGACGACGCAGCACTGCCCCCGTGTCGCTCCCCGAGAAAGCGAGGAGCTGCTCGCAGAGCGCCAACGCTTCGTCGCCGTCGTTGAGCGTCTCTGCGATGTCGATCAGCGACTCCAACGCCTCGCGGCGACGAGGGTCGGCGGGTTCGAGCAGCTCCAACGCCAGTCCCAGAATGGGCCGGGCGCTCTGAAAGTCATACTCCGCCTGTAGGAGGGAGGCTGCGCGCAACGCGAGGTCGGCCGCGCGCTGCGACTCGCCGGCCGCCGCGGCATGCTTCGCGGCCTCAGCGAGGAGCGCGCCGTCACTGTCCGCGGCTCGCCGTGTAAGCTCCCGGGCCCATCGACGGTGCAGCTCAAGACGTCGCTCCGCCGTGAGCGCGGCACCCGCAACCGCGGCCGTGCTTGTGCGTGCGAACGCGATGCGATGCTGCGGCGCGGATTCTTCGCGGAGCAGTCCGCCCGCAATGAGATCAGCGACGAGGTCTGTGGAGATTTCCCTCCCGCATACCGCGCTGATCTCCTGATAGTCAGCGCCTCGGTCGACGACCGCGAGCGCCGCGACCAGGTCCGACGCCTCTGGATCCAATACGGACAACGCGGCGCTTTCTGTGGTCTCTGCAGCGCGTACGAGACCTCGCACGAGAGCCGGCAGCCGAGCGATGTCGCCGCCCGTCCCGTCGATGAGCATCCCGATCAGTTCATCCCCCGCAAGTGCAGCCCGTGCCTGTGCGACCGCGACACCGGAGAGATCAACGAAGTGGACATCGGCGCGCCCACGCAGTCCTTCTCTCAGGGCGGGCACGAGCAGATTCGTGTGCAGCGAAAACACGACGATTGAGCCGGCGGCTGCGCCGCGCCCCCCGCGCCCACCACCCGGCTCAGAGGTATAGCGGTCCACAAGGTATCGAAGCGCGCTGATCATCGCCGGAGGCGCGTAGTCGTCCGCGCGAAACACAACGTTGCCGGAGATGCGCTCTCCAAGCGCCGTCAGCAGCCGCACAACGTCTTCGAAGAACATGAGCTGCGATCCGATGGTCGCGGTGGCACCTCCGTGCACACTCTCCAGGGCCGGCTCCGCGTCGTCGCGGTGCCATCGCTCCAGGGCCAGGGGACCTGCCACCCTGGCAGCCGCTTTCTCAAGCTCAGCGTCGGGCACATCGATCGACTCTACCAGCGAAAGCCAGGCGCCAACGACCTGCTTGAGTGCAAAGAATGACGACTCGCCCGCTCGCAGCTCGCCTTCGAAGTGACGCTCGCCTGCTTCGACCAGAAGCCTCCGCCAGCCCCGCACGGCGGCGTCGAGTCCCCCCGGCCAACGGCCGGTAACGACGAAGACAGGCACTCGACCACGATCTCCGGCGCGCCCCTTCTCACGATGCATCGAGAGCAGCAACGCTTTGAGAGGGTCTTCCTGTGCTTTCGAAGGGCTCACCTGACACCGGGGCCTGACGCAGGTCGTCGTAGCGATCGGGAGGGGATTCTACCCGATTCGACGACTGAAGCGAGAGTCCTTCCCGGTACGCGCAACCACCCACGCCCCGGAAGCCCGATGTCACGCACTGCACTCCCCCTCCTCGCCGCCATTTGCCTGCTGCTCTCGGGCTGCGAGCGCCTCTTCAAGCATACTGTGTCGCGGTCCTGGGAAATGACTGACGCGCTTCGCCTGTCCCACCCGGCCGTGGACCCCGCGTCCCTCGGCGTGACCGGCAACGACACCTGGGCGCTTCCCCTCGGCCCTGTCCTCGCCGACCCGGTAGACCTCACCGAGTCCTTCGATGATCAGGACGCGATCGATCGGGTGACGATGGACCGAATCTGGTGCCGAGTCTCGAACAATGCACTCGACGTGCCTCTGCAGCCCACTGAGCTTCGTATCGGCGCCACCAATGCCGCTTTCATCGCGATGACCGAGGTCGCAACTCTTCCGGAGATACCCGCAGGCACGAACGGAGTCTTCGAGGGCGTGATCAACGAGAAGAATCAATCCGCGGTCAGCGCACAACTCACTACCCTCGCCTTTCAGATCGGCTTCGCTACGGCAGTCGAGTTTGGCGCCGACCAGAGCTCCGACGGGGGCCTGGTAGATATTCGATGCGGGGTCGACCTGTCGGTGCGCGTGTTTCCCCTCGCCTTCATCGACTGACGCCACGGGTTGCGTCCGACGTGGTGTAACGGTAACGCGCTCCGGCGCGGAATTGGCAGTGGCGACTCGAGGTTAGTGATCGCGTTCGCCCGCGTTCCCCACCGGAGTCTCCCATGGCAACGCCCCGACTACATTCACTCGCGCTCGCTCTGCTCACAGCCCTGGCCGTATTCACCGCGAGCGGCGTCGTGAGCGCGCAGGACAGCCAGAACGACTGGCAGGTTCGCTTCGAGGGGGAGCTCCTCGACGAGAATCAACGGCCGATCAGCGGCGTATTTCCGATGACCTTCAAGGTCTACTCTACAGAAGAAGCGTCGCAGCCCTCGTGGTCTGAGGAGCAGTTCGTCGCCGTTCATCTCGGTGAATATGTCGTCATGCTCGGTTCAGAGACCGCCCTGCCAACCGCCATCCGAGACCGCGAAGTCTGGATTGGCATCACACTCGGCAGTCTCGGCGAGGTCGTTCGCAACCCGAAGACCATGACGCCATGGGTCGCGACCGCGCCGGCAGCCGCTGCCAACGTGAACAGCCTGCAGTTCGCCGATATTGCAGACCGCGCGCTCTACGCGGACCAGGCAAACCACGCCGAGGATTGCGACACCTTGAGCGGAATCGGCATCGAAGAGTTGAATCGCTACCAGGAGCTTGAAGCGCAGATCGCCGAGCTGCGTCAGCGCGTGCG
This sequence comes from bacterium, assembly GCA_030427825.1. Classification (GTDB taxonomy): domain Bacteria; phylum Myxococcota_A; class Bradymonadia; order REDH01; family REDH01; genus JAUICO01. The sequence continues at coordinate 7,980 of JAUICO010000015.1, read as the reverse complement.
CGAGCTTGCCGGCGGAAACACCGGCGGTGGTGGAGGCACAATCGGTCGCCGAACCGTTACCCTGGAGGGCGCCGGCGGAAGCGGCGGACACCCGTACACCTACAACTGCCCGCCAAACCACGTCGCCGTCGGCATGACCGGCGGCGCCGGCAACCTGGTGGACAGCGTCGCGTTGATCTGCGCTCCGCTCGAATAGCCCGGTGCACAGGCACAGAGATTGTCACTTCCCTTCCCACACCATCCCAGATCCGGAGACCCCGATGAGAGCACGAATCCTCCCCTTCATGGCCGCCCTGAGCACCCTGCTGCTCCTTGCCGCTGCCTGTCAGAAAGACGCCGGCGAAGCCGCCGCCTCCAACGAGGGCGAAGCCCACGCCGAAGAGCACGGGGACGAGGCGACCGCTGAGGGCTCCACAGCGCCTGAGGCGACGCCCGAAGCAGCAGGCGCCGAGAACGCGCAGATTGCCCAGGCCGACGGCGAGATCCCTCCTGTCGAAAGCGAGAGCGCTGAGAGCATCCTCGCCGCATACCCCGGTGATGGAGAACTGCACGCCGTCATCGTGACCTCAATGGGCTCCATCGACTGTCTGCTCTACGACCGCCAGGTCCCGAACACCGTCGCGAACTTTGTCGGTCTTGCAACCGGGCAGAAGACCTTCATTGACCACCGTACGCGCCAGCCCGCGCGGCGCGCTTTCTACGACGGCCTGACCTTCCACCGCGTGATCCCCAACTTCATGATCCAGGGCGGCGACCCCGCAGGCACCGGCAGCGGCGGCCCCGGATACCGCTTCGCTGACGAGTTTCACCCGGAGCTTCGCCACTCGAGCGCCGGTATCCTGTCGATGGCAAACGCAGGTCCCGGCACGAACGGCAGCCAGTTCTTCATCACCGACCGCGACACGCCTCACCTCGACAACCGGCACTCCGTGTTCGGACTTTGTGCGAATACTGACGTCGTAGCAGCTATCGCACGCGTACCGACGTCGGGCCCGAACCGACCGACGACACCGGTTACCATCGAGCAGGTCCGCATCGAACGCCGCTGAGCCGGGCTACTCCTCGTCGCCCGCAGGCTTCGACTTCTTACGGGTCGCTTTTCGTTTCACGGGCGACTTCTTCGCGTCGGACGCAGGCACCTTTCCGGCGGGTTTGGCCGCCTTTTCGCCGTCAGCCGCAGCCTCTTCGTCGGCTTCGTCCGCCTGCGCGCTCTTCGGCGCACTTTTCGGCGCAGCTGTCGACGACGTGTCGCCGCCCCCAGAGAGACGGTCGATGACACGCGATGCCAGCGTAGAGACAGAGCTGCGAATTGCTTCGTCGTACTCATCGGTCTCTGCGTCGTTATCCCCGTCTCGATTGCTCTTCACTTTCACCCGGTTCTTCACCGAAGGTCTGAGGCGGTCGTCGTTCGGCACGAAGCGGACTTCGGTCCGAATCTCAAAGCTCAGTGTAGTGAGGATGCGGGCGATCTCTTCTGCGAGATTCGCGGACTCGAGGAAGTCACGTACTTCGCCCGACACCACCCGCGTGATGTCGGTCTTTACCGTGTCCACCTGCGACAGGATGTAGCTGACAACCTCCCGCGGCAGAGGCACTTCTTTGGCTGCATTGCGGATGCGGTCTTCGGTCACCTGGCGTGCGCCGCGGCCCTGACTCAGGGCCCGCTTCAGCACGTCACGCATCAGACCCTCGACCCGGTCGCGAACCCGCGACCCGTCTTCATCGGTCCACTCATCGCCGAAGTCGTCGAAGTCTTCGTCTTCTCCGCTCATCTCGCCACCTCCGAACCGGGGACCGGCTGGCTGCCGCACCCCGAGGTCATCATGCCCACGCATGATCTACCCCGCTTCAGCCGCCAGGCAAGAAACAAGCGATCGACAGACCTTCGCTCAGGAGCCCGCGAAGGGTGAATTCAGCACGATTGTCTGTCGCCGACCCGGGCCGACCGAGATGATCCCGACCGGGCACCCCGACAGCTCGCTAAGGCGATCGACAAAGGCGCGGGCGTTCGCAGGCAGCTCGTCCACGCTCTGGCAGCCGGTGATGTCCTCGGTCCAGCCGGGCATCGACTCGTACACGGGGACTGCCCGTTCCATCGCTGCCGCGTCCGGACGACACACGTCGAGGCGCTGACCGTCAACGTCGTGGGCGACGCAGATCTTCAGTTCATCCATGCCGGTGAGCACATCGAGCTTTGTGATCGCCAGTGAGGTGAAACCGTTGACCATCACGGCGTATCGCATGACCGGAGCATCAAACCAGCCGCAGCGGCGCGGCCGCCCGGTGGTTGCGCCGAACTCATGCCCCGCAGCACGCAGCGCTTCGCCATCGGCGTCGAAGAGCTCCGTTGGGAAAGGACCGCTGCCCACGCGTGTCGCGTAGGCCTTCGCGATGCCCAACACGGCGTCGATCGACATCGGCGGCACACCGGCGCCGGTGCAGGCACCGCCCGCGGTGGTGTGACTCGAGGTAACAAAGGGGTAGGTACCGTGTCCGATGTCGAGAAGCGTGCCCTGTGCGCCTTCGTAGAGAATCGCGGCACCGCTGCGACGTGCGTCGGCCAGGGTCTGGCGACAGTCTCCGACCCAGCGGCGCAACTTGTCGCCGATCGCCAGATACTCGTCGGTGAGGGTATCGATGTCGAAAGGGGCGACGCCGAACCACTCCAGAGCGACGTTGCGCTCGGGAACCACCTGCTCAAGGCGCTCGCGCAGCGCGTCGCGGTCGAGCAGGTCCGAGATTCGGACGCCACGGCGCGCGGCGCGGTCTTCGTATGCGGGGCCGATACCGCGGCCCGTGGTACCGATCTTGCTGCCGGCACGGCGCTCTTCACGGGCGATGTCGACAGCGCAGTGGTAAGGCATGATGACGTGGGCGTCGCGGCTGATCAGGAGCGCGTCGTCAGCGACCTCAAGTCCGCCGTCGGCCAGGCCCTGCACCTCCTGCAGAAGAACCACCGGATCAACGACGACACCGGAAGCGATCACGCAGACCTTGTCGTCGTGCAGGATGCCGGACGGGATCAGGTGAAGCACGGTCTTTACCGGCCCGCTGCCGCTGTCCACGACCAGCGTGTGCCCGGCGTTGTTCCCCCCCTGGAAGCGAACCACATGGCTCGCCTCTGCGGTCAGAATATCAACGATTTTGCCTTTGCCTTCGTCGCCCCATTGGGCACCGATTACGATGCAACCCGGCATAGGTTTTGCTCCGATTCTGTGCAGGTATCCTGCGCGTTACTTTAGGGATTCCAGGCTGCCGACGCCGATGTCGAGAGCGCGGGTTCTAAGACTTCGAGGGCCGCCTTGAGTCCAGCTCCGACCGGTACCGCGACGCCCGCCTGGCGCAGCGCCATCTCAAAAGCAGCGATGCCGGCGAGCGCGTCGAGCGCGTCGACGACGCCCAGATGGCCTATCCGGACGATGCGGTCCTTCCACTGATCCTGACCGCCTGAGATCGTTACGCCGCAATGGCTTCGGGTCCAATTGCGCAGGGATGCCGAGGAGATGCCCTCGGGCAGCAATACACTGGTGAGCGCCGGCGAAGGCGTATCCCGCGCGAAGAGCGTCAGCCCCATTGCCTTCACAGCGGCCCGCGTAGCTTCGGCGATGGACGCGCAGTGCTGAAAGATCTCGTCTCTGCCGAGTGCGTCCCAGCGCTCCATCACCTCAAGCAGTCCGACCACCAGGGAGATCGCCGGCGTAAATGCCGTCTGCCCGGTCTCCGTCTGCTTTCGCTCGCGTCGCAGGTCCATGTACCAGCTGTCGCATCCCGGACGCGCTGCCAGCTCCCACGCGGCCTCGCTGACGCCAACCATGCCAAGGCCCGGAGGCAGGCCAAACGCCTTCTGGCTTCCGCTTACGAGCACGTCGATCCTGTCGCGGCGCATCGAGAGATCGACGGTCCCGACGGCCGTGATTCCATCAACGATCAACGCCGCGTCCGGGCTGTGCGCACGCAGGCTGCGGCCGAGCTCGGCGACCGGGTGCAGTGCACCGGTCGAGGTTTCTGACGCCACGCAGACCATCGCCGCCACCGGTGGGCCGCCTTCCAACGCGCCGGCGACATCCGCCGCGGTAGCGCAGGCACCCCATTCGACGTGAATCTCAACCACTTCGCATGCGATGGAGCCACAGATGTCGCGCCACCGCTCGGCGAACTTGCCGCCGGTCACGACCGCGATCCGATCTCCCGGCCGCAGTACGGTTCGCAGCGCAGATTCCATCGAGGCCGTCCCCGATCCGGTGACCGCGAGGACGTCGGAGTCGGTGTCCCAGAGACGACGCAGGAGCTCAAGCGCGCGCTTGTGAACGCGGCTGTACTCGGGAGAGCGGTGGTGCGGGTGTGCAGCAGCCATCGCAAGTCGCGTGGACTCGGCGACCAGCGTGGGCCCGGGAGTCAGCAGTCGCGATTTTACGAACACGTGAGGACTCCCTTTCGGGGCGCAATGCCGTGGTGCGCAATACTCCCAACCTGCCCCGCCGGCGGTCGCCGTTGCCCCCTCGCGGGAGGGGCGGGAATTGGGCCGCAGGCGGGTATCAGCGCGCAGGTAGAGCGTCAAGTCGAGGTGGGCGACGCGGCAACATCCTGCGCCACAGCGAAGATGCCCTGCCGGCGCCGCGCAGGCGCATCAGCACGCCGCGCACTGTTGATACGCTGCACCCTCGATTTTTCGGCGCGTACAATGCACAATCAGTATTCCGACTTTCCCCCATCCCGGCAGCATTGTGACTCCTGGCGCTCGCTTCGGTCCATACGAAATCCTCGATACCATCGCTGAGTCGGACATGACCGTCGCAGTGCGGGCGCACTGGGATGTCCCCGGCGTCGATAGAAGGCTGGTTGCCCTCACCTTCATTAAGCCCGCCATCGCTGCCAATGAGGTATTTCTAAAGCGCCTGCGAGAGGAGTCGCAGCTGACCCAGCGGCTCAACCACGTGAACATCGCTCACACTTTCGACATGTGCGAGCGCGATGGCATCATCTGGCACGTGATGGAGTACATCGAGGGCATCACGCTACAGCAGGTCCTCGATACAGAAGTCAGCGAATCCGAACCCGCGTCCCCCGAAGTCGCAGCGTTCATCGCATCTGAAATCTGCGCCGGGCTCTCGTACGCCCACGCACGTCGCGACGAGCGTGGGCGCCCCCTGGACATTGTCCACGGCGACATCAGACCGCGGCATGTTCTGCTTTCTGCAGCAGGCGCGATCAAAGTCGTCGACTTCGGCGTCTGCCGAGCCCGACGTAAGACCGGGGCCGCGTCCGTCGACACAGAAGCGAAGGACGCTTCGCTGTACCACTACACAGCGCGCGAGTGCGCACGGGGCGCCTGGGCCTCGACCTCATCCGACATCTTCAGTGTCGCCGCCCTCGCTTATCACCTTCTCACCGGGCGCCCGCCCCACGCCGGCGATACAACGAAAGAGGTGCTCGCGAACGCCCGTACCGCTGAGGTCGCGCCGATCAGTGACCTGAACCCGGATGTACCGGCAGAGTTGGAAGACATCTTCGCCCGCGCGCTGAACAGCGACCCCGCAGAGCGGTACCCCACCGCGCAGGCCTTCCGCGCTGCCCTCTCGACGTGGTTGCGCAGAAACTTTCCCGGCTTCGGCAGGCACCGCCTGAAGTCGTACTTCGGGAGCAGACTCGCGCCTCGTCAGCGAAACCCGGGATATCGTCCCCTCTCGCGCAAGGACTTCCGACCGGTCGATGCCGCGAGCACGCTCCACACGCCGACCGAGACCATAGACCACAATCCCGGCCTGCCGATCGGCGCGATGATTTTCGGCGTGACGGATGGGCACCAGATCGTCATCGATGAGAACGAGGTCGGTGACATCATCGACGAAGAAATCGCGTTGGACGATACGCTGGAGCTCGACACCAGCGATCAGGGCGACCTGCCCGCTGAGGGTACGGCTCCCACAGCCCCGAACAGCTTTGCGCAGATTGTCGCCCCGGATGACAACTCCGCGGGAGCGCGACGGAACACCCGAGGATACTCCGGCGGAACCATCCAGACCTCACGAGTTGAGGTCAGCGACGGAGACCTGTTCCCGGATCGTGAAGACGTTCAGAGCGGGACCTTCGAGTACCAACCTGACGAAGAGCTGGGTGAAGTCGCAGACGCGCACGCAACAAGCGATGAGAGCCACGACGTGTCCGCGGCAGCCGGCACAGACGCCGCACCGAGCGCAGGCCACGACATGGACCTGCCCTCTTCGTCAACGGATCCCGGAGTCATAGACGTCGAGCACACGACGACTGCGACACGCCCACCGGCGGCGACGATGGCCCTGTCCCCGGATTCCGTCGCCGACGCAGTGAAGTCGGCCGGCGATTCTGAGCCGAAACCGGCCGCCGGCAGCGCGGGATTCAGCGCCGCCGCGGTACGCGAGCGCGCCGAGCCTGCGGGCGGCGCCAGGGCACGCTCATCTCGCACAGAAAGCTCGCGCCGGGGCGGCGACGCCGACCCCGGGAGCGAGGCAGGCTCCTCACGTCCACAGCTGCACTCGGAAGATCTCACTCCGGTGGATTTCGCCACCGAGGTGTATGACGATTCGACTCCGGTCGAAGGGGTTCCGGCCGCACGTGCCGCGCAGTTCGACTACCTCACCGCAGACGACATCGAGACACCGCGCCGCGGTGCCGGCGGGCGCATTTTCGCAGTCATCCTTACGCTGGCGCTACTTGCGGGCGCGGCATACGCGGTGAACGAGTTCGTATTGAACGCCGAGGAAGAACCCGTCGCCGCAGCTCCTGCATCGGTGTTTGTTACCTCGCGACCGCAGGGCGCCGAGATCATTGTCAACGGGACTGCAACCGGGGTCCACACGCCGACGACCTATACGCCTGAGCAGTCTGAGGGCGCAGTCGAGGTGACCATTCGTTTGGATGGGTACACCGAGCCGGGCAGCCAGACAGTGTCATTGGAAGAAGGCTCGCAGGCTGAGGTCCGCTTTGAACTGCAGCCATTGCCTCACTCGATCTCTGTTGAGTCCATTCCGCCGGGGGCCACGGTCCTCGTCGACAATGAACCGGCAGGAACCACACCCACACAGGTGGGTCCCCTTGAAGTCGACTATTTTCGCGGCGTCGATGTTATCCTGCGCAGACCGGGCTACATTGATGAGTTTGCACACATTGAATGGCAGGCAGGAGAACCGTCTTCGACGCTTTCTCGAACTCTGCGACCGGACCCCTCGCCGGCGGCTACCGCGATTCGCGAGGCTGAGGCCGAAGCGGCCGCTGAAGAGGAGTAAACGCCCGGGCGCGCGCCCGCGTATTTGGGAGTTGGTTCGTAACTGCCCGCCGTACCCCGTCCTGACAGCGTAGGTTTGTTCTTGCATCCTTGGCGGCTCTCGGAACCAGGGAGGTGGGATGCTGTCATTGGACGGGGTACGGCGGGCAGCTACGATTGAACGCTTACCTTGTTGCTTGTCCATCTCCGATCGTACCTTCATCGCACCCATAGTAGTGCAACGGCAAGGCTCTCAACGCGTCAAGCGACTGTTCGGTGAACTCATCGCGAGCCACTCCACCGTAGTAATCGCCACCTGCGTCGACAAACTGCACGTAATGCGCCCGATGCAAGTCTGGGCTCTCCTGATGTTGGGCCAGCACTTCCCGTATTTGAATCAACTCACTTCCTGTTAATACGATGGACTCAAAGGGGCATCGGCTTCTCGCGTATTCCTGTGCGCGAGAAGCCAAATCATGAAGCGACGCCGGAAGTGAGAACACCGGGAGTTGCTCATCAATGCCGTCGCTAAGTCTAAAGACAGCTACACGAATCCGATCCGCAGTCGATTCGCGAGGCGAGGCCCTTTCAATCAGATCAAACAGCAGGTCTCGCGCCGCCACTTGCTCCTCCCAGCCTGGCAGGGTGCCGCATCCGCACGCGCAGCTTTGCGTCTGGCTGTAGTAGCTGACCTCCAAGATCTCCGGATGGCTCGCTGAGCCCGCACAGTCCGACGTGGA